>CAJUFM010000035.1 GCA_910585745.1 uncultured Eubacterium sp. | reverse complement strand
CAGTTGTCAATTTTCAGTTAGAATCACATTCATTGAGATTCCGAGAAGTTATTCACATTGTCATAAACGCTGGAACAAGAATGATCACCATAACTACTCCCAGCATTAACATCATAGGAAGGAGCAGCTTTGTTCCCGCTGTTTCTCCCATCCTTTTTACAGTTTCTTTTCTTTTTTCAAAAGCTTCCACCGCCTCCAGCTCCAAAATAGCAGTCAGTCCCTCAGATCCCTTCCGTATGTTCTGATTGACTAAAGAAGCAAATTTAAGATAGGGCAGCTGCCTGCACCGCTTCCCAAAAGCTTCCATTACCTCTGCTTCTGACACTCCGTTTTTCATTTCCTGGCAGGATACACTGATCTCCTCGTACACATAACGCCTGCAGCCTCCCTCTTCCAGACGGCTTTTATACTCGCCGCAAATTCTTTCAAAACACCCCCGGATCGTAAGTCCCGCGCTGAGCAGAAGCAGAACTTTATTGATGAGTTCAGGATAGTCCAATGCAAGCTGTTCTTCTCTTAGCTGAAGCTTCTGCCGTCTCTGGTGTTTCCATAAAAATGGCATCGCCGGTAATATCGCCAGAGATAGAAAAAAGGCAGAATAGTCTTTTTTCTTCTCCGGATTCAGGTATTCCACTCTGTTTCCAGACACTCTCTCCGGCAGCAGGATCTGATCCGAATCTCTTTGCTGTTCTACCGCCTCCTGTATCTTTTCCTGGATCTCCGCAAATAACACTTCTGTCTGCGGGACCGGTGTCTCCTCTGGAGGCTGATCCTGCTCCTCTTCTGGTCTTAACTCCAGGGTAAGCTCTTCCTCGAGAGTATCCTCCCCTGTCTGTGCCCGGACTCCAAAAGTTACCACCTCTGAATCATTCTTAATGATCCGTCCATCCTGTATTACCAGATCCGGCTCGCCCGCTGTCATACAGATCAGAAAAAAGAGAAGGGATAGGATAACCGCTGCCAGCATCAGCATAATTCTCTGGCACCATATTTCTTCCCATATCTTTTTCTTATCCTGACAGCGATACAGGACCTCCACCGCTTCCTTTGTTTCCTTATCCTGATCCAGAATACGCTCCAGATGCAGTTTATGGATCAGTTTCTGAATATACGGATAGTATTTTTCCATCGCCCCACCTCATTTAAAGTTCTATTTTCATTATGTGCTGTCCCCAGAGAAAAGCTGCACTATATACTGCCAAAGCTCCTGTCATCACCATGCCACCCATAAAGTTATTATAGAGGGGATCCAGAAATCCCGGCGAGAAGATACGAAGGTACAGGATCATAAGAAGAGGGACTGCAGTCATACATGCCGCCTCCATTTTTTTGCCTGCCACCAGCGTCTCGATCTCCCGGCGCACCTCGATCTTCTCTGCAATATTGGAAGAGGTCTGTCGCATGATACGCACCAGATTACCGCCAGTTCGTCTCGCAGTACCAAGTATCTCACTAAACATCATGATATCCTCCACACCACTTCTCTCCCCCAGTTCCTTCATCAGTGTCTCCACTGACGCCTTTAGTTCCATTCGCCTCCTCATATGATCAAATTCTTTTCGGATGATATCTTCTGGCGAATATATCAGTTTCAGATCCCCGGAAGTCTCCCGCACAGAATTCTCCAGGGAATAACCGGCAGAAAGTGCCGACACAAGGCTTTCCATGGCATCCTTAAACTGAATGGTAAGCTGCCAGCGCCTCCGATCCAATAGGATCCTGCGGTAATAAC
Organism: uncultured Eubacterium sp.; assembly: GCA_910585745.1. Lineage (GTDB taxonomy): Bacteria > Bacillota > Clostridia > Lachnospirales > Lachnospiraceae > Eubacterium_F. The sequence goes on along the minus strand of CAJUFM010000035.1, from coordinate 28,897 downwards.
CCAGAAAGATCAAAGCAGCTGGCACCGATAGAATCCCACAGAGCAGTACATTATTATAAAATAACATCAACAGAACAAATCCCGCGCTTCCTCCCCACAAACCATACTGAACAAGTTCCTTTTTGGTATAGACATACTTATTATAATCGATCATATATGTATTCCTGCCTTTTCACATTTATCGCTGTAGATCAATTTATGTTCTGTCCGTTTCAGACTCCCCATGATCTTTCCCTCCTGCTCCTTTTCCTCACAAAACCGGAACAGCGGATACATCTGAATCTTTCCCCCCTCACACTGCCCCACCTCACAGATCTCCAGCACCTTTCTGCTTTTGTCCCGCAGTCTGCCCAGATGGACAATGATATCTATGGCAGAAGCTATCTGCTGTCTCACGGCCTCCAGTGGAATCTCCATTCCCATAAGCACCAGTGTTTCAAGGCGGTTCAACATATCTCCCGGACTATTGGCATGGCCGGTGGACAGGCTACCATCATGGCCTGTGTTCATTGCTGTCAGCATATCGATGGCAGTGGCGTCCCGGATTTCCCCCACCACGATCCGATCCGGCCGCATCCGCAGGGCGCTTTTGATCAGATCCCGGATCGTTACCTGGTTTTTTCCCTCTACATTGGCATTTCTCGCCTCCAGCCTCACCAGATTTTTTACTCTCTGGATCTGCAGCTCCGCCGAATCTTCTATCGTGATGATTCTCTCATCCCCAGGAATATAATTGGATAAAATATTGAGGAAGGTGGTCTTTCCGGCACCGGTCCCCCCGGAAATAAATATATTATATTTTGCCTCCACCAATTTTCTCAGTACCTCTGATGCCTCTTTTGTCAACGCTCCCATATCTATTAATTTATCCATGGTCAGAGGATCCTTGGGAAACTTACGGATTGTAATGACTGGTCCCTCCATCGCGATGGGAGGCAGCACGATATTTACCCTGGATCCATCCGCCAGCCGCACATCCAGTATCGGGCTGGTCTCATTGACGATGCGGTTACCTCCGGAAGCAATCTGCTGCGCTATATCGTAGAGTCTCTCAGGGGAATCAAATATTAGTCCTGTCTCCATCATCCGTCCCTCCCGCTCGATAAAAATATGCTCCGGTCCATTGACCATGATCTCTGTAATATTTTCATCTTCCAACAGTTCCTGCAGCACATCTAACCGCCTCATGGAGTTATAAATATTCTTCCGCAGTCTTTTTCTGTCCCCAAAGCGCAGATAACTGTCCCCTCCCGCACGCCGGATATTTTCATCGATCAGCTGCAGCAGTTCTCCCTCCTGCAATTCAGAATCTGACGGTATCTGTTCCAACACCATCTGCCGGATCTTCTGCCGCTCTTCTCTGCTCCCCCTGTCACTCATCCGCTGCCCCCTCTACTCCAATAAATCGCAGCAGCTCTTCTTTTTTCTCCGGAACAGAAGCGTCTGATTCCTCAAAGGTCATTCTCTCCCACAACTCCGGTTTTCCCTCCATTCCACAATACCGCTGCAATACATTTCTCCGTATCACAGCCAGAATCCCCGGTTCTTTCGGAATCAAGATCTGGTCTGCATAAGTCATCAGATCCAGGGTATACTCAAAAATCTGTCCCAGTTCCAGCACTACAACCTCAAATATACCCTGCGCTTTCAACCCCCTCATAAATCTGCGGATATCATCCAGGGAAAAATCCAGCAGGTCTTTATAATGTCTGACCGGTGTGACAGACCAGATCTTTCCCAGCTGAAATACCATATTTTCCAAACCTCGCGTAAAATCCTCACCTTCTGTCCGAAGCATAAGCTCGCTAATCCCCGGAGAGGCATGGATATCTCCTCCTCTGCCTTCTTCCTCAGGGTAGGAGCTAAAAAATATGGGAAAACCACATAGACTTAAATACAGCACCCGCTTATTCCGGGACAGCTCACCAGCCCTCTTTAAGGCCAGCAGCGTTTTTTCATCTCCCCCCTCTGGGGAAAATACGACAATGATGCCGCTTTCTTTCAGGGAACTGTTTCCTTTATCTTCTTTCGTTCCCGTTAGTTCCAGCAGATCTTTATATATCTCATCTCTGCTGCGGTACATAAAAATTTTATTTTTCCCCTGCTCCTCCGGTGTTTTTACAAATAAAACGGTCTGACACCCAGGATCCTCCAGTATTTTCGGATTATCTGACAGCACAATGTCTTCTTCCTTCACATCTGCCTTATCTCTCCATCCGGTCAAAAGCTCTACCTCTATACCGGAATTATTCTGGCCGGTTAAATATCTCTCCAGCCGGTTTCCATAATCTAGATCTGTCATACAGATAAAAATTTTCTTTGGTCCCAAACTTTCCCTCCTTACAAAACAGGTTAAACTTTCAGGCATAAGATGACCGCTGTGGAAATACATATAGTAAAGGGGATGACACCATCATCTCCCGATACTCTCCGGTCATAGTACACCTTTGGCAGCTTACCTGCCCTTATGTCTTCTACATACTTAAAAAAATATTTAAATCGTTCATAAAAATTTCTTTTGTGGATCATTTTGATAATAGAAAATAATGCCCCGATGATCAGTGAACAGATCATGATCCGGAAACAAAATCTGAAATTATAATAACTGCTGATTATGGAAAATAATTTGATATCGCCTGCGCCAAAAAAATGGAGCAGATAAAAGATTAAACAGACAACAACTGGAACCAGACCATTCCATGTAAAATGCCACAATCCCGCCATACCATACAGACATATATTCCGATACAGGCTGAGTGCAAGTCCTCCTGCTATAAAACAATTCGGAACTCGATAACAGTACAGATCGCAAAGTGACACCGGAAGCAGCACGAGGAAGATCAACATATTGTCCTCGATACTTTCACCTCCTGATTTTGTTGTAATTCATATACTACACTGTGACAGTCATCTTGTCAACCATTATTTTGTAAATACTGGAATATTTTCTTCGGCAAGGGAAATACTGTTAAAAGAAATAGCGTAGAAATAGAAAAATTGTCGTTTCAATTTTCCCCATTTTACGACATATTAAAAGAAAAAATACATTGAAAATAAACAACGGAGGGAGCTATGAAAAAGAAAACGGACAACCTTCTACTTGCAAGAGAGGAACTTCTGAATGAAATTGAGGAGATCAAACTTTCACTGGCAACTGCACACTCTAATTTTGATAATGCATGTGATCCGGATCTGGTGGACAGCTGTATTTATGAAATGAATGCCATTCAGTATAAATACAAATATCTGCTCAAACAGATGCGTAAAATGGAAAGTTTGACCAGCTAGAAAGGGGCGGCTCTAAACGCACGCCCCTTTGATCTGTATTTATACCATCATCGCACCAGCCCGGCAAAACTGTTGGACTAAGCCTGAAACCCCCGGTTTGCCGATACATCCACCCCAATATTCTCATTGAGGCTGGTTCTGCCATAGGTAAGCCCTGCATAAATCGGCTGCGCATTCTGCATGACTGCCTGTGAATGATCCTGGTCAGCCACCTTCTGGAATGCCGGAAGAAGCTTTTTAATAATATTTACAGCGTGGTCAAAACGTTCACTCTGCCGAAGCGCCACTCCCTGGCACAGTTCCTGGTAGGCATACACATACAGCCTTCTCAGATAATGAGAGATCTCATAGCTAAAATCCAGACTTCCCATAAGCTCTGTCAAAAGCCCTCTGGCACGTCCGATCTCCCGCCGGCAGACCTCTATATTATCTGTCTCCAAGCACTTCCTGCCCTCTTCTACACTATCCAGGATTGCCTCATACATGATAATGACAAGTTCACTCCGGTTTGCCTGTGCCACTCTTGCGGCATAGGCATTTAATACTTCCTTATCCAAGATTCATCCACCTCTCATTCATCAGCCCTGAAGCAGCTGCAAAATTGTCTGGGGACGGTTATTTGCTTGTGCAAGCATTGCTGTTCCTGCCTGGCTGAGCACACTCAGCTGTGTATATTCTGTCATCTCTTCTGACATATCCACATCTTCAATGCGAGAACAGGATTCGGTCAGGTTCTGAGATGTAATATCAAGACTTGAAGTAGCGGAGTCAAGACGGTTTTCATAAGCACCCAGCTTCGCACGGACGGCAGAAACTTCCTCTATCGCTGAATTAAACTTACTGATCGCTGACGAAGCACCCTTTCTGGTACATACATTACAGTCCTGAATATCAAGAGATTTACAAGTCACTGGAGGAATGGATATATCGATGGTCTGCCCCTCATTGGCACCAATCTGAATTGCCACAAATCCTGCGTCCAGTACGGTCACAGCCGCATCGCTTCCCGCTTTTGCAGTAGAAACATCAAAAATCATACAGAAACCGTCCCGGTCTGAAACCGTCACTCTGCCTCCCTGTACAAATGTGGTAGCTGTCTTGGAAAATCCAGAATCCGTATCCAGTGTTACCTTCGCATCCTGTCCCTGCACTATGTTTCCACCATCCACGCCCAATTTAGCGGCAAGAACCGGCGTATCAGTAGTTACTTCTATTTTATGCTCCACACCATAGAGCTTTGATTCAAACTGCAAAGATGTCGCGTTGGCAAGCTCAGTTTCGTTTCCAAGGGCATTGACTGGCGTCACTGCAATATTCATACTCTCACAGCAGTCACGGATCTCTGCATATACATCTTCTAATGTAGCACCCTTCGCCACATGGATCATCTCGCCATTGATCTGAATATCTCCCTCTTCAGTAAATACATCTGTAGCAGCCATACCAAGTGTGCCGGTTGTAAAAACAGTCTTTGTAGCCACCTGGTCAATGCTCATACCGTATTTTGTCAGCTCCACAGAATCTGTCATGGAGACAACCTTAACTCCAATATTATTGGAGGATGTCTGACGGCAACAGGAACCATCCAGAATACTTTTCGTATTAAATTCTGTATCAGATGAAAGACGGTCAATCTCTTCCATCAGGGAATCAATCTCTTTCTGTATCGCCTCTTTATCTTCCAGCATAGTCACACCCTGGTTAGCCGCCTGCACAGAAAGCTCACGGCATCTCTGCAGCATATTTTCCACTTCGATAAGGGCACCCTCTGCAGTCTGGATAAAGGAAATACCGTCTGCACCGTTTCTTGAAGCACGCTGTAATCCACGGATCTGTGCATGCATTTTCTGGGAAATCGCCATTCCCGCCGCATCATCTGCCGCCTTATTGATCCTGTATCCGGAAGAAAGTCTCTCCAGACTCGTCGTGATCTTATCCTCTGTCCGGTTCAAGTGTCCACTCGCTTTGATCGCTGCAATGTTTGTGTTTATCTTCATTTTTCATCTTCCCTTCTCTGCACATTTTGAATAAATAATTTTGCCACCAGATACAACCTGTCATTTGTGGCTTCTTCCTCTATTTGACTACCTGAATGAAATGAATTTCTTGTTCCTTTTGCAAAATCTCCACGCTCCATCGTGAATCCATTCATTTCCAAATCCGTTTCAAATTCACCGAAGATACTTCTGGACACCTCCAGAGTACCCTCTTCTCCGCTGGTAACAAAACCGGATACCCGCGTCCCTGCCACCTTAAAAGTCGCCTGAAGGCTTCCAAACCGGCTGGAACTGATACTGATCTCTACCGTTCCTTTTTCCGCCTTGTCTCCCTGCTTTATTGTGACCGCACAGGCTGTCACACCGCGTTCTGTCACGATCGGCACCTCATATTTCTGAAAACGCCGCATCTGACGATAAAAAGATATACTTCCCGCCATGACTGCGATCTCTTTTACTGTGTCGCTTGTAACATCTTGGGAATCCTTCTGCTCCCGTAAATGATCTGCCAGCGCATTTTCCTTTTCCTCATACACTTCCGAGAGCAGCTGCGGATTATCAAAAGCTTCTATGATCTCCTCGCTTCCCTCTCTCGTAAAGAACTTAAGGTATTCTTTCGCTCCCTGTTCCAGATAAGCCTTCATCAGATGCACATTCATAAGGCTGTCTGGCAGCTCCACCTGCTTTAATATATGTAAGATCTGTTCATCGCTTTCTGACGCCATCTGCCTTACTTCTTCTGCCCTCTGTTCATAGTACTCGGTAGTTTCTTTAAACGCCTCTTCACTTCCCTGGCATTCATCCAGTAGAAGTTCCAGCGGATCATTCATATAACTTTCATTCCGGTCCTTTAACACTGCCGGGGAAAGCTCTTTCTGAAGCTTCGATACAACACTGCTGCCAAATGCCGCGCTGATCTGGTCGCTGATGCTCTCACCCTTCGATACGACTTCCTTTAAACCTCCAAAGTCATCATCCACCTCACGGTCAATGCCCTTGGATTTTCTCGTGCGGATCGCTGACAACAGGGAGGAAAAAGACAATTCCCTGCCATCCCGGACCACCTGTCCGATCACCGCCCCGTCGCTCTTATTTACTTTATCTAAAAGACGGTAAATACCGATCATACTCTTTCTTTCTTCTTCTGAAATCCCACCACTGTGATCCAGTTTCCACAAATACTTACGGAAAGAAACATCATCCTGGGTAAGTTCCTCACTGATCTGCGAAACCTTTTCTCCCAGCTCATCCAGGCTCATTTCCAAAGGATTTTCCTTCCGCCGGATCAGTTCTGCCACCACCTGCGGACGAAGTTCCCTGACAAGAGTCGTCACCTTATCATCGTATTCTTTCATCGATAAAATATTTTCTCTGGTAAGCTCCATACGGTTATAGGCAAGGATCCGTACTGCCCGCTGGTTCATCGCAGTAGGCTCCAGCTGAAGATCTTCCAGTATATCATTTACATTGGAAAATGCCTTGCTGATCCTGTCTCCTAGGTCCGCCCTTACCTCTGTTCCCACAGACTCATAGCTGCTCTCCATACGGAGTCTCATTTCCCGGCCTGTGGCAGCCACATCTGCGATGGTATCACTATGTACTGTTTCAATCGTCCTGCCATACACTGCTGCAGGAGCCGACAGGATATCCTCTCTTGCCCGCAGGGTATCTGTCATGATCTCTACGTTCTCTTTGGACTGTTCCACCCCGGATGACTGCAGATATCCCCTGCAGGCCTCCTGCTCCATCTGTTTTAACTCTTCTACGATCTGCACCAGATTCTGTACATCCAGATGGATCCCTTTATTCTCCATTCGTCTTGCTGCATCGATTGTCATCGTCAGCCGGATTTCTTCCAGCTGCCTCTTTGCAGTTATTACTTCCGCGTCCGTTGCAAACATGTGACGAAGCGTCTCTTCATCGGTCTGTACCAGCTTCTCCAGCCGCTCAGCCGCCTCTTTCCGGGATATATTGGCAAGATCTGCCTCCTCCGGAAGTACGCCCTCCAGCACTTCATCTTCTATACGGGTCTCCAGCATTTCTGGTGACAGCTCTTTCAGATCCTGAATCGCCTGATAACTGCGAATATTTTCAGCAGTCACCGGAGCTCCTTCTTCATACAGTTTCTCCGCCGCCGCCATATTTTCCTCGTTGACCTCAAGTCCGCTGTTTTTAAGAATGGCCTCCGCCTGACTCCGGACTGTCTCAAAGGGTTCCTTCCCCTCTATGGGTTCGACACCCCCGGCTGCGGCTCCCGCTGCCAGGCTTCCCTTTACATTTGCCGGCGTCACCGGAAGTTCATTTTCCAGAAGATATTTCGCTGCTGCCTCCGACATCCCCTGCAATCCGGCAGCCATCTGGGCAGCTTCCTTGATCCGCCGGTCGATCTCATCCATAAATTCCTTTTTATCTTCACTTTTCTCGACCTGCTGCTCCACTGCCTCTGCATTTTCCCGCCGCTGGGTTTTGACTCTCTCCAGAGCGCGCTCTAATGAGGACGCCACATACTCTTCCAAGATAGAGCCGTCCTCATCCTCTATATCTTTTGCGTCCTTGCCATTCATGCTCTGGCTGATAAATTCCGCTGGATCAAAGCTGTCCCCTGACAATCCCTGAGCCGCTTCCTGCAGTATGCTGTTTGTACTATTCGTATCCGTATATACGATACTGTTTCCCATATCCTTTCGTACCGCACAATCCGTTGTGTACTCAATTCCTATGTTGGAAATGCTGCCTTCCCTGGCATTCTGTACCGACACCCCTAAGCCCTTTGCATAGTCTGTGTCTTTAAAGTCAATGGAAATCTTATTGTTGTTAATGATCATAGATTTCACACTCACTCTCCGAAATAATTGCTACTATATATTTCGGTTGAATCCCTGAATCCTTTAATCCTTTCCAGAATTTCCTGAGGATCAGCCCAGCCAGGCAGTGGCTTTGCTCTTACTCAATGGCCTGTCACGGCAACAGGCCTGTCAGAAAATCCACGATCTTAAAACCATATTCCACACCTTCTCCCTTGGTAAGCAGAGACTCATATTCTTCCTTGGATAGATTTTCCTTTAGCTTTTCTTTTGATTCTTCCGGCACGATCTGGTACGTGCTGTCAACAAAGCAAAGGGTTGGATACATGACACACCACCAGTTCTTTCCCTCGTGTCTTCCTATATTGACCTTCAATGCCTTATATTCCCCCGCCGGAAAGGTCATGTCTCCGTATTGTTTCACGGGAAAGTAACAGGTGCCAAGCTCCGCCTTCACTTCATAATCATAACCTTTTCTTTGTATGTAGCCGGAAGCGGTCTGCTCTACTTCTCTTAAATGATCCCGCAGTGTCTGCTGGGCAGATATCACAGAGGTGTCCTGTGACAGTTCGTCACGGAGCATCTGAACAACTTCCTCTTTTACTTCCAGCTTCAGCTGCTGATCCTCTTCGCTGTCGCTGTTCGCCACCACATGAAGCCGAATGACCTGTTCTGCGATATCCCGCTGCATCTTATCCCCCTCTGTTGCCTTTCCATAAAAATACATCAGCCCGCAGACAAATAACACCGCCGCTGCCAGTAAAACTTTTTTCATTTTCTTTTCCTCCAGATCTTTTTACAGCCCGACTCTGTCAGACTGGTGAAAATTTTTCTTTTTATGATTTTTCCCAATAAAATCTTTTTTATTCCGCCAAACTTTGTTATAATATATAGAAAAAAGAGATGGTGAACGTTATGGATTCATTATGGATAAATGCTCCTGCCAAGATCAATCTCGGTCTGGACGTCATTCGCAGACGGGAGGATGGCTACCACGAGGTAAAGATGATCATGCAGAGCATCCGGCTGTTCGACCGGCTTACCCTCACGAAATCAAAAACTCCAGGGATACATCTGACCACAAATCTTGGCTTTCTCCCAGTAAACGAAGATAATCTCGTATACAAAAGCGCCAGGCTTCTAATGGATGAATTTAATATTGATACCGGGGTCAGTATTCAGCTGGACAAGCGTATCCCTGTCGCTGCAGGTATGGCTGGGGGAAGCACTGACGCCGCTTCCTGCCTGCTCGCCATGAACCGCTTATTTGATCTCAGGCTCTCGGATCAGCAGCTGATGGAACGGGGCATCACCCTGGGCGCTGACATCCCCTATTGTATTATGAAGGGAACCGCCCTCTCAGAAGGTATCGGAGAAATCCTGTCACCGCTCCCCGAAGCGCCGGACTGCTATGTATTAATTGCGAAACCAGGCTTTCACGTCTCGACAAAATTTGTCTACTCAAACTTAAAACTGGATGAGCAGACAGATCACCCGGATATCGACCATATGATACAATGTATCCGGAAAAACGATCTCCGGGCTCTGTGTAGCAGCATGGCAAATATATTAGAAACCGTAACCATCCCAGAACACCCAGAGATCGCAGACATCAAAAAGACAATGCTGGAACAGGGCGCCCTGGGCTCTCTTATGAGCGGCAGCGGTCCTACCGTCTTTGGAATTTTTGATGACCTGCAGAAGGCAAAGGCCGCCAAGGAAAAATGCAGAAAACTTCCTTACCACTGCTTTGTTTTTGTAACTGATCTTTACAGGTAACCCGTTACAGATTTAACGGATCAGACACACCCTAACTGAACCGCCACAAAACACAAGGAGGATATCATGATTATTAGAAAGACAAAAAAACTATTTATTGCCACTCTGATCTTATCACTTATTTTTACCAGCATTGCTGTTCCACCTTCCACAGATGCTTATGCTGCGGAGACAGACACACCTCTGTCCATCACTGACGAAAGCCTGTTTGAAACCGCTTATATAGACGGCTTACTTACAATTACCGGTTTTCACCAGCCAGCATCGGGAAACAATCTGACAGATATTGTAGTTCCTGCTGCTATTGGCGGGCAAAAAATACGTGCCATCGGTTCATCAGCATTTGAAGGCGTCGGTGATATCCATAATCTCTATCTGCCAGACACACTGGAACAGATCTTTGCCGAAGCCTTTTCTTCCTACCGGGTCTACCAGGTGGGAAGTTATACCTATCATGCCACTGGAGATTTCGCAGTTTCAGAGACGGCACCGACAGAAATACCAAGTCCGGAGACTCCGACAGTGGAGGAAGGTTCCATGACCTTCACGCAGCACCAGCTGCCCTCCTGTCTGACTGTCATTGGAGAAAAAGCTTTCTATAATTCCCCGGTACATAATATTATTTTCAACAGCCCGGAACTGGCCATTGGGACCAGCGCTTTTGAGGGAACAGAGAATCTGGGGGACATTACTGTGACAGAAGGAACACGTATTTCTGAAATTGGCGAGTACGCATTCCAGAACAGCGGAAACCTCCACAGCTTCCGGGTCAGTGGAATCATTGACCGGATTAAAAAAGGCGCCTTTCAGGGAGCAGGTAATATGAACGAATTTGTAGTATCTGAGACAGGAAGTATTTCCGTCATTGAAGATGAGGCATTTATGAACTGCGCCAATCTTCACACAGTAACTCTGCGGGGAAATGTAACTTCCATTGGAAACAATGCCTTTTCCCAGTGTGGAAATATGAATGATCTCGTCATTGAATCCACTACTTCCTACACCATCGGCGAATACGCATTTAAAAATAATACCAATCTTCATCATGTAACCCTCTCCAATGGGATCGAAACCATTGAAAAGGGAACCTTTGAGAACTGCGCCAATATGAATACTGTTTATTTACCGGATTCTTTAAAAAATATCAAAGAAGATGCCTTCAAAAATCTTCCAAACCTACAGGAAATTACGATCAATGAAAATGTAACCATAGCGCCTGATGCTTTCGAGGGAGCAGGGGATGCAACCAAAAAAGCTCTTGCCAATACAAACAACGCGGCGGCAAAAGCCATCGCCGGAGCCCCGGTTCCCACACCTGCACCACCAGCAGTTCCACTGGTCAGCGTCCCCGTGGTCACACCCCCGACTCCTGCACCGCCGCAAAAGATTTCTGTATCTTCAGTAAAATTGAAAAAGGCGGCTGTAAATAAAAAGAAGAAAAAAATAACCCTCGCCTGGTCAAAAAATCCAAAGGCCAGCGGCTATACCATCTATAAAAAGGTAGTCAAAAAAGGCACAAAAGCAAAAAAGGCGAAGAAGATAAAATTTAAGAAAGTGAAAAATGTGAGTGCTAAAACCTTAAAGCTTTCCTTAAAACTGGCAAAAAAATCAACCACCACTTTTTACGTCAAAGCCTTTATTAAAACAAACGTCAATGGAAAAACCATCACTTATTACAGTAAAGCTTCAAATAATAAAAAGGCCGTTTTGAAATAAAAAAAATTTTTCCATAAAAGTGAATGGATTTCCTAAACCGAATCGTATTATATATGAAATGGTAAATCATACATTTAATATTTTATGGAGGAAATGAAAATGAAGAAAAAAATGATTGTAACAGGTGTTGCTGCTGTCGCCTTAGTAGCCGCATTGCAGACATCCCGCATCTTTGCCGCAGCTCCGGCTGAAGAAACACCCAGAGTCTATACTGCAGCTCCAGCTGAGGAAACACCCAGCAGCTTTGTTACTGCAGCACCAGCAAAAAAAATAACTAGCAACTTTGTTACAACAGAACCCATTAAAGAAAAAAGTTCTGACGACATCAACACAGACACGGTATGCAACTATTGCGGAAAGGACTGTTCTTTCGTAGATGAGGACGGCGATGGTATCTGTGATAATTACAAACAACGCGGTATCAATGGGGCTAATGCCGGAAAAGGCTTTGTCGATGAAGATGGCGATGGTGTCTGTGATAACTATGCTTCCAGAGGACAGAATGGTGCCTGCGGCTGGGGAGGCGGTCACGGCCACAGAAACCATGGACATAGCGGCCACGGAGGAGGCTGTCACAGGAGATAACAACGAGGGCATTTATGCGGAACGAACAAGAGGTAAACAGGGCAGTCTGCCAGTATTCTGATATGGTTCGGAGACTCTGTATGATTCATTTGAAAAATTATCATGATACTCAGGACATATTTCAAACCGTATTTTTGAAGTATGTCCTAAGTTCCGTTGTGTTTGAAAATGAAGAGCATGAAAAGGCCTGGTTTATCCGTGTGACCATAAATGCCTGCAAGGATTTACTCAAAAACTTTTTTAGAACCCATGTGGTCTCCATCGACGAACTGACGGAACAGCCCTGCGAATTATTACCGGATCACCAGGAAGTTCTGGAAGCCGTCCAGTCACTGCCCCAAAAATACAAAACTGTCGTTTATCTTCATTTTTATGAAGGCTATACAGCGCCAGAAATAGGACAGATACTTCACAAAAACGTGAACACGATTTACACCTATCTAACACGTTCCAAAAAAATATTGCGGGAAAAATTGGGAGGTGATGGATATGAATAACAAGATAAAAGAAACCTTTGACAGCATTCATGCAGAAGAAGCATTAAAAGAACAAACAAAAAAATATATTGCAGAAAAGACAAGAAATTATACGACGCCACAGAAAAAATCCGCTTATAAAAAGATAATTCCTGCGGCGGCCTGTCTATTATTTCTACTGATCGGTTTTAGCGGATATCGGTTATATTTTACACAGACCTCGGTTATCAGTATCGATATCAATCCGTCTTTTGAACTAAACTTAAACCGGTTTAACCGGGTAATCTCCATCGATTATTATAATGACGACGGAGGTAAAGTGACAAATGATCTTGACATCCAGTTTATGGACTATAGAAATGCCCTCGATGAGATTCTGAAAACAGAGAGCATTGTCTCGTATCTGGAGAAGGATGAAATGCTTTCAATCTCTGTAGCTGGAAATAACGAACAGGAAAATAAGGAGATCCTTGATAATATTGAAACCTGTATTCCAAAACACCAGGAGCACTGCTGTGATACGGGACATTACGATGATGTCACGGCGGCCCACGCCGCAGGGTTATCCGTCGGCAAATACCGGGCATTTTTGGAATTGCAGAAAGTAAACCCGGATACGACGGTTGAAGATGTTAAGGAGCTTACCATGCGGCAGATCAGAGAACTCACAGGCTATTCCTCCTGCGAGTTTCACTCTGGCAATAAAGACAGTGGACACGGACATGGGGAAGGACATGGGCATGGCAAATGGGAAAGGAATAACTAAGCCAACATTATCTTAATATTCATCAAGATCTTCCTCATCCAGCCGTTCCAGCTTTTTCTTCAAAAGCCGGGTGCGCCTTCCCACCAGAAGCTCCAGCTCTTTACCTGTCTGCTCTATCCGCTTCTGCAGGTTCAGCAGCACCTCTTCATATTTTTCTACCTCAGAGCGGACCTCCGTCAGCACCCGCCACGCCTCACTGCTCTTTTCCTCGATCTCCAGTGTCCGGAATCCCATCTGCAGTGTATTGAGAAGAACGGAGATACTTTCCGGTGAGGCCATGGTGATCTGGTATTTCTTCATCAGCTCCTGCCCCAATCCACATTTTACCGCCTCCACATAAATCGACTCTACCGGGAAAAATAGAATACCAAAATTCGTAGTATACGGCGGCATGATATACTTATCGCGGATCTCTTTGGCAAATCCCCGTACCCGGTTCTTAAACAAAATCTCAGCGTCCTCTGCCATCTCCCGGTTTCCGCTGTTTCGTGCTTCTTCCAGCTGGAGATAGGCGTCCAGGGGAAATTTAGAATCTATCGGCAGATATACCGTCTGCTCAAACCGCCCCGGCAGTTTTACTGCGTATTCTACTCGGCTGGCGCTTCCGGGGATCACCATGCACTCTGTCTCATACTGCTCACGGGTCAGTGTTTCTTCCAGAATACTTCCCAGCTGCCACTCTCCCCAGATCCCCCGCGTTTTCACCCCGGTAAATATCCGCTTCAGTTCGTCGATGTCCCGGTGCAGCTGTTCCGATCCGCCATCCGCCGACTTCCCAGACCTTTCTTTCCTAAGTACCATAAACACCAGAACGGCATTCATGAGAATCAGAACCATCAGCATAATTCCTGTCAAAATCTCCATCTTATCCCCCATTCCGGGATTTCCGCTGCGATAATACAATAATACTACATCACACTAACGGAATCCCATCTCGTATTCTCCCGATACCTCCATCGGATTGTTTTCATCTTCTGCCTTTTCCACAAGACGGAACCGCATGGTTTTCAGTCTGGCTCCGCTCTGGGCAAAATGCAGTCTCAGAACCCCGTATTTCGCCCCGATACAAATTCTTTTTGTCACCGTCTCCCACTGTCCACTGGTTCCATTAAATGTGATGGAGCCGATGGGTACGCTTTGGGCAAAAACAGTCATGGGAATCTGGGCCATCGGCTCCAGATCAGAGCAGAATTCAATCTCCATCTCATAAATTCCCTGGCTTTTTACCGATATGGCAAATACAAAACTGCTGTCCCTGGAGGTATCTGCCTGCTCCATCGGAATCTCTGCCACATCATTTACCTCACAATATTCGATATCATCCACACAAAAATCTTCCATCTCCTCTGGCCTGTTTATGACCTCAACAAGACATTCCTCACCGGTCTTCCGCAGATAAGCCGGCGTCTGCAGCAACTGTCTGCAGATGTTTATGGCGCTGCGTTGAAGCTCACCTTTTGTCAGGTCTCCCTTCTCCAGCTCAGAAAGGGTATTATCCCCGGTAAGATTTTTGTCCCCTTCCGGACAGACCATATAGAGGTCGTTCTGGGCTCTTATCATAGAGGCAAGATCATTCCCCCGTGCCGGCTCATCTCTGTCCTGGCTGCTGACCTTTGCCCACCAGTCTGTCATTACAATGCCTTCAAATCCCCATTCACCGCGGAGGATCGAGGTGTTCAGCTCATACCTTCCCGCTGTCCACACTCCGTTTAATGAACCATAGGTAGTCATGACGGAATCGGCTCCCCCCTCTTTCACCGCAATCTCAAATCCTTTCAGATAAATTTCCCGCAGCGCCCGCTCGGATATCACAGAATCTGACTCCGTTCTCTTTGTCTCCTGGCTGTTGGCGGCAAAGTGTTTCAGCGTCCCAGTAACCCCAGCTTCTTTCAGGCCCCTCACCTGAGCCGCTGCCATCTTTCCTGTCAGATAAGGATCCTCGGAAAAATACTCAAAGTTTCTTCCGTTTAATGGATTGCGGTGGATGTTCATCCCGGGTCCCAGAATATTGTCGATGCGGCTGTTGACCATCTCCTTCCCGGTAAATGAATATATCTTCTGCACCAGCACCGGATCAAAAGTACATGCCAGCATCGTGCCATTAGGCAGGCTGAATGCCTTTATCCCGCAGTCGATGCGCATCCCCGAAGGCCCATCGGCGCAGCACCCACAAGGAATCCCCATAGAAGCCAGATGTTTTGACACCCCTCCATAGGCCGCCGCTGTTCCCAAGGTAACTTTGGGACTTCCCAGCCCCTCTCCCCGGATGATACAGGATAGATCTTCCTCATCAAATTGTGCCACAAACTGTTTCAAGGTTATACTTCCTTCTGCCACATCCTTTAGCTGGTATCCCTGATCCCCGGTATAGGGTATTTCCTCTGGCAGATGCTCCCCACGCTTGACCTGATCCACTTTTTCCCCCAGCGGCACCTCTTCATAGGTCATAAGCCAGCTATCTTCTCCCTCAGCCGTCGCCTCCGGCTTCATCCGCCGAAAAGGAAGTACCGGTGCCAGATTCTGTGACAGCTGCTCTATGATCCGTATCTCTCCCAGGGAAAATACTCCCCCGCAGACAGTGTCCCTGACATTTCTCCCTGCATACACCCGGTATTCGCCAGGCTCCAGTACATAGGAATAAGCATGTCCCGTCGCTCCCTTATCATCATAGGAAGCAAAAGTATAGGGAAGAATATGGAACTTTAGTTCCTCTTTCTCTCCAGGTCCAAGCTGTCTGGTCTTTTCAAAACCTGCTAAAACTCTGGCAGGCTTACCTAACTTTCCCTGAGGCGCTTCCACATAGATCTGCACCACCTGTCTGCCAATCCTGTTTCCGGTATTGCGAACTGTCACTGTAAGGGTGATCTCACCATCACTCTCATGAAACTCATTAATTTCTTCCTGAAATTCTGTGTAAGACAGACCGTACCCAAAAGGATACATCACCTTTTCCCTCGCCACCGTTTCAAAATAGCGGTACCCCACATAGATATCCTCCTGATAATAATTCCTTACCCCGTCGCCAAAATTAGCAGTAGAGGGGTAATCTTCTATCTTTTCCGCTATCGTGTCAGCAAGCCGCCCCGAGGGATCTACTCTGCCCGTCAGCACATCCGCCACCCCATAACCTCCGATCATGCCTCCCTGCCAGCCATACAGGAGCGCCTGGCATTTTTTCAGGCATGGATGAGACATGTCCATAATACTTCCAACATTATATATCACTACCACCCGGTTAAAATATTCTGTCACCTTTTCAATCAGATCCACTTCTGTGTCCGACAGCCGATAAGCGCCCTTTTCGTCCACATTATCCCGGTCCTCCCCAGCCGTCCTTCCAATCAGTATAAGCGCCGTACCATTTCTCAGTCCCGCCGCTTTTACAACTTCATCACTCACTGGCATCTCTACCTGGGACCAGGGCTCATTTGCCCAGCCCAGCCCTTCATCAAAGGGATTTTCCTCTTCCCAACTGTCATACACTCCAAGGAGCTCCTCGTCCACACAAAGGGAAGATTCCTCCAGAAGTGCATCCAGAATACCTGTCACTCTGGATACATTCACCATGCCACCGGAGCCGGTTCCACTTTTATAATAATGACGCTGGATCCGTCCAAACACCGCTATCTTTTCCCCATTTTTCAAGGGTAATGCTCCCGCGTCGTTTTTCAAAAGCACGCAGCCCTCTGCTGCCGCCTGTCTCACCCTATCCGTGTATTCCTTCCAATCCAGTTTCAATCCGATTCCTCCTTCCCCCGGCTCCTTGGCGGATTGTCGCCGCCGGGCTAAACACAAAAAGATTTCCTTTGACTTTTTTCTGATCAGTGATATAATAGAAGTATGCAGGCATAGTTCATTGGTAGAACACCAGCTTCCCAAGCTGGGGAGGCGGGTTCGATTCCCGTTGCCTGCTTGTTTAGCTCGACGGTACTGATTTGTGCCATCGAGCTATTTCTCATTATATCTCCTTTTCCGATAAAAATAATATCCACCACCAGCCAGATCTGCCAATCCCCAGCCAATAGGAACAGCCAGCCAGATTCCTGTCACCCCGATCTGCGGCACTGCAGACAGCATGTATGCCAGAAGCACTCTGCTGCCCAGAGAAAGCACTGTCAATATAAGAGACATTTGTGGAAGCTTGATCCCGCGGTAGAAACCATAAAAAAGGAACAACAGCCCGATACCAAAATAGCAGGAGGCTTCAATCCTCAGATATCCAATTCCCACAGAAAGTATCTCTGTCTTATCTGCATCGATAAAGAGAGACATCAGTCTGCCAGCAAATACATTGATCAGCAAACTTATGAAGACACAGAATAAAAATACGAGAAACACCGCTTTCTTCATTCCCTGCCAGATCCGCTCCCTCTTTTCCGCACCATAATTCTGGGCAACATATGTAGAAAATGCATTTCCAAAATCCTGAACCGGTGAATAAGCAAAGGAATCAATTTTTACAGCTGCCGCAAATGCAGCCATCACCACAGTTCCAAAACTATTCACCAGGCCTTGTACCATCAGAATTCCAAAATTCATCACTGACTGCTGCAGGCAGGTGAGTAGCGATAAGCTGGATATTTCTTTTAAAATGTCTCCGTCCCACCGCATATGCGCTCTCTCCACCCGCAGCATGGGACACTTTTTAAAATAATATATCAAAATCCCAGCTGCCGCCACGTACTGTGCCAGCACTGTTGCTGATGCAGCTCCCGCCACACCCCATCCAAACATTAATATAAACATCAGATCCAGCCCCACATTCAACAACGCAGAAATCCCTAAAAATATAAGAGGAGTCAAAGAATTCCCCACGCTTCTCAACAGACTGGCGGCAAAATTATAGATAAAAACTGCCGGGATCCCCCAGAATATACAGTTCAAATATTCTTTCATGCAGCCCTGGATCCCATCTGGAACCCTCATAAACCACAGAATCCCCTGAATCCCCAAAAAAGACCCCACAGTCAACAGAACCGTAAGCCCTCCTATTCCCACAAAAGAAAGAAAAACGCCTGTTTTTAAACGGTCCTGCTCGCCCGCCCCAAACTGGATCGAATAAAACGCGCCGCTTCCCATACAGAGCCCCAACAGAACGGAAGTAAGAAAAATCATCAATGTATAAGACGACCCCACAGCAGCCAGCGCATATTCACCCAGATATCTGCCCACGATCAGCGTGTCCGCAATATTATACACCTGCTGCAGAAGATTGCCAGCCATCAATGGCAGGGCGAACTTCATGATTCCACTAGTGATATTTCCCCGTGTCATATCATAACTCAATCACATCCACCCTCTCCAAACGACATACATCAGCACGATCTGCAATACAAGGATCGCCGGCATTCCCCACACAAAATACCAGTGTCTGGTCTTGTGGTGAAATACCCTCATGCCCAGAATACTTCCCACACTGCCGCCAGCCAGCGCCGACAAGAACAAATGAGCTTCCGGTACTCTCCACTCATGTCTTTTTGCCCGTCTTTTATCAAAGCCCATCTGAAAAAAACTAAAAATATTTATAATTATTAAACAAAACAGGATCCACTTCATCACAATCTCCATTTCTAAATTCATATACCTTTAATTCCAACATCATTATCCACTATCCGGCAGTTTTTTTCAACCTATTTTTATTATGGAAATATTTCGGTTATTTTTTGGATATTTTTTTAGTTTTTTCTTGACCAGTCGCGTTCTATTATGTATAATAAACTTAACCAGCAAAAATATACAGAGTTAGGGGTGATCCTATGACGATTGAAGAAATGAAACAAAAAAAGGCAGAGCGGGGATATTCCTATTCCATGATGTCTGAATTATCCGGTGTCCCACTTGGCACCATACAGAAGATCTTTTCTGGTGAAACCACCCACCCCCGCTATGATACTTTGATGGCTTTGGAAAAACTCTTTCAAGATCCGCCTGCATTACATGAAAATCACGCTTATTCTGCAAAACACGCTGGGACCTGCACTGTGGATGACTATTACGCATTGCCAGAAGACCAGCGCCGTGAACTTATTGATGGCACATTTTACGATATGTCTGCCCCCTCCGTTCTTCATCAACGCATTTGTGGCGAGATCTACCGCCAGTTTTCCAATTATATTTTGGAACAAGGCGGAAAGTGCCTGCCTCTGATGTCCCCACTGGATGTTCAACTGGATCGTGATAACAAAACCATGGTGCAGCCGGATATGATCGTACTTTGTGAAAACCAGGAGGAAAAACTGTGCAGCTGGGGCATCTACGGAGCTCCTGACTTTGTATTGGAAGTATTATCCCCATCCACAAAAAAGAAAGACTGTTTCAAAAAACTTTCCAAATATGCCGATGCCGGCGTCCTGGAATACTGGATCCTGGATCCTTATCAGAAAAAACTTCTCGTCTACTTTTTTGAAGAAGACGTGATCTACCCCAGGATATGCGGTTTGAGCCAGCCTGTCCCAGTCAATATTTATCATGGTGAGCTTTTGATAGATTTCAGCCATCTTGCTTCATGGCTTTCATAGAGACATAGCTCGACGGCGCGAATTTAAACACTGTTTTGTTCTGGCCATTAAGCTATATGATGTTGTTGAAGTCAAAAGTTTTTTGCCCCAGTGATAAATTGAACTGGCATGTTGATGTTGCCTTCAACATGCCAGTAATCATTACCAATAATAGGGCGCATCGAGCGTCGTCACCAATATCCTCCAGTCAGCAGTTGTACTTTTCCGGACAACTATAAATTCCTCCTCCCTGCTTTTCCTCCGCTGCTCTTCCTTTCCTGTCTTTTCGTTATGCTCCGTATACTCCCTCTGAATTTCCAGACTCAGTCTTCGCGCGGCCGCCCATTTACTTCCAGCCTTACTCCAGATCCCTTCAATATCAACATCATCGTCTTCCACCTCTGTTGTTTTACCACACTTTCTGACAGTCACATTTCCATGACTATTATATGAACCTCCATCCACCCTAAGACTGTTCATCCCCTCCTGGTAGTTCTGATTCCAGTAATAGAGATATTGCCTTACTGTCTCCTCTGGAGTAAGCCCCCTTAAGTCTGCAGAAGAGGGAACAAACCCGATCATACATGCCAGAAAAAATGTAAACACCAGAACGACAATACTTGGAATCCACCGATTCCTGCTTTCGGCAATACGGCATACTCTGTAGATCAATTCCCGTTTTCCCCCACCCATAGTCGTAGCGGTAAAAAATAAGCCATTCCTTTGTTCTTTATCCGGCACCATTTCCACCAGCACCCTGCCATAACGATGTCTCTTTGCTTCACCGAGGACACGTATGGATCTTTCATCACATGCCGTCTCTCCATCCCGCTTTGATAAAGAAGCTGCCACCCAGATCAACGGATTAAACCAGTTGCAGGCAAGCACAATACAGCGAAGATTTCCCCAAAAAAGATCTTTATGTTTTAAGTGGCAAAGTTCATGGGTAAGAACATATTCCCTTTTTTCCTCATCTTCAGCCACGGTTTCCGTCAGATAAATTCCTTTTTTTCCATTTACTTTCATGACACAGGAAGAAACAATTCCTGGGACTTTGTAAACCGGGTACTGGCAGCCTTCTACAACAATCCGGATCCGCTGTTCAAATAACCTGTGGCGGAATGTTTCATTTACATACACAGACCAAAGATATACCACTGCAATCCCCAAGGCCCACACGAACCAGAACCAGACTGGCAGAGATATTGCCCTTAGGTCCAGGCGCACTGGTTCCACCCCTGACACCAGTTTTAGATTTTCTGACTGAGCTGACTGAACCATATTCTGAATTATTTCAAAACTACTATCTGTTAAATTTATATCTGGAATATTCTTTCGTTCTACCAAATTCCTAAATGCAGTTAAGAGCGGACTGAACAGAAAGCGTATAGGAACAAGGATCCACAACGAATACATCAATTCCCCACGTATTTTTTTCCGGAACAAAATCCTTATAACACATAAAAACAATACCAGCACACTAATATCAATCATAGTTACTGCCATGTAATCTGTAACTGCCAGCAAATAGATGATTCCTGGTAAAAAAACAACTGCCATCAATACTTCCATAGCATCATCCTCCTTTTTTTTCTCCCTTTTCCAGAATCCGTATCAGTTCCTGTCGTTCTTGTTCTGACAGAGACTCTCTCTCTACCATGGAATGCACCATCATACTTAAGCTCCCCTGGTAAACTTTTTCGAGAAAGCTCCTGGTCTCTTCCCCGCAGGCGTCCTCCCTGGAAACCAAGGGATAAAACTCCTTTGCCCTGCCATTCTGACGATAGGATAATGCTCCTTTCTTTTCTATCCGTCCAAGAAGGGTGATGACCGTATGCTTTTCCCATCCAGTATCCTCAAACAGACTTTCCGTCAGCTGACGAATCGTAAGATAGGGTGTTTCCCACAGCCTGTCCATAATCTTCCATTCCGCATCTGACAATTTAATCTTCTTCATAAAATCCCTCCAGCTTAAAAGGTTGACATCTGTATACCTTTATTATATCCATTAGGTACACAACTGTCAACCTTCTCTTGTTATTTTATTTTTTCATTTCCGCCAGTTCCTCTGAGGGATCGTAGTGCTCACTTCTCCCCTTCACAGCTACATCTCTAACTCCTATGCGGAGTATACCTTCTTGGGTACTGATAAGCAGCTGGGCCTTTTTTAAATACCTGTTCAATCTTTCTGCAAAACTCCGCAGGCGCTCTGCATCGCTTTTCTTCAAGTTGTTCAGATCAAAATCAAAAAAGTCTGACGCCAGTATCTTTTCCTTCCCATCCTCTGTGAGAGAAAAAATTTTCCACTGGTAATCTGCCGCTCCCTGATACATGGCAGGTTTCCAGGTCATAAGAAAGGACTTCCCACCATCCCTGTACAAATACACATTGTTCCATCCCCCATGAACTACGTTCACTGGAAGAGACCAGATCATCTCCCCTGTCTTTCCGGAAAAAACCCGGATCGTTGGCTCATCACCAGTCCTTGGTTCTGCCGCTGCGCTTTCATCAATCTGAATGCTCTCTGGAATGCCATCTCCAGTAAGATCTGCTTTCATATAACTCAGATTCCTAATCACCGTTTATTTCATTATATGATAATGAAAATGAAAATCCTTCATGCCAGGCAGCTCCTTTTGGATTTTTCGGCATACGCTGCTTACTGTCATGGGAGTTTCACATGTCCCATCATGCCGCAGACACACAAGGGAAATTTCCCCATAATCTTCTGGAATATTTTCCGTATTCTGCAGGGTGTAAACCTCATAATTATTACGTCCTTTCTCTGTTACCTGTCGGTAATAATTATGGTGGCAGAGTTCCCCATATCGGAACCGTTCCCTATGCTGTTCCCTTTTCGCCTTTTTCAGTATCTCCGTCAAAGTATTGCCGAAATCTACAGTGAAAGAATGGGGAGAGAAATATGGCATGAGGTTTGTGGAACAGGAGATTATAAATCAACATAATTCTTTTGAGCCAGATGTCAATAAATACAAAAGAGATAAATATAGAAGATGAAATATCGTCACTCAAATCGTTCTTGAATGTGGGTACAAGATATGTTAAAATTCCCTTACGGAAAAGCCCTTCGACAGGGTGGTAGCCTCCCAAGCTGTCACTGTAAACTTAGCCGGCATAATCTATGATTTGCCGGACTTACACCAGACGGGAGGTGACGCTGATGACAGATTATGAAACTATTATGGTTTTTCTGGGAATACTGGCTTTGCTGGTATCTTTCGGAACTCTGCTGATAGCGTTGCTTGCCTACATAGATAGGAAAACAAGCGAAAATAAAAATTGCCTAACCTGTCGGCAAGCAGGCTAGGCGGTGTCCCTTAGGACATTGTATCAATGCTTGGGAGCATCCACTTTTGGAGTTGGACACTATCCGTCTGAGAGGCATCTGTTCCAGCAGATGCCTTTCTTTATGCTCACTATAACATAATCATGGCAAAAATTCAACTATGGATTATGAACAATAGCAAAAGCAGATGTTTCTGGGGATTCTATTAATATGATATGTATATCTAAATCTTTACATAGCTCCAAGATATATTTTCTTCTGAAAACTCTACGGAGATCAACTGCCCCTCCATAAAGCCCTTTTGTATCGTGTTTATTATAACTTTAAGTATAGTATTTTCCGCTTTTTTGCAAGTATAATCTTGTCATTTAACCTAAAAGCATTTATACTTATTTTGTGCAGAAAACCTGCACTGAAATAAAAGTAAATAAATTACAAGAATGGAGGTTTACATCATCTTATGAAACAATTAAAAAATCCGGTTCTACCTGGCTTTCACGCAGATCCTTCCATTATCCGCGTGGATGATACTTATTACATAGCAAACTCTACCTTTGAGTGGTTTCCAGGCGTACGTCTGCATGAATCAAAAGATATGATCCACTGGAATCTGCTCCCCTCTCCGTTATCAACAACGACACTGCTCGATATGAAGGGAAATCCTTCTTCTGGTGGTATCTGGGCACCAGATCTTTCTTATGCCGATGGAAAATTCTGGCTGGTCTACACCGATGTTAAAATAACCGAAGGATCCTTTAAGGATATGGTCAACTACATAACGACAGCAAAAGACATCCGTGGCCCCTGGTCTGATCCAATCCGTGTCAATGGTGTGGGATTCGACGCTTCTCTGTTCCATGATGAGGACGGAAGAAAATATCTGGTACAGCAGACATGGGATCATCGTGAATATCACCATGGATTCAACGGTATTACTCTGACAGAATTTGATACGGATTCCATGAAGTTAAAACCGGACACCGCAAGAAATATTTATAATGGTACAGACGTTAAACTTGTTGAAGGACCCCATCTTTATAAGATAAATGGCTACTATTATCTTTTTGCAGCCCAGGGCGGTACTGTGTACACACATCAGGAGGTCGTGGCAAGATCCCGTACTCTGGATGAGCTCAGCTTTGAGACAGAACCAGATGGGCCATTTATCACGAACTTTGATACTCCATACCTGGGTATACAAAAACAGGGGCATGGTGCTCTGGTTGAGACGCCTGGCGGTGAGTGGTATTATGCCAGTCTGTGTGGGCGTCCATGGACCCACGAAAATGAATCCTGCATCGATCCCCGGGGCTACTGCACACTGGGACGGGAGACGTCTATCCAGAAAGTGTACTGGGATGATGAAGGCTGGCCGCGGATCGAGGGCGGACACGGGGGCTCTGTCTATGTGGAGGCACCGGCCGACGGCATAGAGACTGCTGCACCGGCAGATCACTCTTTCTACGATGAATTTGATTCATCTGTACTTCACGACGAGTGGAATACCCTTCGTGTACCTTTTACCGATGCGATGGGCAGCACCGGAGACGGCAAGCTTGTTCTCCGCGGCCAGGGATCCCTCTGCAACACACATGAATTGTCACTGGTTGCAAGGCGCTGGCAGGCATTTTACTTTGATGCTTCCGTAAAAGTAAGCTATGATCCATTTTCTTACCAGCAGATGGCGGGACTGACAAACTACTACAACGACAGGCACTGGTCCTTTGCCTTTGTGACATGGAATGAGAAAAGTGGGCGGGTGATCGAGGTAGCGCAGTGCAACCGCGGAAACTATAATTCTTTCCTGAGGGATGACGCCATTCCGGTACCGGAAGGTGCAGATGTCTGGTTCCGGGCAAAGGTCAGAAAAGAAAGTTATACTTATGAATATTCTTTTGACGGCGAAAATTACAAAGAGATTCCGGTAACACTGGATGCTGCCATTCTGTCCGATGATTATGTATTACAAAGCTATGGTGGATTTTTTACAGGAGCTTTTGTCGGTATGGCATGTGTCGATTACGCTTACTACGAAGCAAAAGCAGAATTTAGAAATTTTGACTATAAAGAACTTGGTGACGTAGTGAGAGACGATGGAAGTTTTGCCTGGGAGTAGACCTTCTGGCTGAATAACACAAATAACAACATACTAAGTATACAAGAAAAGGGAGTCTCAAAAGTCTTAACATGACTTAAGAGACCCCCTTTTCTGATTTTACATCACGATGTTGGACCTTTTGGCCCTGGCATCATATTATTTTACCGCATTAATAAAAGAATAGAAGGACGGTTTCGGATCATAGATGTTATCCCCAAACAGAAGCGGCTGGCATTGGGAACGCCAGGAAGTACGATCGGTGAGCCCCCACAAGGTGATATTTGTGATTCCCTTTGGATTTACATTGACATCGCGGTTCTTCTGTTTCGTAATGATCGTTTTCATCAGATTGCTGACAAACTTTTTCTGGTCATTATTGGTCTCATTTTCATCCACATAAGAATAAGACGCAGAAGAGCCTTCCGTATCAAAATTGATGGTAAAATCAAGCTCTGTGATCTGGATCTCATATCCAGCAGCAAGGAATTTCTCCAAAGCGGCACCATATTGACTTACTGTCGGCACCTTTACATCTACATGACTCTGCATTCCGATACCCCCACAGATCTTCTCAGGTTCATCTTTATTTATAAAGCTGACCAGATCCAGTACCTTCTGTGTATTAAAATATGTATTATAATCATTATAGAAAAGTGTTACCTTATCCTGAACGCCATAAGTCTTCAGCATACCATATGCCACCTGAAAAGCCTTTTTTACATAAGAAGGTGAAGCACCCATATTTCCATATACACTATCCCAGACTTTTCCAAAAGCTCTCCGGTTCAAATACTCATTTACAACATCCCAGGCGTAGACAATGCTTCCTGCAGATCCGGTAAGCGCTTTTTCCTTTTCCATCACATGGGCCATCACATTATGTACATAGTAATCCAGACGGGCATCCATAATATCCGTTGCCACGACTGTATCTCCATCATAATTCTTTGTAAAGAACCAGGACGGTGTCTGACTGTGCCATACAAGAGTATGGGCACGCATTCTTAGTCCATTTTTCGAAGCAACTTCCAGGGTGCCATCTATTTCATTGAAGTTCAACTGTGGAACGGTTGCTTCACTGTAGCCTTCCGGAATATAGTAACCTTTGTTCTTCGCCTCCTGGACAGACAGCTTCTTTGGAGCAGAACCGAGGATGTTATCTGGCTTCATCTCATTTTCCAAGGTAATGCTGTTAAAATGTTTCTTGATAAATGTCAATGTTTTGTTATCACGAAGTTCCCTGGGAGCTCTGCTTCCATAGTTCACGGCAGCACCCATATTCGGAATGATACCCTTATAAGCAGCGAGAATACTTGGAGTATTTACAACCTTTTTTGCTTTCACTGTTACTTTACACTGCAGTTTATAAGTCTTACTTCCGGTCTTTACTTTACAGTTTAAAAGAGCATTCCCTTTCTTCAGCCCCTTTATTTTGCAGGAAGTCTTCTTCTTGTTCGATAACTTAATTACCTTTTTCTTATTTGTGCTCCATGTTACCTTTGCCTTCTTTCCTGCGCGGGAAAGCTTGACCGTCTGCGTCTTTCCAGCAGTTATTGTCAACGTCCTTTTGGAAAGTTTTGGCTTTTTCGCCTTCGCTCCGGAAACTGTACCGGGAGTGACCGTCGCCAGACAGAGACCAAAAATAACAGCATGAGCTAAAATTATTCTACAACGTTTCATTGGTTTTTGCACCCCTTTCTAAAATATATTTTCATTATAAAGAAGAATCGAAAAAATAGCAATTAAAATCATTCATATTACAGAAAGTATTTATCTTTATGGTTGCGCCGAACAAAAGATTAATGTTATATTATAGATAGAAATTACGGGGAGGAACACAGTTTATGAAAATGACGTATGATATCAATTTAGACCACAACGTGCCATTTCACAACAATGTGACATACTGTGTGGGAACAGGGCGTATGGGACTGGCACTTCACAAGGAATACTGGGACCAGCTGGCATTTGTCCAGAAAAGGATTGGATTTTCTTACATACGGGGACACGGCCTTTTCTGTGATGATATGGCGATCTACCAGGAGTATAAAGATCCGGCAGGAAACATAAAATGCGAATATAACTTTACATATCTGGACAGAGTTATTGACAGTTACCTGGAACTCCAGATCCGGCCTTTTTTAGAGCTTGGCTTCATGCCTGGAAAACTTGCTTCCGGCACCCAGACACAGTTTTACTGGAAGGGAAATGTGACGCCTCCAAAAGACTACGACCGATGGTGCGCACTGGTTCAGGCGACACTTTCCCATCTGCTCTCCCGCTACGGTGAGGCAGAAGTACTGAGCTGGCCGGTGGAAGTATGGAATGAGCCAAACCTGACAGGTTTCTGGGAACACGCAGACATGCCGGAATATTGTAAACTATACACCCGGACAGCGTATGCCGTCAAAGAAGTCCATCCGGATTTTCAAGTAGGGGGACCTGCGATCTGTGGCGGAAATGACGAGGTATGGATGCGGGGATTTTTATCTTACTGCAAAGAAAATAAAGTTCCTCTGGACTTTATTTCCAGACATCATTATACCATTCATTTACCAGAATGGGAGGGACACTATGACTACGCGGACCTTCAGTCCAGCGAATACTCTTTCAGTACGTTGAAGCGGTGCCGTGAGATTATCGGAGAATTTGGAGAATACAAAAATCTTCCTTTTTATATCACAGAATTTAATACCGCTTATGTACCAAATTGTCCGCTCCATGACACGAACCAGAATGCTTCAAGCCTCGCCAGGATCTTATCGGAGATCGGCGACTACTGTACCGGCTATTCTTACTGGACCTTTGGGGATGTATTTGAAGAACAAGGTGTGCCTTTCACTCCATTTCATGGGGGATTTGGACTTCTGGCGAATAACAGTATCCCCAAGCCCACTTTCTGGACTTTTGAGTTTTTCAAAGAATTGACGGGAAAATGTCTCCTCCGAAACGAACACGGAGTTGTCTGCGAAAATCAGGGAACTATCCGCGGTGTACTGTGGAACCTTTCCTGTGAGACAGGCAGTGATTCTCTTACAATTGAGCTTAATTTTGCACTTTCTTCCGGTGAGTACTGCTGTCTGCAAAAGATCGTGGACGAGACCACCTGCAATCCACAGAAAGTGTGGCACGATCTCGGTGAGCCGGCAAATCTCACCAGCAGTCAGACGCAGCTGCTCCAGGAAGCAGCAAATCCACTGATCCTGTCAGAGCGGAAAAGCGTTTCAGAAGATAACATGACCGTAGAATTTACATTATCCCATGACGCAGTTATTTATTTTGAAATCTTTTCTTCCGAGCTGACTACTGACCGGGGATTCCGTTACGGCTGGAGTTCTACTGTAACAGAAGGCAAAGATTGACCTGCCTGGCAGCCACAAATTTACAGATAGATTTACTACGAGCGTCACGCTTCGCATAAATTTAATAAGGGGGGCGCCGGTTTGAATAGGATCAAACCGGCGCCCCCCTATTATCCATACTGCTATGGAACTATTCAAACATCGACAGGTCAATGGCATCCGCCATTGCACTGTAACCATCAAAGGGATGAAGTCCGTCATTATGTGTATATTTTTCCAAAA
>CAJUFM010000034.1 GCA_910585745.1 uncultured Eubacterium sp. | reverse complement strand
TAAGTTTCCAAATATAAAATAATAAAAGAATGCAACAAAAATATCTCTATGTGTTTTTTATTATCTTCACTCTGTTTCTTTTCGACTAACCCTTTGTCTTCGAGCAATTTTAGTGAAGTCGAAACATGTGATTTTGTAGATTTACGAACCTTCACAATATCTGCCGCAGTATTATATTGTGGATATTTTATTACACATTCTGTCAAAGAAAAAAAGACACACATTCCGTGTATCTTTCTCCAAAACTTATAGTCTGTAATCATCTCTTAGATTTAGGAAGTTTTTCTTGTAGCTAATGCTATTGTGGGCCACACCGGCATAGCCGATGGCTAACTCCTGCCATTCCACTGTTTTACCGTCCCGTCCTTTATCATATCTATCATATAGGGTACGATATCCGGATCAAACTGTTTTCCGCTGCACTCTTTGAATTCATTCAATATGTATTCTTCATCCCTGTGTTCTTTGTATACCCGTCTGCTTGACATGGTGTCATAGCAGTCTGCTACGCAGATGATCCGGGCAAATAATGGAATTTCCCTGCCCTTCAATCCCTCATTATATCCGGTGCCGTCAAACCGCTCGTGATGGTACCTTGCCCCGGCGCTGATACCACCTACCGCAGTAAAATCTTTCAAAATCTCACCACCAATGGCGGGATGGCTGCGGATCACTTCCATTTCTTCCTCTGTCAGTTTTCCTGGTTTCTTGAGAATGGAGTCCGGAATCCCAATTTTTCCGATATCATGCAGCATCCCCATATAATAAATCTGCTCCTGCTCCTCCTCTTTCAGCCCCATTCGCCTGGCAATCTCCCTGGAATATACAGCCACCCGGATCGAATGCCCATTGGTATCCCGATCCTTGGCATCGATGGCGTGGGCAAAGGTTTCCAGCGACTGGTTTACAATGCTCTGATATCCCCTTTTCTGTGCTTCCAGATGCCGTATTTTACGTAGCATAAAAAAGAAACAGCCTGTCATACAGATAAACACAACGATCACAACAACCGCCACCCACACCGTAACCTTATCTTCCATTCTATTCTCCTCTCAAAGTATCCCTTTTAGTAACTTTTTCAACTCCCGCAGTACCCCATCTTCCCCATATGAACCACATATCCCTGTAGCCATTTCCTTTAATTCGTCTCTTGCGTTAGCTACCGCAAAACTCTTTCCGGCACACCTCAGCATGTCCATATCATTCTGATTATCCCCAAATGCCATCGTTTCTTCTTTCCCTATGGAAAGTGCCTGTTGCAAAAATTCCACAGCCGTTCCCTTTCCAGAAGACACGGGAACACAGTCCAGCCACTGGATACCAGCCACATTCAGCCGAACCCGCTGCTCCCATCTGGGACGAAACCAGGGATCCGTCAGCTGTTCAACCATATTGTGATGATACAGGGAGATTTTTACGATCTCATCCGGTACATTCTTTGTCAGATCCCCAACTGCCTGAATATCGTATCCGTATCCGTTTACCATCCAGCGGTACATCTCCGAATCGGCACTGGCTGCATAGGCGCGTTTCAAACCGCAGACCATGATGTCACACTGGGGGATCTGCCTGGCATCCTCGATAAGCTCCCGGCACAATTCCTTTGGAAGAGTTTTTGAATAGATACACTCTCCTTGATAAAATACCATGCTTCCGCCATCCACTGCCAGATAAATCTGATCCTTGACCGGCGCAAATAGTTTTTCCACACTCACTTTCTGTCTTCCACTACAGACAGCAAACTGTATCCCTTTCTCCCCCAGCTTCCGGATCACTTCATAATATTCCGGGTTAAGTGATTCTGCGGAACCGCCATCTTCAATCAGGGTGCCGTCCACATCACATACAACAAGCTGAATCATGATATATCCCTCCATTTGCGCATTCCTCGCCTGCTTCGCAGCCTCGTCATCTATGCGAACTTTGTTCGCTATTCTGCCCTTTCCAGCTTCGCCGTGCGCATTCCTCGCCTGCTTCGCAGCCTCGTCATCGCGGGCTGCGCCCTATATTTCAAGAAACAATGTCCCATTTTTGTGCAAGCACAAATGTGCCATTGTTTCCTGAAATGCACGGCTTGAGCCTTTACGAATAAAAAGCCCGGTCAGTATGATGCCAACCGGGCTGTATTGGTTCTGATAATTCACATTAGTTGTTGATCAATTTATCTTCACCATTCCAGCTGTACAGCTTACGGATATCTTCCCCTACAACCTCAGATGAATGCTCTGCAGCAAGCTTTCTCATAGCTCTGAAATGTGCCTGTCCGCCTGCCTCTGACATATCCAGAAGGAATTCCTTGGCAAATGAACCATCCTGAATGTCGCTGAGGATCTTCTTCATTGCCTTCTTTGTATCCTCTGTGATGATCTTTGGACCTGTGATGTAATCACCGTACTCTGCTGTGTTGGAAATGGAATAACGCATTCCCGCAAAACCACTCTGATAGATCAGGTCAACGATCAGTTTCATCTCGTGAATACACTCAAAATATGCATTACGTGGATCGTAGCCAGCCTCGCAAAGAGTCTCAAAACCTGCCTGCATCAGTGCACAAACACCGCCACAAAGTACTGCCTGCTCACCGAACAGGTCTGTCTCTGTCTCAGTACGGAAGGTTGTCTCAAGCACACCAGCTCTTGCACCACCGATTGCCAGCGCATAAGCAAGCGCCATATCCTGAGCCTTTCCTGTCGCGTCCTGATGTACTGCTACCAGACATGGAACTCCTTTGCCTGCCTGATACTCGCTGCGTACCGTATGTCCTGGTCCCTTTGGCGCGATCATTGTTACATCCACATCTTTCGGAGGTACGATCTGTCCGAAATGAATGTTGAAACCATGAGCAAACATCAACATATTGCCAGCCTCAAGGTTTGGCTCGATGGACTCCTTATACAATTTTGCCTGCAGTTCATCGTTGATCAGGATCATAATAATGTCTGCCTGTTTTGCAGCCTCTGCTGCTGTATATACTTTAAATCCCTGAGCCTCTGCCTTTGCCCAGGATTTAGAGCCTTCATACAAACCGATAATTACATTACAACCGCTTTCTTTTGCATTTAATGCATGTGCATGTCCCTGGCTGCCATAACCGATGACAGCAATTGTCTTGCCATCCAAAAGTCCAAGGTTACAGTCACTCTCATAAAAAATCTTTGCGTCTGCCATTTTACTGTTCCTCCTAAATTTAATTTAATATAAAGCCCCGCCGTTTTACCAGCGGATGGTTTCCCGTATCACATTGAGACCATTCTTTGATGTCTCATTCCTCCAATTGCCCCCTCGCCAGTCCGGTAATTCCTGTACGAACCAGTTCGCGGATCTCATAGCCGTCCAACAGTTTGGTAAAGGCATCCAGCTTCGCCTGGTTGCCCGTCAGCTCGATCATCATGGAGTCTGAAGCAACATCCACGATCTTAGCGCGGAAAATTTCTACAATGGCGTTTATGGAAGGTCTTTCTTCCCTGGAAGCTGCCACTTTTACCAGGATAAGCTCCCGGCACACAGAAGCTTCCCCGGTGAGCTCCTTCACAAGGATCACATTTTCCAGCTTGCAGATCTGCTTCTCAATCTGATCCAGTATGATCCCGTCTCCGGTCACTGCCACCGTCATTCTGGACACCGCTGTATTTTCGGTTTCCCCTACAGTGAGGCTGTCAATATTATAGCCTCGTCTGCTAAACAGTCCCACTACCCGGGATAGTGCCCCCGGTGTATTATCTATCAAAATGGACAATACCATCTTTCTCATTAGATTCACTCCTTAACTTGCTTTTCAAACAACTATTTTACCAATTTCAAGGAAGATTGTCAACCCGGCAGGGATTTCATCCATCCGTTTCCCGCATCATTTTTTTTGCTTTTCAAAAATAAATTTCTCCAGCGCCTCCCTATTCTTTGGCAGATCCGGTACCAGACAGTCCTCTCCATTGATCTTCTGGCTGGTATAACCATTCTGGATTGGAAGACTGAATTGTTTGAGTTCTGTGGTTCCCATCTTCACAACCGCCATCAGATAGGACTTGATGTCATCCTTATCCAGATCCGTCTTTACGTTGGGAAGAATAATGTCCACCAGATCAAACCACTTGGCTGGTGACATGGACTTTACTTTCTTTAGGAGAGCCTGGATCACAAGACGCTGTCTTTCTGCCCTTCCATAATCATCTCCCTTGCCGGAGGCCGTAAGAACAGCCGGATAATGGCCATTTTTCCATTTTCCATGCCGGATCCGGCAGTAGCCCAGAGCCTGGTAACCGTTCAGAACCTGTTTTCCTACTTTTACATTTCTATATTTCTTACGTTTGATATAATTGGTATCATTTAAGTTTACTGCTTCAGATTCAGTTAGCGTAGCCTCCACTCCACCTACCGCATTGATCACTTCCACAAAGGCATCAAAATTCACTTCTGCATACCCTTTCATCTTAATTCCAAAATTTTTCGCGATGGTCTCATAGAGAAGCTTAATCCCCCCTAATGAATATGCCGCATTCAGCTTGCGGCTTCCATATCCTGGGATATCCACATACATATCCCTCATCAGAGATGTCACTTTCAGTTTTTTGTGTTTCATATCCAGTGTGGCGATCATCATGGAGTCAGAACGCCTCGCCGCTCCTCCAGTATTCTGCTCATCCAGGTTTTTGTCCGCTCCCACCAAAAGGATATTTATGATCTCCGAATCACTGACGGTATCATACTTGGATACGTCTACCTTATCCAGAGAGTTCTTCTTATCAAAATTTAAGAGATTGAGAGAACCGTTCACCTCGTGCTGTGCCGCCGCCAGCATACTTCCTGCCGCCATGCTGATGATGATCCCGATCACCAGAAACACTTTTCCTACTACTCTTTTTTTTCCGGATTTATTTTTCTTTGCCATTTTATCCTCCGTTTCCTGCCCTCATGTCTGCTGGCCAGATCCGCGCAGCGACTCAGACATCTTCTCAGGTTCTGTCAGATCAGCCAGAACAGCGCTGCATTTCTCACAAAACCACTTTTACAAAAACCAAAACGTATCATATCTACCCTTCGACGGACCGCACCCTCCTCTGCCATTCCAGCAAAATGTTGTGCAATCTTCCTTTTTTCCCCGGAAAGCCTGTCTCCAAACACCCTGTAAAATGCCTTTCCCTGCAGAAATGTCTGCCGGATCACCTGGCGCTGGCTGCGCAGGTCTGAAATACGTGTCTTCACATAGTCTGAAAAATCGCTTCCGCCAATCATATTACCATTGTGCTGCCGATAATGCAAGGTGGTTTCTTCAATATAGGAAATTTTTCCAAAGTGACTGCAGATCAGAGCAAGCCACCAGTCATGAACCCGGATTTCATCTGGAAGCTCCTGCAGATATCCCCGGATTGTCCCATTCAACATAACCGTACAGCCGATACATTTATTTTCCATAAAAAGATGGGCACTGTCAAGCCTTTTTACATCTAAACGACTGTTTTTATGAAAGGAACCCAGCTCTTCCCCGCTGTCGCTGTCAAAATTCATGGCATCTGTGAATACCATCAAGGGGATGTCAGTCCCGCTCTGGGACTCCATTTCCTTCATCTGCCAGAGCGTCTTTTCAATCTTATCCTGGTGCCATATATCATCCTGGTCGCACAGCATGATATATGAGCTCCTGCTCCGCTTGATGCCTTCAAGAAAATTTTTCGTATATCCCAGATTTTTTTCATTTTGATACAAGGAAATCTGATCATACCGCCCCGCGTACTCCCTGGCAATATCCAGTGTAGAATCTGTGGAACCGTCGTCGCAGATCTCCACCGTCACATCCTGAACCGTATTTGCCAGAATAGAGTCCAGCTGCTCTCTCAAATATTTTTCCCCGTTATAGGTCGTCAATACAATGTGAACTTCTGCCACATCAACACCTCTCATTCCAATAGCTTTTGTTCATGCTGAACTTTTTCACCAATCCTGCGGGAAGACTCTCATATCGCAGTCCAAGTTTGTAGCCCATCCATTTGAAACCGCTCTGTAGTACCAGATCGGGGATCAGGTACCATTTTCCATGTTTCATCAGATATTTCATCGTATCCTTCACCAGTCTCATCCCCTCCGATTCGGAGCGGACCTGTTCAAAGATCTGTCGGTACTGTCTCTGGGAGACAGCCAGGTCAAAATTTCTTGTCAGCTGCTGCCAGTAAGTGTATTTATGGGAGTGTACCACCTCTGCCTCCGCCGTATAAGCGATGCGGTACCCCGCCTGGATGAGCCCCGCCGCAAAGATCATATCCTCATTAAAAATCGTCCGGGTGACAAATCCTCCCAGTTCCTCGTAAATATCCCGGCGGTACATGGCACATACATTGGAACAGAAAAAGGTTTTGATCCCAAGCCTGTCCAGATCTGCTTTCTCCTTCACAGAGCTCTCCGGCGGATAATTAAACTCTCTGGTATATCTCTCGATCACCCCCGACTGCTCTCCCGGCAGCTGCCTTCCATAAGCTGCTGCCACCCGGTCATGGCTCTCAAAGGAATCACAAAGTTTTTCCACCAGCGTATCCTGCGCCGGAACGGCATCCTGGGTCATAAACAGCATGTAGTCCGCCTTTGAGAGAGAAGCCCCCAGATTTCTCGTGCCACCGTGGTCAAATTCGCTCTTTGGCAGGGTCACGATCTTCCCCTGGTCTGCCTTCTCAAGTATCTTCCGTACCCGCTCGTCCTCTTCGCCTCCCGCCAGTGTCTGCATAAAGAACACATGCTCCGGCTTCCTGGTCTGGGTATTCAACTTCTCAATCAACTGTTCCAGCTTTTCATCCGGCCGGTAGACCGGTATAATCACATCGATCATCTTCATTTTCTGACTTTCCTTTATGGTAATGCCTGCCTGAACGGACAGACTTATTTACATTTCATGTCCCAGCAGACGGTTCACTAACTTCACTGCCTCCCTGGCATCCTTAGAATATCCGTCTGCCCCGATCTCCTGGGCATAACTCTCGGTGACAACAGCGCCTCCGACAATGATCTTTGCCTGGCAGCCCTGCTCTTTCGCCATCTCCACCAGATGCTTCATCTCCGTCATCGTTGTAGTCATCAGCGCCGAGAGACCGATCACAGCAGCCTTCTCTTCTTTTGCCCTGTCCAGGATCTCCTGGCTCTCCACATCTTTTCCCAGATCAATGACCTCATAGCCGTAATTTTTCAGCATGAGCACCACCAGATTCTTTCCGATGTCGTGAATATCCCCTTTTACCGTCGCCATAACCACCGTATCCAGCTTTTCACTGCCCCGTTCTTTTGCCAGCAGCGGCTCCAGATGATCGATCGCCTTTTCCATCGTTTCTGCACTGGCGATCAGCTGTGGAAGAAAATAAGTCCCCTTTTCAAAGAGCTCACCCACATGATTGATCGCCGGGATCAGACAGGAATCTATGATCGCCGCCGGGGATCCTCCCTCATCCAGTTCCTTTTTTACCAGTTCCAGCACCTGTCCCTCTTTACCTTTGACCACGGCAGTAAAGAGAGGGTGGGCTCCAGTCTCTTCCTGAGCCTGTGTCTGCTTAGGCACATCTGCCGAAATCTGTGCCTTTGCCACTCCATTAATATACTTCAGATCTGCTTCCGGCTTATTCAAAAGCAGATCTGATGCCAGCGCCGCATTCGTCAGCAGGGTCTGGTTTGGATTTGCGATGGCCATCGTCAGCCCGGCAGCGATAGCCATTGTCAGAAAAGCACTGTTGACAAACTGCCTTTCTGGTAGTCCAAAGGAAATATTAGAGAGCCCGCAGACCGTCGCTGTCCCCAGTTCCTCTCGACAGTAGCGGATGGTCTCCAGCACCTCCAGCGCCGCCCTTTTATTGGCTCCAATGGTCCCCACCAGTCCGTCAACTACAATATCCCTTTCGGACAAGCCGTGACGTTTCGCCTCATCCAGGATCTTATGGATGATCTCTTTCTTTTCTTCTATATTTTCTGGAAGCCCCTGGTCCGACAAAGGAAGCAGGATAAACATGGCGCCGTACTTTTTTGCCGCCGGGATCAGTTTTTCAAACTTTTCCGGCTCCAGAGAGATGGAATTGATCAGTGCCCTTCCCGGATAAATTCTGAGCGCTTGTTCCACCACATCCACATAGCTGGAATCGATGCTAAGAGGAACATCTACCGCCAGCGTCAGCTCATAAATGGCCTGGAGCATCATCTCCTTTTCATCAATCCCGTTCATTCCCATATTGACATCCAGGATCCGGGCTCCCTTTTCCACCTGTTCTTCCGCCATAGACACCACCAGCTCCAGTTCTCCCTCCCGGAGCTGTGCCTGGAGTTCCTTTTTTCCGGTAGGATTGATGCGCTCACCTACAATGGAAAAAGTTCCCTCCAGATCGATCTGTACATAATTTCTCTCGTTGGTCAGCGCCCGGACATTCTTTTTCTCCGGGAACACTGGATCTTCACTAGCAAGTCTATCCTTGAGTTTTCTAATATGTTCCGGCGTGGTTCCACAACAGCCTCCGAGGATCGTGGCACCCTTCCTCACCAGAGACAGCATATTCTCAGAAAATTCTTCTGCTTCCATATCATAAACCGTCCTGCCATCCACTAATTGGGGCAGTCCGGCATTGGGTTTGACCACCAGCGGGATCCCTGTCATTTTCTCCATCCTCTGAATGAGATCCACCATTTTATCCGGACCGGCAGAGCAGTTTACCCCCACTGCATCCACGCCCATCGCCTCAAGCACGATCGCCGCTGTCTCCGGACTGGTTCCATAAAGAGTTCTTCCATCCTCCTGAAAGGTAAGAGTCACCATCACAGGCAGTTCATCCCCGCAGGTCTCCTTGATGGCAAGTACCGCTCCACGGCACTCCTGAAGGCTCATCATCGTCTCCACGGCAAATAGATCAACTCCTGCTGCCACCAGCGCCCGCACCTGTTCTTTGTACACGTCCACCAGCTCTTCAAACGCCAGGGTCCCCATCGGATAGAGCTGCTCCCCCGTCATGGTCATATCTCCGGCGATATAGATCTGTCTTGTCGTACCGCTCTCTTCTACGGCCCGTCTCGATAGTCCCACCAGCTCCGCCGTCATCTCATCCAACCGGTCCTCCAGACCGTACTCTGCCAGTTTGATGCGGTTGCAGGTAAATGTCGGTGCATACAGCACGTCACTGCCTGCCTGGATATATCCTTTCTGAAGTTCCACAAACACATCCGGATGCTCCAGGATCCATGTCTCCGGACAGTCTCCTGCCTGCATTCCATGCTCCTGAAGGTTGGATCCGGTAGCTCCATCCAGAAAAACAAACCCCTGTCTGATATACTCTCTAAAATTCATAGACATGTTATTTCCTTTCCCTGCCTGGGGTATGTTCCAGTCAGTCTATCGAAATGCTTCTGCACTCTCATTTATCTGTGCGTACAGCTCTTCTACCAGTCTCTGTGCCATTTATTTCTATTTTTATCGAAATGCTTCTGCACCCTCATTTATCTGTGCGTACAGCTCTTCTACCAGCTCCTGTACCGCCTCTGCGGCATGGGCAAGCTCAGCCTGTCTGCTGACAGACTTATCCCTGGTAGTGATCTCCACACAGCCGTTTTTCATATTTCTCGGGCTTACCACGACACGCACCGGCACTCCCAGCAGGTCGGCGTCAGAAAACATAGCGCCAGCCCTTACATTCCGGTCATCATAGATCACATCGATGCGCCTTTTCTGTAACTCCTCATAGAGCTTATCAGCAAAGCCTTTACACTCCTCATCATCAGCACGCACACAACAAAGATGAACTTCCCATGGCGCTATGGTGATCGGCCAGACTGGTCCGTACTCATCCCGGCTCACTTCACAGACAGAAGCCGCCAGACGGCCTACACCGATGCCATAACAGCCCATGATGGGATGATGTTTTTCTCCCTCGCTGTCCAG
Organism: uncultured Eubacterium sp.; assembly: GCA_910585745.1. GTDB lineage: Bacteria > Bacillota > Clostridia > Lachnospirales > Lachnospiraceae > Eubacterium_F. The sequence continues at coordinate 21,115 of CAJUFM010000034.1, read as the reverse complement.
ATACTCCATTCCCATCGTCTTCGTGTATTTCGTTCCGAGCTGGAAGATATTTCCAACCTCAATCCCTCTCTCGACCCTCAAAGACTTCTTTCCACAGCAGGGACAGATCCCCCCCTCTATGGCCTTGGCAAAATCACCGTACTCTGCCTCTGGCATATCCCGTTTCATATCCAATCCTGTGTAATGTTTTCCATCTACATTACCGCCGCAGCAGAGATTGTCGATCCCCTCCAGGGATTTATCATAAAGTACTGTATAATCTCCATTGAGATTATAAGGTCCAATGGAACCGGCAGCAAGTCCACACTCCGCTGTGATCACTGCCGGATGAATGGCACCGCCCAGATAATTGGTAATCTTAGTTTCATTTGCTTCCAGATCCCCGCGGAGAAATACAACCACGTAAGAATCGTCCTCGTTGCGCTGATAAACTACCGCTTTACAGGAATTCTCCACCGGAAGATGTAAAAACTCACATACATCATCAATGGTATGTTTATCTGGCGTATCTACCAGTGTAAGATCTGCCTGGGCAAGAGTCTGGTTATTTTCAATAATACACTCGGCTGCTTCCATATTGGAGCGGAAATCACACTCACCGCACAGCACGATAGAATCCTCTCCCACTGGAGTGAGAAGCATGTACTCGTGGGAAACACTTCCCCCCATCATGCCGGAATCCGAAGCAACCACAACCACTTCCGGAATCCCAGCCCTGGCAAAGATACGCTGATACGCCTTATAACATCTATCATAATATTGTTCCAGATCTTCCTGGGAAGTATGAAATGAATAGGCATCCTTCATCGTAAACTCACGAACCCGGATCAGACCGGCGCGGGGACGTGCCTCATCCCGGAACTTCGTCTGGATCTGATAGATCATAAAAGGATATTTGGTATAGGTATTGGCATATTCACGCACCAGATGCACTGCCGCTTCCTCATGGGTCATTCCCAGCAGCATCTGGGAATGATTGCGGTCCTTAAAACGAAGGAGCTCGCTTCCCACACTCTGAAACCTGCCGGATTCCTCCCAGAGACTGCCAGGAAGTGTTACAGGGAACAAAACTTCCTGCCCGTCAATCCCATCCATCTCTTCCCGGATAATATTTTCAATCTTTGCCGTCACCCGCCGCAGAGGTGGATACTGGGAATAAATACCATTCGCCATATTTTTCATGTAGCCTCCGCGAACCATCAGAGCATGGCTCTCTACCACACAATCAGACGGTCTTTCTTTAAATCTGTCTCCTACTAATCGGTCCAGTTTCATTTGGATTCTCCTCCTTCATCTCATATAAATTTATTTATCCTCTGGAATCAAAGTTTTTTTATCTTATTACGATACAGCCTCGTAAAGAATACGCTGCTCAGTGTAAGGGAACATGCTTCCGCAATGGGAAATGACCACCACACATATCCGAGTCCCACCGTATTCGCTAAAATAAATGCCACCGGCAGTATGACTACCAGCTGCCTCAATGCCGATACAGTAAGGCTCAAAAATCCCTCACCAAAAGCCTGGAACACCGACATCATAACGATGGAAGCCCCTGCCAGCATAAAATGGGTTCCGATGATCCGGAGTGCCGGGACACCGATCTCCAGCATCGTAGGAGAGGCATCAAACAACAGCAGAAGCTTGTCCGGAATACTGAGAAAAATACACAATCCCACGAACATAATCGCCACGGCGATGATCATACTAAAACGCACTGCCTCAATGATCCGCTTTTTCTTCCTCGCTCCATAATTGTAGGCAATAATGGGGATCAATCCATTGTTCAGCCCGAATACTGGCATAAAGATAAAGCTGTTCAGCTTAAAATATACGCCAAAGACCGCCACCGCTGTAGTGGAAAAGGGAACCAGGATCTTATTCATGCCATAGGTCATCACCGAACCGATGGCCTGCATGATGATGGCAGGAATGCCCACCCAGTATATGGCTTTGATCGTAGCCGCCCTCGGTCTCATGTTGCGAAGGGAAAGATGAATTTCCGTATTTTTGCGGAGATTAAATACCACCGCAAGGATCATCGCGATAATCTGTCCGATGGCTGTGGCCACAGCAGCCCCCGCAATGCCCATTTTAGGCATACCGCACAATCCAAAGATCAATACAGGGTCAAGAATGATATTAATGACAGCGCCTGTTCCCTGGGTGATCATCGTATAGATCGTTTTTCCTGTAGCCTGCAGCAGACGTTCTAACATCATCTCAAACAAGATGCCAAAAGACAGGATCATGCAGATGGAAAGATAGGTTGTCCCATATTCCACGATCTGGGCGGAATTGCTCTTGCTCATATCTACCTGGGTCTCCATAAATTTGCCCGCGCCAATGAACCCAAAAACACAAAAGAGCCCATAGCTGATCAACATCAAAAACACACCACAGTTGGCAGCCCAGTCAGCCTCATCAAATTTCTTTTCGCCAAGGCTCTTAGAGAGCAGGGCATTGACCCCGACTCCGGTACCTACCCCCACTGCGATCAAAAGCATCTGCACCGGAAAAGCAAGGGATACTGCTGTCAGGGCATCCTGACCGATGCGGGACACAAACATACTGTCCACAATATTATACAATGCCTGTACCAACATGGAGGCCATCATCGGCAGGGACATGGTGATCAGCAGCTCTTTTACTGGCATAACCCCCATCTTATTTTCTTGTGCTGTTTTACTCTGTTCCATCATCTGTCTTTTCTCCTGTCATTATTTCTCTTCACTGGCGGATCAGAGAAGGCTTCCAGCTCTCCCGCAGCAGTTCTGGGTGCCTTTCCAGATGCGCCGTGTCATTGAAGCGCTCCAGATAAAAAAGCTCTTTTGTCTCATCATACCGGATCACGGTAATGCTGGTATTTTCCAGATCCACAGCAAATTTCAGCTTATTTTTTAAATCTGTCTCCAGGAGATAGGCACACAAAGACCGTATCACTCCGCCATGTGTCACCACAGCAGACCGCTCCTCAGGGGACTGGCAAAGCTCCTTCCACACCGGCATAACACGCTGGATCACATCCGCTCCATTTTCCCCGCCGGGATAGGGCAGGTCACTGGTCTGGCTGGCACGTTCCCTGCGGAATTCTTTATACTCTTCCATAATTATGTCATCAGATTTTCCCGTCAGTTCCCCAAAATCGATCTCCCGGAACGCAGGGATCACCACCGGCTCCAGCCCCAGCCTTTCTCCTATGATCCTGGCAGTTTCCACCGCTCTTTTCAGATCACTACAGTACAGTTTCTGTATTTTATCATATGTAAGCCTGTCCGCCAGAAGTTCCGCCTGCCTTCGCCCTGCTTCGTCCAGACTCACATCCACATTGCACAGTTTAGAAGACTGTCTCCCATGCCGGATCAGATACAGCTCTCTCACTTTTACCACCTCAGAATCAATTTGAATTCTTATTATATAACGGAACATGAAATTTGTAAAGTCTGGAAGCAGTTCAATGGGCCGGCAGACGAAAAAGCGAAACACCTGCAAGAGCGCCAGCTTTTCTTCCTGTCTATTCCATCAGATGCATTGCCTTTAAAAAACGGGCTCTATACTTTCTTCCAACGGCGATTTCCCCCATACCATTTTTCAGCACAACGACATTTTCTGTCCGGTCAATACTATCGATATGGATCCGGTTGACAAGAAAAGATTTGTGGCACTGGAGCAGATAATCATTTCCCAGCGCCTGGTAAATCTGATTTAGGGGCATATAGGGGATGTACACGATTCCTTCCAGAGTATACATAAAGACTGTCCGGCTGCTGTGCTCCACATAAATGATATCCCGGATATCAAACTGGCTCATCTTCCCCTGTATGCACACAAAGACCTCTGTGGAATCCCGGATGATACTTTTGGTCACAGCTTCCCCTCCTCTGAAACACGCCTCAGATACATTTTTTCGCAGGAGTCCAGTAGCTGATGCATAAAATAAAAAGTTTCTTCAGGAGTTCCATAGATCAGATCTCTGGCGATATCTTCTTCCTTGGACCTTCCTGTAACCAGGTAATTCAGGTCGATACCATACTGTTCCCGCAGAACTTTCAGACGTTCCAGGCTGAACGCATGGTCTCCCCTTTCCAACTTTTGAAAGTGACCCACACTGACTTCCAGTGCTTCTGCCATGTCTTCCGATGAAACACCCAGAATTTTTCTTATTTTGCGGAGTCTTCTTCCCAGCAGAATATTTATCATTACCTTCATTGTTACTTCTCTCCTCTGTACATATTCAATTTTAACCAGACACTTTTATCCTATTCTACCTTTATTTCCATGAGATTTATAGTTCAAATTAAGGCTCTTTTTGATCGAAATCCGATTTCTTCCTATAATTCCGTCCCTTATCAATTATTATTTTTTTTACTTATTTTTTACCCCCCGTAGTGTAATATTGAATTCCCCATAAAATAAGGTACTTTAGTTACTTGTGGAAAGAAATTCCAACGAGTACACTGTTAGTACCAAGCTATACAAAGGAGGAACACAAGTGAGTACATTTTCCAATTCTTATGATTTCAGACTTGTCGGACTTCAGATCAGAAACTTCCGGGAGGCTAAAAATATCAGCCAGGAACAGCTGGCATACAAAGCGGGACTTTCCACCGGGACCATCGGAAAAATTGAGCGGGGCATAAACAATCCCAAAACTGAAACCCTTTTGCGGATCGCCCAGGAACTGGATGTTCCCTGCCAGCTGTTTTTTGAGCAGATCGACCGGAAACGTCCCCATTTATCTGCTCATCTTCAGACACTGGTAGCCTACGCAAGATCCCTCGGAGAGAATGAGATCCACGCCCTCTGTATGATCGCCAAGATTATGTCCAAAAACCATGACGCCGGCAGACCTTCAGACCGGTGACAGTTTTAATGCAAAAACAGTAATTTGACAAACTAAGAAATAGCAGGTACAATCCCGAGTTTGACACTTGTGAAAATGAAAAGTGGCTACAAATCCAGTAATTATGCGGACTGTAGCCATTTTCTTTTTGAAAACGATTTGTGCTATTTTTTTACTTCTTTTGTTTTGGTACTTTTTATTATGCTCCGCATGGCTGATTTTGAGATAAATTCATAATCCGTATGAAAACTAAATGCCTTGTGTAGATCATCCGTCAGCTCTGTTCTTTTGTAAGAAGGGATATAGCCGCTTTCCTTTGACAAAAGTGTTACCTGCATGGATCGAAGGGTGCTCAGAATCTCGTTACAGGTATATCTGTTTCCCGTTTTTTTCTCAAGCAAGCGGTACACAAGCAGACTGATATAACAGGTAAGGAAATGTGCTTTGATGCGGTCCTTTCGCCTGACATAGACAGGACGTGCCTCAAAATCCGTTTTCATGATCCGGAAGTTTTCTTCAATTTCCCAACGCTGCCTGTTGATTTTTAAGATTTCCCCAACTTCTCCTTCGAGATTTGTTATGACCGCATAAAATCCGTCATACCTTTCTTCTTCTGATATACGGTCCAAATCCAGGTCATATATGTTTTTGCCTGCAACTTCACCCTCTTGTGTTATAGCAGTGGATTTAATAAAACGGGCTGGGTCGTTCTGGTTTCTGCCACGTCTTTTTTTACCCGGCTGTTCCATCATTTTTACAGCGCGTGCTATCTGCTGCTCGCGAATTCTTTTTTGATATACCTTGTATTTTGGAGAATAGGTTACGATGACGGTTTCATCCATGTTTCCATTTACAACAGGCACTTCCTTGTAAAAGATTGTTTCATAAATATCCGGATCGGATTCATCAAGAGTGGATAGATCAAAGAACTGACCGGAACCAAGTCTGCGAAACTGTTTTGGATTTAAGGCAGTCAGCCTGTCTTCCTCACGCATCTTCTTTAGGGATTGTGTGATGACATAAGAACGGTTTGCAAAGCTGTTAAATCTTCGGTTTGACTTACTGCCAAGCCCGGCATCTGAGCAGAAGATAAACCCGCCGCATGCAAAGTCACGTATCACCTTTGTTTCCAAAGGTTTTAAGGTTGTCTGTTCATTCTGGTTTCCCGGAAACACATCAAAAGCAAGGGGAATTCCGTCCGCATCCATAAACAATCCCATTGTGACGATGGGATTTGGTCTGTTTTCCTTGCTTTTTCCATACTTTCTAAAATCATCATCCTGCTCGATTTCAAAGTAATAATTCGTACAGTCGTAGTAAAGGATCTTTTTGTTTCTCGGATGAACGAAGTTTGAATTACGGTATAGCTCCTCCTGGATAAAGTCAGATTCTTCAGCCATAAGGGAAAGTGAGCGGTAGATGTTCTGTAGTTCATACTTAGGCGGTTCAAGCAGCGTCTGGCAGTAGGAGTAACTGCCCAGTTTGCTGGAAGGTGAAAGGATTCTGGAAAAAATCTGGTCCGTAAGGATCGCACTGAAATCATAAGTGTATTTGTGGCGTTTAGAAATCTTTCGGCAGATGGAATCGATTTTTAATTCCGTGCACAGTTTTTGAAGGAACAGATATCCAATCTGGAAGCAGCGTTCTTCATTCTTGGGAATATAAGCGCTTTTAGATAAAGAAACTGTAACACTGCCTGTTTTAGAGTTGTATTCTATCGTGTCTTTTTCTGCTTCTGATCTAGCCCACGCCATCATGGCATCATAATCTCCGGAAAACTGTTCTAAGAGTTTATTCAGTTTACCAAGTTTTCTATGGATTTGAGTAGCAGTTTTCCCATTGCTTTTACGGTATGAGCGTTTAATATAGACATCTTTGTTATCTGAATTGCCTGTAAGTGAAATATACATGCGAAATGCCTCCTTTCGTGATATAATCTAATTATACAACAAAGCGTACAAAAGCGCACGCATTATTTTCGAAAATTTGACAAAAAAATAAGCCACTATCGGCTTAAATAAAGGATTTTTGCGATAAGATGTTAAAAAGAAGTGTCAAACTCCCGATCCACGCCCTCTGTATGATCGCCAAGATTATGTCCAAAAACCATGACGCCGGCAGACCTTCAGACCGGTGACAGTTTTAATGCAAAAACAGTAATTTGACAAACTAAGAAATAGCAGGTACAATATTCCAAAGACTTAAAAGGAAGGTAGATGATCCATGAAAAAAATAGCAGGTATCCTAATAGCCGCAGCAGTACTTTTTCAGCTCATACATTTCCCTGCCGCTGCCAGCACCAAAACCGTATCTGGTATGTGTGGTGCGGCGGCGGCTTTTACCATCGATGAAAACGGCACCCTGTCGATAACCGGAACCGGAAAGATTGATAAATTTTTCTTTGATGACAAAGGAATCGAGTATAAAAGCATCAAGAAAATCATTATATCAGAAGGGATAACCGAACTGGGTAAGAATTGCTTTTGCTATTTAGAAAATGTAACACTTGTCCAGTGCCCGGCTTCCCTGCAAATCATCGGGGAAGACGCCATGCGCTGGATGGAATCCCTGACAGAGATCCAGCTTCCCAGTGAACTGAGCCAAATTGGCGAAGGGGCGTTTTATCATTGTCACAAAATTACAGAACTCCAAATTCCTGAAACTGTAAGCCAGATCGGACCTGACGCTTTTGCATACTGCAAAAATTTACAGCGTATTCATCTTCCCAGGGGACTAAAAAAGATAGAAGACGGTTTATTTCAAGGTTGTGATAAACTAACCGAAATACCCGCAACAGAGTGCTTACAGGAAATCGGATTAAGCAGTTTTTCTTTTTGCCATTCGCTCCAAAACGCGGCGATTCCAAATACCGTAAAAAAAATAGGCAGTCAGGCATTTTGGAAGTGTAAAAACTTAAAGAAACTCACTTTTGGCAGCTCGGTAAAAAAAGTGGCAGCGACCTATGCACAGGACTGTGTGCAGCTGCGGACCGTGGTCAACCATTCCTCCATTTCCATTCCCCTGAATGAAGCAAAAGGTAATCTTTCCTGGTATGTGGGGAAAAAGAAACACAAATCCCTTCCTCCCGGGAAAACAGCGACGGCCAGAAGCAGAAAATATGCCATAAACTATATCCTGAATGGCGGAAAAATCAAAGGGAGAAAACCGAAATACCATGAATACGGGAAGGCAGCCAAACTGCCGTCCCAGGTAGTCAGAAAAGGGTACACGTTCCTCGGCTGGAATATATATGGGGAAAGATCATTTGACGAATGGGGACTACTGCAGTCCAGGATAAAGGCAGAGTCCAAGGAAAAACTCCAGGTTCAGGCCGTTTTCAAAAAATATAAAGTAACAGTAAAAAACCAGAGAATCCACGTTCTGGTGCAGGACCCTCTTTTCGGGAAAAAGGGATATTCGAAAGCGCATGATCACTATGGCTTCCGCTATTCTGAACATCCAGATATGAGCCATTCGGTTATCATTTCTAAGACAGCACCTTATGGAAAAGGAATGACTGGTAAATTAGAAAAAGGCAAAACCTACTACGTGCAAATAGCAGCACACGGTCCTGATTTTACGGAAGAGGATGATGAGGATTTCCCGCTGTTTGGATGGGTCAAAAAGAAAAAGGTAACAATAAAGTAAATACATTCCTCCTCTTCACGAGATACCCCATATTTTTGTATTAAAACCCTTTGACTTCCCCTTTGAGCACATCTGCAATTACCTTTGCCAGAGGAGCCGCTGCATTTTTGGCCTCCTCCACAGTATTATTTTCATTCCCCAGTTCAATCAGCAGAGACCGCTCCGCCACATGAAGGTTATAGCGGTATCCTTTGAGATAGATCGGTTTAGTAAATCCATCATACTGTTCCATGGCATGGCATTTTAACTGGAGACTAAAGGAAAGGTTGGCCTCCAGATTGGGATTATACAGATAATCAATCTTTCCTGATCTGTTTCTGCTCATGCCGTTAAAAAACATAACGATCGCCGTCCTTTTTCCATCAATCATCGAATATGTATGTTTATTTTTTCCCACTGAATCCCGGTGCAGGTCAATGGTCACCTGAATATCCGGATTTTCTTTCATGATCTTCGTAATTCCGTCCAACGATGTATTATAGGCTTTACTTCGGTCAATCTGACCGTTGATAAGATCGTATTTTGTCTCATCATGATAGACCTGGTATCCATTTTTCTCCAGCTCTTGTTTTAACGCCCTTCCCACACCAATCACCGAGTCTGAGTCCCTGCCCCTGCGGCTGTCAGAAAAAGCCTCTGACGCCCCATGGGTGTGATAGATAAGAATCTGCTTCTTACCTGCCTTCGCCGGAAGCGTCATATTCCTTTTTAACATGTCTTCCACGGGAAAAAGAGATTTGGTCACAGAGGTGGTAGAGTCTATAATATAGAAATGATTCCACAGATAACTCACATCTTTGTTCTCCCTGAGCTTATTCACATAAGCCGCGGTTCCAGAACCGGCTCCTTTCATTGTCTGGACCTGGGCAAGATTTTCTCCCGCCACCGCTGAGGCATCGGCAGAGCCCGGCAGATTGGAATCCCCGTCTGCCCCCTGGCCCTCTCCAGAAGATGCTTTTTCCCCTCCCCGGTTTTCCATATAGATCAATTTGCTCTCTGCCAGCCGCTCCATATCCGTATTCTGAAAATAAAGTGGATTTCCTGTCACTACCTGCAGCAGCTTATCCTCCCGGCTCATTCTGGATACTGGAAAGGCATTTGCCGCCAGGGATGTACCAATTTTCCCCAAAATTTGTTCTTTTAAACTGCTCTCACTGCACTCCAGCAAAATCAGAAGGGCAATCAGGGCAGCTGATAAAATGATCCGAAACAATCGTTTTTCCACGAGTACCTCCTACATCAAGTGTATATTTAATATATAGTATTTTCTACTGAATATATTACACTGGTTTCGGATTGGCGCCCCACAGCTACAGTGACTTTTTCTGAAAGCAGTGATTGAAAACCTTTGCCAGATCTTTGGCGATCACGTTGACAGATTCGTCGATATTTTTTGGAGTGACATATAAATTTTCCATCTCTTCATGAAATACTTCTTTGATGAATTTTTCAATCTCGTCCTCGCTGTACCCCTGTTTGCTTAGTACCTTCTCCAAATGGTCGCTGATGATGGTCCTGGCGTCTACCACCGTGGGTACACCCACTGCCACTACCGGAACGCCGAGACTTTCCTTGGACAGCGCTTTTCTATGATTTCCGATGCCCGATCCCGGACTGATGCCTGTATCCGTGATCTGTATCGTGGTACACAGCCTTGACATGCTTCTCGCCGCCAGCGCATCCACTACAATAACCAGATCAGGACTAGTCTTTTTAACAATTCCCTGGAGGATCTCCACTGCCTCCATCCCCGTCTGCGCCATGACCCCGGGAGCAATGGCACTCACCTCCCCGTACTCGTTTTCTTCCATAAACCAGCTCCCAAGTTCCCGCCCCAGATGCCGCGTGACAAAAATGCATTCCGCCATTCTCGGTCCAAGGGAGTCACTGGTGACCTGACGGTTGCCCAGGCCTGCGATCAGCACGGATTTCTGCCGCAGATCATGAACCATCTTTTCCAGCTCACTGCAGATACATAACAGCAGCTCTTCTTTATCCTCCTCTTCCTTTGGCATATCCTCTGACTCAATGGTGACATAACATCCTTTGGGCTTTCCCATCGCCCGGCTTCCCCTGTCATCCTGAATCTGTACTGTTGTAATATGCGCCTTTGCCGTCTCTTCATAATGCTTTTCTAACACCACTCCCTGGATCTCTACATTATTTCTTGGAAAACTCTCCCTCACCTCAAGGGCAAGGTCTGTTTTTCTCTCTGACATATACGCTTCATCCCTTTCATTCCCAACATTTCTTTTATTTCTTTATCATTCACCAAAAACTTTCCAATTATGTATTGACACTGGTCATATTTTGTACTATCATAAATGAGTATGTTTGTGTTAATGTCCGTGTCCGTTTAACCAAACGCTATTACTTATATTATAATAAAGATGGAGGTGTTAGAATTGGCAAATATTAAATCTGCAAAGAAAAGAATTCTTGTTTCACAGAAAAGAGCTGACAGAAACAAAGCAATCCGTTCCAAGGTGAAAACTGCGATCAAAAAAGTAGATTCTGCTATCGAAGCAAATGATAAAGCAGCAGCCAGCGAGGCATTGGTAAAAGCTGTATCTGAGATCGACAGAGCAACCAGAAAAGGAATTTACCATAAAAATACAGCAGCAAGAAAAGTATCACGTCTTACAATTGCTGTAAACAAACTTGCATAACTGCTATTTTTGTGGATCGATATTCTTTCAGAATATTTGATCAATGTAGAAGGCAGTCGTACTGCTACTACAATTCTACCCGTCATAAAATATAAATGCAGACTGTATCAATCAGTACAGAGAGAAGCGCCGGACTCACACGGCGCTTTTTTGTTCTAAATATCCTTCGCATTTTCTTCTTATTCCTATGACAGGAATATTAAAAACGGTTTACAACCTTTTCAAAAGATGATATGATCTGGGTAGCCTGACAGCACCATTTTAGTACACTAAAATATGTATTATACAGGGAGGAACTCCATGAAAAACACAGATTATTTATCCTGGGATGAGTATTTTATGGGAATTGCACTTTTATCTGCCATGCGGAGCAAGGATCCCCATACACGGGTGGGAGCATGTATCGTGGATACGGATAATAAGATACTGTCTGTTGGCTACAATGGTATGCCCTGCGGCTGTTCCGATGATGATTATCCATGGGATAATACTGGTGAGCCAATGGACACCAAATATTTATATGTATGCCATGCAGAACTGAATGCACTGTTGAATTACTCAGGCTTCAAACTAAAAGGGGCCAGGATCTATACAACCCTCTTTCCCTGCAACGAATGTACAAAAGCACTCATACAGTCCGGAATCCAGGAAGTTATTTTTAAAGAGGATAAATATTCGGATACAGCTGGCGTTATGGCAGCCAAACGAATGATGCGTTCTGCCGGCATTACATACCGTAAATACTCCGAAGGCAAAAAGCTGGTTCATATTGATGTCTAATGCAGCGAAATTAAGTCTTAATTTATTCACGCAGGATAATTGGTTCAGATACAAGGCAGCTTAACAGCGCTATTGCGCCAGCTCTGCCTCTGTATCCGCCAGAAACTTGGTCCAGGCATCCGGATGTTCCACAAAATATTTGGGGCAGTTTTTTCCTGTTACATCATAATGCCGGATCACATCCTTTATCCCCAGCCCAAACCGGATACAGAGATACTTTGTCAGCCGGATCAGAGAACGGTAAGTCTCTTTTGTAAATTTACCGTTCTTTTTTTTATGACAGCATTCTATGGATATCGTGTCTGAATTCCGGTCGTTGGAGGCATACGCGATCTCTTCTGTAGGGATGCACTGGACGATAGTTCCATCTATCCCTATGACAAAATGGCTGCTGGCATAGGTATTGGTTCCCTTTTTTGCATTGATCTTCGGGAGATTGTTGAAATAATTACGGTTTGCCATGGCATCGGTTCCTGGATTTGCTGTATAGTGCACCACCACCCCTTTGACTTTTCTCAATTTCGTGCCTGGTCTGGAATACTTATTGATATCCAGAAGATTTACTGACAAATTCAGCTCTTCCAGCATCTGATCCGCTTTTCTGATCCGTTCCTCTTCTCTTTTTGCCCCCAGCAGAGAGCACACCATATAGACCACCAAAAGCAAAAGGGCTGTTGCGCCGGTGATCCCGGCGCAAAGCCCTAACTTTCTATATTTGTTTTTCTTCCAATGAATTTTCCTTTTATTCAACACTGTAATTCGGAGCCTCTTTCGTAATATGAATATCGTGAGGATGGCTTTCCTTCAGGGAAGCAGCAGAAATCTTCACAAAACGTCCATTTTCCTTGAGTGTCTCGATATCTTTGGCGCCACAATAACCCATACCGGAACGGATGCCTCCGATCAGCTGGAACACGGTATCTTCCACGGTGCCCTTATATGCCACACGTCCCTCAACACCCTCTGGCACAAGCTTTTTCGCATCCTGCTGGAAGTAACGGTCCTTGCTTCCATTTTCCATGGCAGCGATAGAGCCCATACCGCGGTACACTTTGTATTTTCTTCCCTGGAACAGTTCAAAAGTTCCCGGACTCTCGTCGCAGCCCGCAAAAATACTTCCCATCATACATACATTGGCTCCCGCAGCAATGGCCTTAGTCATATCACCGGAATACTTGATACCTCCGTCTGCAATAACCGGAATCCCGTATTCCTTTGCCACAGAATAGCATTCCATGATGGCAGTAACCTGGGGAACGCCGATACCTGCCACTACACGGGTAGTACAGATAGACCCAGGGCCGATACCAACTTTGACCGCATCCACACCAGCGTCAATCAACGCTTTTGTCGCCTCGCCCGTGGCAACATTTCCAGCAATGATCCCCAGCTCCGGATAGGTCTCACGAACCATTCTTACCACCTTAAGTACATTGGCAGAATGACCGTGTGCCGTATCGATCACTACCACGTCTACCTTTGCCTTTACCAGGGCATCCACACGCTCCATGATATTCGCAGTCACTCCCACTCCGGCTCCACAGAGGAGTCTTCCCTGGGAATCTTTTGCCGAATGAGGATATTTGATCTGCTTTTCAATATCTTTGATGGTGATCAGTCCGCTTAAATTTCCATCCTTATCTACAATAGGAAGTTTTTCTTTTCTCGCCTTTGCAAGAATCTGTTTTGCCTCGTCCAGAGTAATACCTTCCGGCGCCGTCACAAGCCCTTCAGATGTCATGCTCTCCTTGATCTTCTTTGTAAAGTCCGTCTCAAACTTAAGATCCCGGTTCGTAATGATACCCACCAGTTTCTTACCCTCTGTGATCGGGACACCCGAGATCCGGAACTTCGCCATAAGATTATTGGCATCCTCCAGTGTATGCTCCGGAGAAAGATAAAATGGGTCTGTGATCACTCCATTCTCCGAACGTTTTACCTTATCTACTTCTTCCGCCTGCTGCTCAATCGTCATATTCTTATGTATGATCCCAATGCCTCCCTGGCGAGCCATGGCGATTGCCATACGATGCTCTGTCACGGTATCCATCCCCGCACTCATCATAGGAATGTTCAATAATATCTTCTTTGTCAAATGTGTCTTCAGACTTACCTGATTTGGAATCACTTCTGAGTATCCTGGTACCAATAAAACGTCGTCAAATGTAATGCCTTCACCAATAATTTTACCCATTTTTCCCGTCCTCTCTTTTTGATTTTATCACTGTTTTTTCTACGTATATTAATATAAAATTCTATCCAAATTTAATATAAATGTCAAGAGATAAACTATATTTTAAAATAAAATAATTTTTTTTCATTTTTTTCAAAAAAACCCTTGCATTCTACAAAAAATTATTGTATAATAGCATTCGTGATTGAGATTGGGCTATCGCCAAATGGTAAGGCACTGGACTCTGACTCCAGCATTTCAAGGTTCGAATCCTTGTAGCCCAGTGATAAGGAAGCTTTGAATGACGAAAGGTGTTTTTCAAAGCTTTTCTTTATTTCTATAGAAAAATCAGGAATGGAGATTAACATGAGCGACATATTAAAGCAGGAGATTGAGAAGCGCAGGACATTTGCCATCATCTCCCACCCGGACGCAGGAAAGACCACACTGACGGAAAAGTTCTTATTATATGGAGGGGCGATCAATCTAGCCGGCTCCGTAAAGGGAAGGAAAGCTGCCAAACATGCCGTATCCGACTGGATGGAGATTGAGAAGGAACGTGGAATCTCAGTTACCTCTTCTGTGCTCCAATTCAATTATGACGGATTCTGCATTAACATACTAGACACTCCGGGACATCAGGATTTCTCGGAGGATACTTACCGGACTCTGATGGCGGCGGATTCTGCAGTCATGGTGATCGACGGATCCAAAGGAGTGGAGGCACAGACCATTAAACTTTTCAAAGTCTGTGTCATGAGAGGAATCCCTATCTTTACTTTCGTTAACAAAATGGACCGGGAGGCAAAAGATCCCTTTGAATTGATCGATGAGATTGAAAACGTACTGGGGATCCGCACCTGCCCTGTCAACTGGCCCATCGGCTCCGGAAAGAATTTTAAGGGCGTCTACGACCGGAATACAAAGACGATTTCCCGCTTTATTGCCGCCGATAACGGACACAAGATTGAATCGGTGGAGGCGAGCCTGGGCGACAGCGGCCTGGATGAACTGATCACCAAGGAATATCATGATATATTAGTGGATGAGATTGAGCTTCTGGACGGCGCCAGTGATGAATTCGACCTGGAAAAAGTGCGTAACGGCAAATTGTCTCCAGTATTTTTTGGCTCAGCGCTGACGAATTTTGGAGTGGAAACCTTTTTACAACATTTTCTTGAAATGACCACCTCCCCACTCCCACGGCTCTCCGGTGAAAATCCTGTGGATCCTTTTTCTGAGGATTTTTCAGCTTTTATCTTCAAGATCCAGGCAAACATGAACAAAGCCCACCGGGACCGCATCGCATTTATGCGTATCTGCTCCGGAAAATTTACCGCCGGGATGGAGGTCATGCATGTCCAGGGCGGCAAAAAGATCCGTCTGGCACAGCCCCAGCAGATGATGGCCCAGGAGCGCAAACATGTGGAAGAGGCGTATGCCGGAGATATCATCGGTATTTTTGATCCGGGGATCTTTTCCATCGGCGATACGCTATGCAAATCCGGGAAAAATATTCGCTATGCGGGCATACCCACCTTTGCCCCGGAGCATTTCGCCAGAGTCCGCCAGGTGGATACCATGAAGCGGAAACAGTTTATGAAAGGCATCACCCAGATCGCACTGGAAGGGGCCATCCAGATCTTTCAGGAATTTAATACCGGAATGGAAGAGATCATCGTGGGCGTGGTGGGAGTTCTCCAGTTTGAGGTCCTGCAGTACCGCCTGCAGAATGAATATAATGTAGAGATCCGCATGGACCAGCTCCCCTATGAGCATGTGCGCTGGATCGAGAATGAGGATATTGACGTAAATGCCCTCTCTGTCACTTCTGATACAAAGAAAGTGAAGGATTTCAAAGGAAACCCGCTGCTTCTGTTCACCCATCCCTGGAGCATCCAGACCGTTCTGGAACGAAACGAGGGCCTGCAGCTGGGCGAGGTGTCCAATGCAGCGATGTAAGAAAATAATTCCTGTGGGAATAAATATAAGGAGGAAACCATCTTATGAAAAAGTTTTATAAAATACTCATTTTGGCTGTTCTCGCCATAACTCTTTGTCTGTCAGCTTCCCGCTCGTCAGAGGCAAAGAAAAATTTTACCCTGTCACCGTCTTCTAAACCATATAAAAATAAGTATGTGAAGACGCCGGTCTACAATAAATATACCAGGCATTATCTGACGCTCCGCTCCTATCTGGACGAGATGTCCAAAAGAGGCGGCGGAACCCTGACACTGAAAAAGGGAACTTACAACCTGACCAACGCGCTGCCAGTCTCTTCTAATATTACAGTGATCTTAAAAGACGGCGTGGTCATGAACAAGACAAATAACACCCACACAAAAAAATTAAAGGCAGGACATGTCATGTTTGAATGCGTGCGCAGCTCCCGGCTGAAAAAAAAGAATTCCATCGGCGGCTACAGCGGTGAAAAAAACATCCGCATCGCCGGTGAGGGAAAAGTGGTGATGAACCTGGCTAAATGCAACAAGAGTGAGGCGATCCGGGTTCCCCACTGCTCCAACGTGACCATTGAAAATATTTCTTTCACCAATTTGCGCGACGGGCATTTTATCGAGATCACCGCTGGAAAGGATGTCACTGTGACCAACTGCTCCTTCGCCAACAATAAAAACGGGGAACGCTGCGCCATTAACTTAGATACCCCGGATAAGGTCACCAACGGCTTTAACGGCAAGTATTCAAAGTTTGACAAGACACCGGATCTGAATGTTACGATCCAGAATTGCAGCTTTACGAACCTGTACCGTGGCATCGATACCCACCGATTTTCACCAAACAAATACCACACCAATATACAGATATTAAACTGCACCTTCCGAAACAGCGTCCAGAGTCCGATCATGATGGAAAACTGGAAAAACGCAGTGATCCGCGGAAACACCATCGATGGTGTACAGGGCTGGAATGGAAATGATATCCAAAAAGAGAAATTTGGAATCTTCATGAGGGGCGGCGTGATCGATCCCATCATCAGCGGAAATACCTTTCAAAACGTTTACATGCCATTTTATGCCAAAGGACACAAGGAGCCTGCGGGAGACATCGCGGCGAGCTATCCAGCCACCTACAACAGTTTTTCTCCCGCTTCTATTGAATCAATGAAGCAGAATACTCTGGGTGAAAATGCCGTCCTCCGGTATTTTGCCATTAACAACCACGATATCCTGTATATTGCTAAGAGTGACAAACACTACAGCAGTTATTATTTCACACAATCATAATGAATAACACCAGTGTTTCATAAGGAATTGGAACACTGGTGTTTTTTAGCCTATTCACTCAATTTCAAAAACATATTATAAAACTCCGGGCTGCTTCGTTTGAGATTTACCGGATGCCCCTTGGCATCCAGAAAACAGTGGCTGCTCTCTCCGGTGCAGCGCAGCTCTTTTGTTTCCTTGTCCCTGACTTCATAAGATATGACAAGACGGATGCCATTGAATTTTTCCACTTTGGGAATAATCTCTGCCACCTCGCCAAATCTGATCATGGCGGCGTACTGGCAGGATACTGATACCACTGGGCAGATGATTCCTTCTGTCTCCATCCTCTCATACCCAAGACCGCCTTTTTCCATCAAGTCGATGCGGCACTCCTCAAACCAGCGGATGTAATTGGAGTGATGAACGACCTTCATCTGATCCGTTTCGTAATATTGTACTTTATGTTCATAAGCCTGTATCATTTTTTCTTTGTCCTTTCCGGCTGGTGTACCGCCATTTAATATATATTCTATTTGTCATCCGGCACATAGAATTCCCTGGGATCGCGGCCTTTCTGCTGCGCCTTCTTCGCCTCTATTTCTTCTACAACAGTATTTACTGCCTTCTGCAGGAAATCTAAGATAAAGTCATATCTCATAATCTCAAGGTCCTCCTCCCTGGCCCCGGTATCCTCACACAGTTCTTTTAGTAATTCCTGCCTGAAATCCTCCCATACAGACCGGTCTGCCTCTTCGATATCATTTTTCTGCCATAATAATTCTGGCATGGCAGGTTGGAAATCTTTCCGCAGCAGTTCATTCAAGCGGTGATAATCCCGATACAAAATTTCCATTGACCAGATACCATCTTTGTCCCTTTTCTTCAAGGGAAATATTAAATGCCGCAGCCATACAGCATCGGTCACCAGATGACACATATAGCCCAGATATAGCTCATCCTCACGATGGCATTCATACTTGTCCCAAAAAAGATGCCAGTTCTGTCCTTTTGTATGATTCTTTGTATCATAATGCCAGAAATGTGATCTCGCTTTCGCCCCCTTTCTTCCCCCGGGACCGTCCACACAATCTGGTAGCAGATTCCCGAAAATAAAATCTTCAGGATTCTTCAAAGAGATCCGTTCTGCTGCCAGCTGTCCGACAATGTAATGAATAACTCTAGATGCCATTTGATCTTCCCTCCTTATAACAGCAGTACAAAAGGGTGTCCTTTGACAATCGGATCCTGCCATTATCATCTGTTTTGCTTTGTAAATATAACAATAGATTCTGGGGCTACCCCTATTATAAAGTATGTCCCAGGGGCAGGGTCAAGGTATCTGTCTGATAAATGTCGTTACTGATTAAGGAAGCCTTAAAAATGTACCACAATCTTTGGCAGGATTGATTATTTTTCAATTCTGCCGAAATTAAGTAATATCCTGGCTCTCTTTACGGTGATATATCCCTTCCAGTTCTCAGTTACCTGTCTGGCAACATCACTGTCAATTCCCCAGGAGAAATTGGGATTCCATACCCCTTGTTCATTTATGTTATTGAGCAAAAATCAAAGGTCTGTTCAATTCCATGCTTCACATCGTCGTACATATTGAATCAGGTGATGATACGAAATCAAGGGGAGTGAAATAATACCCATTATACTTGCTTATATCAAAACAAGTGTTATCAAGTATTCTCCCAATACTTCGGTATATCCTGTACTGACTTTTCAAAATAAGACAATATGGCCTTAAACCATTTCAGAAGAACAATCAAGTTCATACTCATATGCTTGAAAAATTGCTTCTGCTGTGGGTATGGCAGCAGATAAAGGGCAAAGCACATCTGCCTCAAAGCCACTGCCCATACCACCATCCCCATTCTGATATTTCAGCATTTTCTCAACAATAGTGTCCTTGCTGCCGCCGTTAAACAGGTAATTCCACTTCGCACGATGGACGGGCTTCCGCCTGCATCCAATCGTCCATTATATTCAGCTGTTCTTTAGTCAACATTCTTATCATAGCTCTCCTTAACCTTTTACCGCAACAAATACGGTTGCAAACTCTGTGTCGTTATCTGTTTTTTCCTCCGCATCTGTTATCCCGCCTTTCTTGAAGAATCAATAATTATCGTCCTAAAAAAGAAATATCTCTTTTCAATTCTATTATACATAAAGCGAACGATTTCATCAACAAAATCGTTCGCTTTTATAGATGTTTATTAAGTGCCAGCAACAATAACCTTCCTATGCTATCACTTCCTTTGCTTAAAATAGAATTTTCATTTGTTAATGCCAGTACACCAGATGTACCTTTATTCAGAATTTCAATACATTCATCAACTGATAACATTTGTTTTCTTCTTCGCATTTCTCTAAACATTTTTCTTACCTCTTTCTGATTTAATATATAATGCAATGCCAATTAAAGTGACAAAACATTCAGTAATTGGAAAAGACAACCATACTCCCGTCATTTTTAATAAAAAAGACAGGAAAAACGCCATAGGGATTATAATTAAAAAACCTCTTGACAGTGAAATGGTTTGTGCAGGCAGTGCTTTTTCTGTTGATGTAAAATATGCAGATATAATGATGTTAAACCCGACAAATGGAATGGCAGTAAAATACAATTTTAATCCTGTTACTGCAATCTGCTGCAACTGCACATTTTGTTCACTGTTAAACACACTTACAATTGGACTGGCAGATAATAAAAAAAACAAATAAATGCCGCATGATATAACCATCATTGTTTTTAAGGCGTATTTTAAAATTTGCTTCTGACTATCATGCTCTCCATATCCATATACTCTGCTTAAAATTGGCTGCGTTCCCTGCGCTATTCCAGTATAAATTGAAACAACCACAAGTGATAAGTTTGCAACTACACCATAAGCAGCTACACCGATATTTCCTTGCAGGTTCAGAATAATAGCATTAAAGACTATCATTACAATACCGGAAGCCATTTCTATGATGAAAGACGGAATACCTAAAGAAATGATAGTTCCTGTCAGCCTAAAGGACGGATTTATTCGTACTAAATGAAACTGGTTTTGTTTTGCAAACCAATGCCTAGACAAGACAATTAAGCTAATAACAGGTGCTAACCCTGTGGCTAATACTGCGCCAAATATTCCCATATTAAGGGGGAAAATAAATATATAATCTAAAATAATGTTTGAGAAACTTCCAGTCAGCATAGCAATCATAGATAACTTAGGATTTCCGTCATTCCTTACGAAGCAGATCAGAGTGTCATTCGCCATATATGCCGGGCTAAAAAGTAAAATAACCTGTAAATATGTTTTTGTCATATGAAAAACGTCTTTGTCAGCGCCTAATAGTTTTGTTAGTTTTTCAGAAAAGAAAATGCCTGTTAGTACGAAAATGACAGCCAATATAGACATGATACATATTGTATTTGAAAAAGATTTATCTGCATTTTCATATTTTTTTTGCCCTCTGTAAATGGAATATTTTGTTGCGCCTCCCATTCCAAACATCAGACCGCTTCCATGAATAAAGCTATAAATAGGAATAGCTAAATTAAGCGCAGTCAGACCATTTGCACCCAAACCGTTTGAAATAAAAAAGGTATCAGCAAGTATGTAACACGATAAGCCAACCATACCGCATATATTTAATATTACATATCGAAAAAATTCTCTTAAAAATGTTTCTGCTTTCATAGACATCTCCTTAAAAACAAAAAAGTCAGAACTTTCTATCTTCTATGACCTAACGATAGAAAGTCTGACGCAAAATCTCT
>CAJUFM010000033.1 GCA_910585745.1 uncultured Eubacterium sp. | reverse complement strand
TGTCAAAAAGTACACCTTTTGACACTCCGATGCCATTCCGATCCCCCCTGTTTTATGTAGATTCACCCTCCTGTTTTAACCGCATGTCACGTAATCTCCGATAGAAAGTTGATTTGCTCATCTGACACTTTTCCAGAACTTCATTTAACTTGATATTTCCCCGTTCCCATGCCTTTACAATTTTCTTAAAGTTATCTGGCACTTTTGATTCTGGTCTGCCAAACCGCACGCCGCGCTTTTTTGCAGCTTCAATTCCCTGAACCTGCCTTTTTCGGATGTTTTCTCTTTCGTTCTCAGCGGCAAAAGAAAGAATCTGCAGTACCAGATCTGCAATAAATGTCCCCATAAGATCTTTTCCGTTTCTCGTATCTAAAAGCGGCATATCAAGCACACAAATATCAATGCCGATCTCCTTTGTAAGCACACGCCACTGGTTTTGTATCTCTGCATAATTGCGTCCAAGACGGTCAATGCTCAAGATATAGAGTAAATCTCCCTCCTGTATCTGTGATACCAGTTTCTCATAATTTGCCCTGTGAAAATCCTTCCCAGACTGTTTATCTATAAAGATGTGGCGCTCGGAAACACCCGCTTTCTTTAGTGCAGCCACCTGGCGGTCTTCATTCTGTTCTATGCTTGAAACACGCACATATCCATATCCATTATTCATTTACAATTCCTCCTTATACTTCGTTTTGAAAACAACAATGCGCAAATCAAAAAAGCCCTACTGTATTTCTACAATAGAACTTTCTTAAAATCAAAACTATACAACGATGAGAAACTATATCTTCCAACCTTCCTACCTTATCCCGATCGGCTGGTCATTCCACATACACTCTCTTTTTAACTTCTGATATTCTTTATATGCCCGCTCCAGGATCTTCCTTTCATTTCCAAACTTTAGCAGATGAAAGGCCTCATGAAATTTATAAAACCCGGCATCATAAAAGTCTTCCTCTCTCTGGGGATGGCAGGAAAAGCTGTCCGTCTGCATCAGATACCAGTGTACATTTTTCTCCACCACATCATCCGGAACATTAAAACTATAATTGCTGGAACCTATATATTTTACAATCCTGCCAAACACTCCGCTTTCTTCTCTTACTTCCCGAAATGCAGTCTCTTCAAACTCTTCTCCTGGCTCTACCGTTCCCTTGGGAAGAACCCAGCCATCATACCGTTTTTTATATTTTTTGTACAATAACAGAATTTTACCTTTAAAGATTACAACTCCGCCGCAGCTAACGATCTGACGCACGCAGTTTCCCTCCTTTCAATTCACCCTCTGGCTCTGTCATATATAGCTAAGGAACTATTAAATTCCTGGAACTTAACAGTTCCTAAAAGTATGCATCGAATATCTTTCGTGCAATGGGAACCGCATGGGCACTTCCGGTTCCTGCACCCTCCACAATGATACTTACTACCAGCTGTCTTCCGTCCTTTTCTGCATACCCTACAAACCAGGCATGGGAATCCGTGGATCCCTCCTTAAACTGCGCAGAACCGGTTTTACCTCCCGCTTTGTAGCGGCTGGTATTTAACGCTGTGGCAGTACCGCTCAGCACCGTTTCCCTCATATATTCTTTCAGAACTTTTGCCTCTTTTTTTGTAATCGGTGCCGCCTCCTCAGAAGGTTCCTGCTGCCTCACTACATTGCCATAAGTATCCTCGATCCGATCTACAAGATAGGGCTTCATCAGCTTACCTTCATTTAAAACAGCCGATACCAGAAAAGAATTCTGCAGGGGCGTTGTCAGGACGGTTCCCTGGCCGATGGCCGCCTGCATAATATCGCCCTTCCCCTCCACGCTGGCGGCATCAAACCGGGATGATTTCTGTTCCAGCTCCTTAATAGGCAGTGTTTTATTGTAATACAGAGAACTGCACAAACCATTCCAATCGGAGGGATTCAGTTCCACACCAATCTGGGCAAAGGCGGCGTTGCAGGACTCGGAAAATGCTTTTTTCAGTCCAATGGTTCCATGGATCTCATGCCCATAACAGCGTATCGCCTCTTTTCCCTTGCCAATGCTTCCGGTACAGGTATAACGAAATTCTTCATAGCGGCTGGTCTCCCTCATATACTCCAGTGTAGTATATAGCTTAAAGGTGGATCCCGGCGGATACAAACCCTGGGTCGCCCGGTTGTAAAGGGCAGAATCATCATCATTATCCCGGATCAGTGATTCCCAGTTCCGGTCCAGCTGATTTGGATTAAAAGATGGCTTTGACACCAGGGCAAGGATCTTTCCCGTGGAAGGCTCTGTCACCACTACAGCACCCCGCCGGCTGCCCAGGGATTCACTGGCGATCTGGGATAACTTTACATTTA
This sequence comes from uncultured Eubacterium sp., assembly GCA_910585745.1. GTDB lineage: Bacteria > Bacillota > Clostridia > Lachnospirales > Lachnospiraceae > Eubacterium_F. The sequence continues at coordinate 28,792 of CAJUFM010000033.1, read as the reverse complement.
ACGTGGTAACCACATTGTTTCCTGGGTTTTTTTCTCCCTTCAACTCATTAAATAACCCAGTCAGGGGATTGATGCCGGTGGTCAGCATCGTATACCCTTCCGAAGCCTCCAGACCCGTCTTCCCATGACTGACACGTCCTACTACATGGGCAAACAGCTCGTTATAGGGATACACTCTTTTTTCATTCCCTTTACTGTCTGTTTCTGTTTTTGCCAGTACCTTTCCCTTATCCGAGAGAATACTTCCTTTCTGAATCCTCTCTGCCAAAAGCTCCTGTCTCTTATTTTGCGGATTATTTAAAATTTTATCCGTGTCTCCCATCAAAAACCAGATAACATAGGAAGCCATAAAGACAAAAAGAAACATAAAAATATTGGTGACAGCGGCCATTTCCCGGTTCATCCGCTTCCGCTTCTTAACCTCTGTTCCTGGCTCTTCTCTTCCCCTCTCTCTTTCTTTTTCCTTCGCTCTTTCTTTCCTCTTCAAGGCTCTCCTCCTCTCTTCCGTTCAACACATACATTCCCTGAATGATACTGAATATCATGATCGTAGTCATGATGGAACTTCCTCCATAACTGATCAGCGGCAGTGTCACTCCGGTAGAGGGAATAAATTTGGTCACGCCCCCCACACATAAAAATACCTGGAAAATAAATACTACGCTGAGACCAAATGCCGTTAATTTATAAAACTGTTTTTTCATTTTCATGGCAATATTAACAAACATAATATAGCTGCTCAGATAAACCAGGATCAGGCAGATGGCAAATACGCCGCCCAGCTCCTCGGAGATCGCTGAAAATACAAAATCACTCTCCACCACCGGCACACTGGAAGGGAGCCCCTTTCCCAAGCCCATACCAATAAATCCTCCAGTGCCAATAGCGAATAACGACCTCGCCACCTGGTATCCCTCATTTTCAATCGTCCCCCAGGGATCCTGCCATGCCAGGACACGGGTCCGCACATGGGCAAACAGCCGGTAGGCTACCACTGCCGCCAGGGCACCTCCTCCCAGACCGGCTCCCAGATACGCCACATTCATCGTAGCCACATAAAGCACCATCACATAGGTAATAAAATAGATCAGCGCGGCGCCGAGATCTTTTTCAGCCACAAGAATAATGACATGGGCCGCCGCCACACCGGAAATCAATACAATATGCTTAAATCTTGTACTCTTCGCCAATAGCGAAGAAATAAAAAATACATACAGGATCTTCACGAATTCTGAGGGCTGAATGGATACTCCGCCAATACTGATCCAGTTTTTAGAGCCCCATTTTTCCACCCCTATGACGAAAACCAGAAGCAGAAACAAAATCCCTGCCAACGCATACTGCCATCCCAGACGTTCCAAAATACCAAATCTCTCAATAAAAAACGGAACAAATATACACAATACCATGGCGATGGCAGCCAGCACCAGCTGATGAATGGCATAACTGTAAGAAAGCCTTCCTAATATGATAAACCCCACCATCATGCACATCATCATATTGTTCAAAACAAGCTTGGACAGTCCTTTGTAACACACCTGGTAGATCTTGATGAAAATAAAGTAAAATGCAAGTTCCGCCAGCCATAAAAAAATATATACCAGAGACATATTTTCCATGATCAACAGCAGACTCATCACTGTATGCAAAAGAACGGTCAAGGTTCTCTGGACAGCGAACACCCGGTTCTGTCTCGCCCTGTCTTTGCTGGCAAAGGCCCGGTATGAATAAAAAGTATATATGCCAAACACCAGAATGATCACATATCTGGCAAGCTCTACGATAAAAAGCTCCATTGCTCCAAAACCTCTCTTACCTCTTCTGTATCTTCCGACCGGAACTGTATCTCCGGGATTCCTGCCAGATCCTCTGGCTCCTGCCATCCCGGATTTTTTTCATATATTACATTGTAACAATAATTACAATAATTTACCACCGTAAAGTCATCTTTTTTCGGCGTACTGATCTCCAGCTCCCGGCTCCTGCCCTCCGGGCCGGAACACTTGCCCAGTTCCAGACTGACACAGCCTTCTGTAGTCATGACTGCCCTTCTTCCATATGCCATATAACTGTGCCCCCGCAGCCCCAGCTGGTGGTAAACTCTACCCGCCCTGCGATTCCAGAGATAGAGCTCCGGACCTGCGATCCACTTCCTCTTCTGGTTCCAGAGCTGATCTACAACCGAAAGCGCCTCAATGGACGACAGGACGGCTCCGACGCATCCTGACTCTTGAAAACAGCTGCCATACCCACTCCAGAGAGCAAGAAAGCGAGATTTATTTTTTTCGCGCAGCACTCTAGGAAGGGAAATATAATAACTGAATTCTCCCGCTTCTTCTGCCAGCCTGCTCCATTCCTCCGGCGAAAACTCCTCCAGGGGGAAATGCAGTCTCGTATTCGTAGCATTTACCTTTGACGCCTTTTTTACTCCTTCCATTTGCCGAAAGTCTGTGATCTGTATCAAAGTGAAATGCTCCCCACCCAAAAACTCCCCACGGGTTTCTTTCATTTTCTCACTCTCAGAAATCTTTTTTGGTGTCTCTCCCGCTTTCCGGCAGCTCCGCTCCAGGATTTTTTGTTCCAGAACTTCAAAAGCCTGACGCCGCAGGGCGGCGATGCTTCCCAGAGGTACAAAGAGCTGCTCTTCGATGGACAGAGTCAGATCTTCAAATATAAACCGGCTCTCCCCGGTTTTTCTCAGACGTTTTTCTATATCTCCAGAGTCTACCGGTTTTCCCTTTGCCCTCTCTGCTACAGCTCCCTCCATCTGACAGGACAGATCTCCAAAAATCAGCTCCAGCCTGACGGGTTCACCACAGACTGCAGTGAAAATTCCCCGGACTGGAACTTTTGTATTTTTCCTGCCCTCTTCGATCCCTTCATTAATCTCCTTGAGGAGCTCATTATTCCTGGTACGGTACACCTTCTGCCCTGCCCGCAGCGGGCTTCCTTTTTTATAACGTGCCCTCACCTTTCCAGACCTGGGAACTCCTTCTTTTAGCGTGTATTCGTAAACACTGCCTCCCGCCTCGTCCCGGAACTCCACCACGTCCTGGGGATGAAGAGGGATTTCCGACCGGTACTCCACCATATCTTTGCTAACAGCCAGCACCGTCCCCGCCTGAACACCATAATGACTGTTTTTGCTGCGGAATATGATATTCTTTTTCGATGGCTCAAATAAATATCCCCGGGTAAACCCTCCCCGGTTATAAATATCCGCCAATTTCCGTATATCCTTTTTTAATTCCCTATCATCTACCGGAATACCGGAAAGGCTGGCATCGGCATAGGTCCGGTACAGATACGAAGTATAGGCAGTATAGGCAGGCTTTTTCATCCGCCCCTCAATCTTAAAGGAATCCACCCCCGCCTGAATCAGCTCTCCTACCTCCCCCAGGGTACACAGATCCTTCGGGCTCAACAGGTAACCTGCTTTTTTTCCCTCTGCCTTGTAAGGCAGCCGGCAGGGCTGGGCACACATACCGCGGTTGCCGCTTCTGCCGCCGATCACCTTGCTCATCAGACACTGCCCGGAATAGCAGTAACACAGAGCCCCGTGGACAAATACCTCAATCTCCAGATCCGTCACCTGCCGCATCCGGGCAATCTCCTGGATCGTCAGTTCCCGCGCCGGAACGATCCTGGTCACCCCAAAGGGTTTCAGAAGATTGGCACTCTCCCCTGTCAGGAGAGTCATCTGGGTACTGGCATGTATATCCATGTCTGGAAAATGCTCCCTTACAAAATCCATCACCCCAAAATCCTGTACGATAACCGCATCCAGCCCGTGTTCATACAGCGGCCGGATCATATCATATAAACTTCCTTCCAGCTCCTCCTCTGTCAGAAGGGTATTCACTGTGAGGTAGATCTTTTTTCCATGCAGATGGGCAAAATCCAGTATTCGGCACAGCTCCTCTACATCCGGATTCTCCGCAAAGGCCCGCGCTGAAAAACGGCTTGTTCCGGTATAAACGGCATCTGCCCCTCCGTATATTCCTGCATAAATGGCTTCCCGGGATCCTCCCGGCGCCAGAATTTCAACTTTTTTCACCATTTCACCCATGCTGCAAGCCTCCTTTATGCCCATTTGAGCTAGCTCGTGTCTGAATCTCATTCCTACATTCTCGCCCTAGAAAAACGGGAACCCGGCAACACCGTTTCCCGTCTGTCTGCTACTCCTATATTTATCGCTTTCCACGCCGGTTCTTGTTTTCCAGATCCGTGATCCGCCGCTCTGCCGCCTCAATTTTCGCTTTCAGCTCAGCATTCTCTTTCTTAGTCTCTTCCTGTTTCGCTTTTAGCTCAGCATTCTCCTTCTCGGTCTCTTCCTGCTTGGCTTTCAGCTCAGCATTCTCTTTCTTAGTCTCTTCCTGTTTCGCTTTTAGCTCAGCATTCTCCTTCTCGGTCTCTTCCTGCTTGGCTTTCAGCTCAGCATTCTCTTTCTTAGTCTCTTCCTGTTTCACTTTCAGTCCGGCGTTTGCCTTCTCGTTCTTTTCCAGTCTCGCTTTCAGCCTGGCACTTTCTTTCTCTGCCTTTTCCAGCTTAGACATCAGCTCTCCATTTCTTTTCTCCGCATCTTTCAGTCTGGCAGCATTTCCACTACTCTGGGCCTCTGTGTCCGAAAGTTTTTCTTCCAGCGCGGCCACTTTTGTCATGTTATCTTCATTCTTCACCTTCAGCTCGACAATCTTTTTCTCCGCTTCTTCCAGATCGTCTTTCAGGACTTCGTTCTCCTGCCCGATCTTTGCTGTACCACTCTGGGAATCAAGAACTTCATGCTTCATCTCCAGCACCATTTTATCCTTGCGCTCATTGTCCTTCTGTATGATCCATGTCTCTTTCTTCGCTTTAAAATAATCATCGGCAATATTGACTGCCAGAAGAATATTGCGAAGATCCATATCCAGGCTGTAATAATAGTCTTTATCTTTAAATTCCATGTATTTGCTGTTTATATATGTCGCTACCTTCTGGAGATACTCGGCGCTCTCAAATCCACAGATCGTATATTTTCTTCCATTGATCAATACCTCAACATCGTTTTTGTTCTTCATATTCATCCCCATTTCATTACAAACAACATGATTCTATACAATTCTACACGATATTTGATTATACGTCAAGATTTGCGGATCTCCGACTGCACTCTTTACCAAAAATCTCCCGGAACAGCTGTGAATCTTGAAGAAGCTGCCCAAACCCCCGAATCGCATAATCTGAATCCCGTTGTATCTCTGCCCAGGAATCTGCTGATTTTTCGTCAAATACTCCCACGGTGCAAAAACCTCCGGCCCTTGCCCCCAGGATTCCCTGATGAATGTCCTCAAATACCAGGCACTCCTGCGGAGAGTACCCCAGTTTCCCCGCGGCTTTTATGTATATATCGGGAAATCCCTTTCCTCGCTCCACTTCACTGGTCTCCGTAAAGCACTCAAATAAATCATACACATTATTTCTTTTCAAACACTCCGTAAATAAAGATGCGTAGGAGGCTGTCGCCACCCCCAGATGGATTCCCTGGTCCCGGAGACATACCAACAGTTCCCTGGCATAAGGCTTTATCTGCACTTCTTTATGATAGGTCCGCTCCGCCATGTCATTCCATTCTTTTATGATATCCTCTGGTCTCTCCTTCAGCCCAAAGCGGTCAATGGTATAACAGGCGGTCTCATAAAATCCCAATGCCTGGATCTCTTTCTGATAATCCGGAGGCACCTCAAAACCCCGTGCTCCCAAAAAGTCCCTATCTACCTGATCCCAGACCCACATGGAATCAATCAATGTCCCATCCAGGTCAAATATAACTCCTTTTATCCTCATTAGTACCCCTCTCATTTTTATTTGTTCAGATCGATCCGGGGAATGATCAGCTCCGCGATCACCCGATGTCCCTCCCGGTTGGGATGGGGATCGATACTCCGCCAGGAGATCATCATATTGATCAGCTTTTCATCGCTGTTTTCAAAAGCACTCTTTACATCCACCAGCGCATATTTCCGGGATTTCTTTGATTTCTTTGTCGGGTTAAAGACACTCTGCACCCGCTTCGTCTCAAACCCCTTGTTCAGCTTCTGAATATACTGATCTGCCATTTGTTCCAGATTTTCAGCGGCCTCTTCTGAGATGCCAAAGGAAATATCATTACAGGGATTGTAAATATTATTTACAAAAAGCTGTGCATTGGGTGCATTCCGGTTTATAATATCCAGAATCCCAGGAATATTTTCACTAAACTTCTGGCAGGCTTCCGTGAATAACCGGTCCCCATTTTTTTTTAAATCCTGCAGATCCACATCCCGGGACAGATACTGCAAAAGATCATTGGAACCGATAGAAAGAGTAATAAGATCCGCCTCTTGTATCGCCTCCATATAAGAGGCATGCTGCCCGTTGTCCTCGTCCTCAAGAATCTCCAGAAGCTCATCGCTGCGGAGACCGTTTTCCCCAAAATTCTTCAGCCGGACTGCACCGTAACGATCCTCCAATGCCGCTGCCACCCTTCCCACATAAGACTCCTTGGGGACGTCTTCCAGCCCATATCCTCCGGCTATGCTGTCCCCCAATGCCACATAGTTCACAATCTTATATTCATAATCCCCAGGTTTTGCCGTCGTATAGGGCACCAATATCACAAACACCAGAACAACGATAAAAAAAACACGGACTATTTTCATAGCAAAACCTCCACAAGACATGATCTTGTAGTAGTCTCTCCAGAAATGTCCCAATTATTCTATCGCAGTCTGGTATGATCTGACATCATGGAACTAACGCAGCGGCTAATTTTCAGAAGCTCTGAAACAGACCCAGCACCCCCATCAGTGACGGGTAGATCTGCCATGCAAGCTCTTTCATCTCTTCATCGGGAGCGATCATATCCGGCACCATGATCACCTTCATGCCGGCGGCAGAGGCAGAACGAACTCCGTGAAAGGAATCTTCAATGGCATAAACCGACGCGGGATCCAGTCCCATCCCACTGCAGGCAAATTCATAGATCTCCGGATGGGGTTTGCTGTGAGACACCATGTCTCCGCAGACCACCGTCTGGAAATATTTCAGCAGTCCTGCCTGCTCCAGCTCTTCTTCCGCCCTTACTCTTCTCGTGGAGGTGGCGAGCCCGATGCGGTAACCATTGATCTTCAGGTAGCTGAGAAGCTCTCTCGCTCCGCGCTTCACAGGCACTCCCTTTTCCTTCGTCTTTTCTTGAAACAGGACAGAGGCTTTTTCCCGAAAGTGCTCGTAATCAAAATCTTCCCCATAGTAGTCCTGCACGATCTTTTTGGTCTCTGCAGTATTGGTGCCGATGCACCGGCGGAATACTTCATCAATACCGAATATTCCATAACTTTCACCGATGATCTTCCAGCAGGTAAGTACCAGCGCCTCGGAATCAAAAATAACACCATCCATATCGAAAATAACAGCCTTATTCATAACCTGTTCTCCTTTGCATTTTCCTGACATCCTCATTATATATAAAAGCAGGAAAAAGATAAAGCTGTTTATGGTAATTTGTAAATATTTTTGTATTCCTTATATTTCTGATTGAAGTAGGTATCTTCTCCTTTGTCAAGAGTATCCAGATATTCGTGGGTATCAAAGGAATCTTCTTTGATCTGGATAACACAGACTCCGATGTTGGAGCAGTGATCTGCCACCCTTTCAAAATTGGTTGCCAGTTCACTGAGGATCAAACCTGTCTCAATGCTGCATTTTCCATTCTGGAGACGTTTTACGTGGCGCTTTTTCATTTTTTTGTTTAGGCGGTCTACTACTTCTTCTAAAGGCTCTATATCGTTTGCCAATTCCTCATCCTCCTCTTCAAAGACACGAATCGAAAGATTAAGAATATCCGTTACCGCCCTGGTAAATACCTGCACCTCTCCCACAGCTTTTTCCGAAAATTTCAGCTTCTGATCGTAGAGTTTTCTCGCTGACTCCTCTATATTGATAGCATGATCAGAAATTCGTTCAAAATCCCCGATACAATGAAGGATCGTCGAGAGGCTGCGGCTGTCCTTCTCCGTCAGATTCCGGCTGCTGAGCTTCACCAGATAGCTTCCCAGTACATCCTCATAATGATCCACCTCGTCCTCCATCCGGTATACCGCCTTCGCCTTCTTCTCATCGTATTTAGTGATCAGGGACATGGCCTCCATCAATGCCTTCTGCGACAGTTCTGCCATCGCGGCCGCCACCTGCCTGCAGCGCTCCATGGCAAATGCCGGCTGCTCTAAAAATCTCTCGTCCAGAAGGGATCCCATCTCCTTTTTCTCTTTTTCATCCTCATCCTCGCGGATTGAAATATACGCCAGCTTTTCTAACCCCTTGGCAAAAGGAAGCAGGATCAGCGTGGCAAATACATTGAACACCGTGTGAATAACCGCGATGCCGGCAGGACCCGCCACATCTTCAAAGAAATCGAAGGAAACAACTGCATTGATCGAGTAAAATATAATCATAAAAACGGTGGTCCCTATTATATTAAAATAGAGGTGTACCAGCGCCGCCCTTCTGGCATTTTTGTTCGCACCAATACTGGATATAAGTGCAGTCACACAGGTTCCAATATTCTGTCCCAGAATGATCGGAAAGGCTGTCCCATAAGTGATGGATCCGGTGGCACAAAGTGCCTGCAAAATACCCACAGAGGCAGATGAGCTCTGGATCACTGCCGTGAGGAATGCACCAGCCAGCATACCCAGTACCGGATTGGAAAACATCGTAAGAACTCCCGTAAACTCAGGAACATCTGCCAGCGGCTTTACCGCACCGCTCATGGTATCCATTCCAAACATCAACACCGCAAAGCCGATCAGGATCATTCCTATATCCTTCTTCTTCTGGCTGTGAAGAAACATGATAAATACAATGCCCACCAATGCCAAGACTGGAGCAAAATTTGAGGGCTTTAGAAACTGCATAAAAAGACTGTCGCTCTCAATGCCAGAAAGACTGAGGATCCATGAGGTGATCGTCGTGCCGATATTAGCACCCATGATAATGCCAATGGCCTGATTCAGTTTCATGATCCCCGAATTTACAAAACCAACCACCATCACAGTAGTAGCCGAGGAGGACTGGATCACTGCCGTGACCATAGCCCCCAGAAGCACCGCCTTCACCGGATTGGATGTCAGCTTCTCTAAGATCCGTTCAAGCCTTCCTCCTGACACCTTAGTCAGTCCTTCCCCCATCGTATGCATTCCATACAAAAATAACGCCAGACCACCGAGCATAGTCAGTACATCAAAGATATCCATAGGTTTCTCCTTTCAGCTTCTCTAACCTGTAAATACATTTCTAAATGAACTTTTGACCCTTGCATTATATAATGCTTCGGATTGCTTCGTTGCATTATCATATTAGTATATGTATGTAAATTTCAAATATACGCTAGGTAAATTTCATGTAAAATGTTAGTAAAGGAGCTGATAGGCTTCTTTTAAGATTGAAAGAGAACCAAATATAAATACTGCTCTTGCCGATTCCGATTCCCGGGTGTTCTCCTTTTCACCGCCTTCCAGTGCCCGTCCCAGGGCTTCTTTCATTGAACCACAGGGTTCTGTTTCCACGCCTCTGCGCTCCAGCGCGTCAGCGAGAATCTCTGCCGAAAGTCCCCGCCGCGAAGGAGGCGTTATAGTATATATTTTTTCAAAGATACCCTCCGCCAGTTCAGCCATTTTTTCATAATCTTTGTCCGCAAATACCCCCATGATCCCAATTTTTTTATTTTTTTTATAATAGGATAACACCGATTCACGAAAAGAATACATGGCTGCCGGATTGTGGGCGCCGTCTGCCACCACCACCGGATCACAGCTGATCTTCTCAAACCGCCCCTGCCATAGGGTGTGCTCAAATCCCTGCCGCAGCTGCTGTGGCGATATGTCGTACCGCCCCTTCAGCTGTCCAATACACTCCAGCGCAAGACAGGCATTTTCCACCTGAAAGGTCCCCGCCAATGCAATACGCATCCCCTGCCAGGGAGCATAGTCAAAAAGAGAGCCTTCCGAATCCGTCTCCCGGACGTGGATCTGTTCCTGACGGACTTCTGTCATGGCCGCATTCCTCTGTATGCATGTACGTTGCAGGCATTCCTTCACCACCTGCTCTGTCTGGTATACCACTACCGGAACTTTTTCTTTTATGATCCCCGCTTTTTCCATCGCTATTTTTTCTAACGTATCCCCAAGAAACTTCATGTGATCCATGGCCACTGGTGTGATGACAGAGCAGACCACATTTCTTACTACATTCGTAGAATCAAGTCTGCCTCCCATCCCTGTCTCCAGAACCACAACATCACAATCCCATGCCGCAAAGGCAAGAAATGAGGCCGCCGTCTCTATCTCAAATTCCGTGGGCAGAATCTCCCTGGCCTCCTGCATAATATGGATCGCTGCCTGCACTTTGGAGATGATATCGGCGAACTCTTCCTCCGATATATACACAATTTTCTCTCCCTGCATCCAGCGGATCTTTTCCCTCTCCTCAAAGACAGCTGGCGACACGTATCTTCCCACTTTATAACCAGCATATGCCAGCGCTGTACTAATAAAAGATGCGGTGGATCCTTTCCCATTGGTTCCCGCAATGTGAATAAACTGCAGCTTCTCCTGGGGATCCCCCAAAAGCTCCAACAGCCGTTTTGTCGTATCCAGTCCCGGCCGGATCTTCGCTGTGGTGGGTATGCTCTCAATATATTCTTTTGCCTGCCAATAATCCATGTGCTCCTCCTTCTTCATTTTTCCATTGTAAAAAGAGAACACCCCCTATAGAAGGAGGTGCTCTATCTATCATAGCTTGACAGTGCGATTTTCACGGCGTCAGCCTAACCCCTGTTTCGGGGCTTCTGCCACCTAAGATAGTAACATCCTGTCATTGTCCATATCCTCACCGCTTGCCACGGCAAACTTGTGGAGCAGGTCATCTACTGTCAGTTTTTGTTTCTCTTCTCCGGAAATATCCAGGATGATCTTTCCACTATTCATCATGATCAGGCGGTTTCCATTGGCAATGGCGTCCCGCATGTTATGTGTGATCATTAACGTAGTAAGATTATCTTTCTTAATAATATTATTCGTTGTCTCCAGCACCTTGGCCGCTGTTTTAGGATCCAGGGCTGCCGTGTGCTCGTCCAGCAGAAGAAGCCTTGGCTTTTTCAGCGTAGCCATCAGAAGAGTAACTGCCTGTCTCTGACCACCGGACAATAGCCCGACCTTGGAAGTGAGCCGGTTCTCCAGACCCAGATCTAAAATCTTTAAAAGTTCTCTGAACTGTTCTCTCTCCTGCTTGGAAATACCTCTACGAAGTCCTCTGCTCTTTCCCCGACGCATGGCAAGAGCAAGGTTTTCATCAATTCCCATCGTAGCTGCCGTTCCCATCATCGGATCCTGAAATACCCGTCCGAGAAATGCCGCTCTCTTATTTTCCGGCATCTTGGTGACATCGTTGCCATCGATGACGATACTTCCCTCATCCACATACCACACCCCGGCAAGGGCATTCAAAAGAGTGGATTTCCCGGCACCGTTGCCCCCGATCACCGTCACAAAATCTCCTTCGTTCAGTTTCAGAGAAAGACCGTCCAGCGCCAGTTTTTCATTTACTGTCCCCGGATTAAAGGTTTTATAAATTTGATTTACTTCCAGCATATCAGGCCACTCCTCTCTTTACCGGTTTTACCAGATATTTTTTCTTCCAGTAAGGAAGGGCAAGAAACAGTGCCACTACCGCAGCAGAGAGCAGTTTCAGCAGGTCGGTATCCATACCAAACCAGATCACCACCTGCAGCACGACATAGTAGATCACCGCTCCCAGAACCACACTGAGCAACTTCAGGGCAAAATTGCGGAAAACCCTTTCAAATACAACTTTTCCAATAATCACCGCCGCCAGTCCGATTACGATGGCGCCACGGCCCATATTGATATCTGCAAATCCCTGATACTGAGAGCAGAGTGCCCCCGACAGTGCCACCAGTCCATTGGAGATCATCAGTCCCAGAACCACATTCCAGTTTGTGTTGATACCCTGGGCACGGCTCATATTTGGATTACAGCCGGTAGCTCTCAGGGAGCACCCCAGCTCTGTGCCAAAAAACCAGTAAAGAATACCAATGATCACAATACAGAAGATCGACACCACAAAGATGGAATTTTGATAAAAGGGCACATTTTTCACATGCCGGAGAGATACCAGCAGATCATAATTCATAACACTGATCGCCTGATTTGCTTTTCCCATAATCTTTAAGTTGACAGAATACAGGGCAAGCTGGGTAAGAATTCCGGCAAGGATGGCAGGAATCCCCATAAACGTATGTAAAATTCCTGTCACCAGTCCGGCAAGCATCCCCGCCGCCAGCGCGGCCAGCATACTCACCCATACATTGTATCCGTTCAACATCATCATAATGCTTACCGCACCACCGGTACAGAGTGACCCATCCACGGTAAGGTCTGCTACATCCAGGATTTTATATGTGATATACACGCCGATCGCCATGATTCCCCAGATCAATCCCTGTGCTGCCGCACCGGGCATAGCGCTCAGCAATACTGAAATATCCAAATCGCCTTCCTCCAAATCACTAAGGGAAAAGAATTATTCTTTTTCCTCGGTCTCTATTTTCTCATAGCCTTCCGGAATCTCCAACTTCAATTCCTTACAAATGCTTTCATTGTACTGTTTCGTCACCTTCGGAGCGTATTTTACCGGCAAGGAAGATACATCGGTGCCGTTTACAAGGATGTCATATGCCATCTCTCCTGTTGTGTATCCTAGATCATAATAGCTGATGGAAAGTGTCGCCACACCACAGCCTTTGCACATTCCCGCTTCGCCTACTACTACCGGAACTCCTGCCGGCACACAAGTATTTTTCACTACTTCGGTGTTGGCTGCCGCCGTATTGTCGGTAGGTATATAGATCACTTCACTGTTCTTCGCCGCACTGGCGATCACAGATGCAATATCATTGGAATCCACAAAAGAGTAGTTGGTACAGGTATATCCATCTTTCTCAAGAAATGTCTTGATCGTCTCAATCTGATACAATGAGTTTGCCTCTGCTGAACAATAGAACAATCCAACTTTCTTTGCATCCGGGAACAATTCCTTGATCATGGCTGCCTGCTCGTCCAAGGGCGCAAGATCTGAAGTTCCGGATACGTTAATCCCTGTGCTTCCCTTCCATTCCTTAATATCCAATGCTGTAGCATAGTCAGTTACAGAAGTTCCAAGAATCGGAATATCCACTGTACCAGCAACAGAAGCCTGAAGAGGTGCCGTGGCATTGGCAAGGATCAGGTCTACATTTCCAGAAACAAAAGAATTGATGATAGTAGCACAGGTAGGTGAGTCTCCCTGAGCATTCTGTTCGTCAAATTTAACCTTATCTCCAAGCTTCTCCGTCAGTGCATCTTTAAATCCTTTGGTAGCCGCATCCAGTGCGTCATGCTGTACCAGCTGGCAGATTCCGACATTATAAGTTTTTCCGTCATCCCCGCCGCCTGATTCTGAAGTTCCTTTTTCTGCGCCGCCACAGGCAGTCAGTGATAAACTCATCACTGCCGTCAGTGCCATTGCAATTATCTTTTTACATTTCATCCTTATTCTCCTTTATATTTATTGCCGCGCGGGTGATAGGACAGATTTTGTCCCGCAGAATCTGTCCTACAGGCTTTTCCCACACCGCCCGGCATTGATTACGGATCACTTAATGATTCTTACCTTGATCACACCGTCGATGGCTTCCAGATCCTTCACGATCGATTCCGTAGCCACACTGCAGATATCGAAGATCGTATAGGCGAAATCCCCCCGGCTCTTATTGACCATGTTCTCAATATTGATTCCATCCTTGGCAAATACATTTGTAAACTTGGAAAGCATGGAGTGAACATTTTTATGTGCCACGGCGATACGTCCTTCTGTGGTACAAACCCCGGCATCACATGTGGGATAATTGACAGAATTCACAATATTACCATTCTCCATAAACTCCCGGATCTGTTTTACTGCCATTTTGGCACAGTTATCCTCGGATTCCTGTGTAGAAGCTCCCAGATGCGGTGTGACAATGGTATTCGGAAGAGCTGCTGTCGTCGGATTCGGGAAATCCACCACATATTTTTTCACTTTGCCGCTCTCCAATGCCGCCTTCATATCCGGCTCATTGACCAGTGTATCCCTGGAGAAGTTCAGGAATACCACACCGTCCTTCATCTTGTCAAAAGCTTCCTTATTAAACATTCCCTTGGTGGAATCCAGAAGCGGCACATGAACGGTGATAAAATCACACTCGCTGTAAATTTCCTCATAGGTTTTCACAAGAGTGATGTCTCTGGACATATTCAACGCATTGTCCACAGAAAGATATGGATCACATCCGTATACTTCCATGCCAAGACGGTTTGCCGCATTGGCCACCAGTACACCGATAGCACCGAGACCGATGATACCAAGTTTCTTACCAGAGATCTCAGTTCCTGCAAAAGCCTTCTTCGCCTTTTCTGCCGCTTTAGCGATATCTCCATCCTCTTTATTTTCCTTCACCCACTCGATACCGCCGACGATATCACGAGAGGCAAGAAGCATAGCAGCCACAACCAGCTCCTTTACTCCATTGGCATTGGCTCCCGGTGTATTGAACACGACGATTCCTTTTTCCGCACACTGCTCCAGCGGAATATTGTTGACGCCAGCGCCGGCTCTCGCCACGGCGGTCAGATGATCCGACAGCTCCATATCGTGCATGGATGCGCTTCTCACCAGCACAGCCTCTGCTACATTTACATCCTCTACAATCTCATATTTATCATCCAGAAGATCCAGACCGCAAGCCGCGATCGGATTCAGGCAGTTCACTTTAATGCTCATGATTTCCCTCATTTCTGCGTCGCTTTCTGCATATAACCGATGTTTGTGGCAAGCAACGCGCAGACACAAACTCGTTGAGTGAAAAATTTATTTTTCACGCTTTCTCTTCTTCAAACTTCTTCATAAATTCAACCAGCTTCTCCACACCTTCCTTCGGCATCGCATTGTAGATGCTTGCGCGCATGCCGCCTACGGTACGGTGTCCTTTCAGGTTCTCAAAGCCCGCTTCCTTTGCCTCTTTGACAAATTTGGCATCCAGCTCCTCATTTCCTGTCACAAATGGCACATTCATCAGAGAACGGTCTTCTTTGCGGACCGTACCCTTGAACATCTCACTGGAATCCAGGAAATCATAGAGAATTCTAGCCTTCTCTTCATTTTTCTCCTTCATCACAGCAAGACCGCCCATCTTCTTGATCCATTTGAATACTTTGCCACATATATAGATCCCATATGCCGGCGGTGTATTGTAAAGACTCTGGGCATCCGCATGAGTCTTATACTGAAGCATGGTAGGAACCTTTTCGTCCACGGTCTCAGGAATCAGGTCCTCACGGATAATAACGATCACAACCCCCGCCGGACCGATGTTCTTCTGAACACCGCCGTAGATCACACCGTACTTCTCCACATCTACAGGCTCGGATAAAAAGCAGGAAGAAACGTCTGCTACCAGTGTCTTGCCCTTTGTATTGGGAAGTGTTTTATATTTGGTTCCATAAATCGTATTGTTCTCGCAGATATACACATAGTCTGCATCTTCACTGATCGGAAGGTCGGAGCAGTCCGGAATATAGGAAAAGGTCTCATCCTCAGAAGAAGCGATCTTATTCGCCTTTCCATATTTGCATGCCTCCTGGTATGCTTTCTTTGCCCACTGTCCGGTAACGATATAATCAGCCACACCGTTTTTCATCAGATTCATCGGAATCATCGCAAACTGCTGGGATGCTCCTCCCTGCAGAAACAACACTTTGTAATTGTCAGGAATATTCATCAGCTCACGAAGGTCTGCCTCTGCGGTCTTGATGATCTCATCGTATGCTTTGGAACGATGGCTCATCTCCATCACCGACATTCCGGTTCCTTTGTAATCCATCATCTCATCTGCTGCTTCCTTTAATACCTCCTCTGGTAAAACAGCTGGTCCTGCTGAAAAATTATACACTCTAGCCACTGCTAAAACCTCCTTAAAATATCATTTAAAATCATTGGTATATTCAGTCAGGGTTTCCCCCGGTGAAACTTACTTATTTAAATCTTCTTCGTTAAAAGCTTCCTCGATGGGCGCCCCCGGTGCCACCATCGGCCACACCTTGTCATCCTGCGCCAGAGAACAACAGATTACCACCGGTTCCTCAGACTCCATCGCCACCTTCAGCACATCATCGACCTCTTCGCGTCTGGTGATGCGGTATGCTTTTGCTCCCAGTGCCTCAGATACTTTTACGTAATCCACCTGATCCTCTAATATTGTATTGGAATAACGTTTTCCATAGAACAATGTCTGCCACTGGCGAACCATACCCAGGGCATGGTTATCAAAGATCACCTGAATGATCGGGATATGATAACGGGATGCGGTGGCAAGCTCATTCATATTCATACGGAAACAACCGTCTCCGGCGATATTGAATACATTCTTCTCCGGCATTCCCACCTTTGCCCCGATACAGGCACCCAGTCCATAACCCATGGTTCCCATACCTCCAGAAGTGAGGAAGGTGCGTGGGTTTTTATATTTAAAGTACTGTGCCGCCCACATTTGATGCTGTCCTACATCTGTAGAAATAATAGCATCTCCGCCTGTCAGTTCGTTGATCCGCTCAATGATGTAGGGGCCTGTCAGCACATCATCCCGGTACTGCATAGGCAGTGCCGCCTTTCTGGCAAGCACCTTGTCAACCCAGGGCTTATGATACTGATTCTCCAGTTTTTTATTTAAGATCTCCAGAATGGATTTGAGGTCTCCTACGATGGAGTAATCCACCTGAATGTTTTTATTGATCTCTGCCGCATCAATATCAATATGAACGATCTTGGCATTGTAGGCAAACTTACTGGCGTTTCCAATCACGCGGTCGGAAAAACGCACGCCCAATGCGATCAAAAGGTCGCACTCCGTCACACTCAAATTGGCGGTTTTGGTTCCGTGCATGCCAAGCATGCCTGTATAATACTCTTCCGTTCCATCAAAAGCACCTTTTCCCATCAGCGTATCCGTAACCGGCGCATCCACTTTTTTAACAAATTCTTTTAACTCTGCGCTGTCCCCAGATAAGATATTTCCGCCACCCACAAAGATCATCGGCTTTTCCGAACTGCGGATCGCCTGAACTACCGCCTCGATATCGCTCTCTTTGATGGTATCTGTCTTTCTCTGGATGATCTCCGGAGTCTGCGGTGCAAATTCTGTGACAGCCGCTGTCACATCCTTTGGGATGTCCACAAGAACTGGTCCTGGTCTGCCGCTCTGGGCGATCTTAAAGGCTCGTCTCACCACGCCGGCAAGGTCATTGATATCTTTTACGATAAAACTATGCTTCGTGACTGGCATCGTTACACCGGCGATATCCACCTCCTGAAAACTATCTTTTCCCAGAAGCGGAAGGGTAACATTACAGGTGATCGCCACCATCGGAACCGAATCCATATAAGCGGTGGCAATTCCCGTTACAAGGTTTGTCGCCCCCGGACCGCTGGTCGCCATACAGACACCGACCTTTCCAGTGGCCCTGGCATAACCGTCTGCCGCATGGGAAGCACCCTGCTCATGGGATGTGAGCACATGGCGCAATTTATCCTGATAACGATATAACTCGTCATATACATTTAATATAGCACCTCCGGGATATCCGAATATGGTGTCAACTCCTTGCTCCAGTAAACATTCTATTAAGATTTGGGAGCCGTTTAACTGCATAAATATGCACCTCTTTCCAGTATAGTGTTATTAATTCAATTCATTTTTCAGAATCGCTCCTGTATTTCCTGAGGTGACTAGGTTGGCATAACGTGCCAGATAACCAGTGGTGATCTTCGGTTCTCTCGGCTGCCAGTTCTTTCTTCTCTCAGCAAGTACCTCATCACTTACAGCGAGCTCCAGCTTGTTAGCAGGAATATCGATCCGGATCTGATCGCCCTCTTCTACCAGCGCGATCGGACCGCCCACTGCCGCCTCCGGTGACACATGGCCAATGGAAGCGCCTCTGCTGGCTCCGGAAAAACGTCCGTCTGTGATCAGTGCCACAGAAGATCCAAGTCCCATACCTGCGATGGCAGATGTCGGGTTGAGCATCTCTCTCATACCCGGACCGCCTTTGGGTCCCTCATAGCGGATGACGACCACATCCCCTGCCACGATCTTTCCATTCTTGATGGCATCGATGGCGTCCTCTTCGCAGTCAAAGACTCGTGCCGGTCCCTCATGGACAAGCATCTCTTCTACTACAGCGGAACGTTTGACGACGGCGGAATCCGGCGCCAGATTTCCCTTTAGGACGGCGATTCCTCCAGTTTCACTGTAAGGATTTTCCACCGGACGGATCACTTCAGGATTTTTATTGATGCATCCCTCGATGTTCTCACCCACGGTCTTTCCTGTCGCTGTGATAAGATCTGTGTGGAGAAGTCCTTTTTTATTCAATTCATTCATGACGGCATATACGCCGCCAGCTTCATTCAAATCTTCTATATAAGTATGGCCTGCTGGTGCCAGGTGACACAGATTCGGTGTCTTGGCGCTGATGGCATTTGCCTCATCCAGATTCAGGTCTACCCCTGCTTCATGAGCAATAGCCGGAAGATGCAGCATGCTGTTGGTTGAACAGCCTAATGCCATATCCACGGTCAGGGCATTCATAAATGCCTTCTCCGTCATGATATCCCTTGGACGGATATTTTTCTCATAAAGCTCCATTACTTTCATTCCGGCATGTTTTGCCAGCTTAATACGCTCCGAATACACTGCCGGGATTGTTCCGTTTCCTTTCAGCCCCATGCCGATGGCCTCCGTCAGACAGTTCATACTGTTTGCGGTGTACATACCAGAACAGGAACCGCAGGTCGGACAGGCATGGCTGACAAAATCATCCACTTCTTCTTCTGTCATCTTTCCTGCCGCGTGGGCGCCCACTGCCTCAAACATACTGGAAAGGCTTGTTTTCTTTCCCTGTACGTGTCCGGCGAGCATCGGACCGCCGCTGACAAATACGGTGGGTACATTCACTCTGGCTGCCGCCATCAGAAGCCCCGGTACGTTTTTGTCACAGTTTGGCACCATAACCAATGCATCAAAAGCATGAGCAAGCGCCATACACTCGGTAGAATCCGCGATCAGATCCCTGGTCACGAGAGAATATTTCATCCCCACATGCCCCATGGCAATTCCATCACAAACCGCGATCGCCGGAAATACGATAGGCGTTCCTCCTGCCATCGCCACGCCGAGTTTCACTGCTTCTACAATTTTATCAATATTCATGTGCCCTGGCACAATCTCATTATAGGAGCTGACGATACCTACCAACGGCTTCTCCAGTTCCTCTTTTGTCATTCCCAATGCATTGAACAGGGAACGCTGTGGTGCAGTCTGCATCCCCTTCTTTACTGAATCACTCTTCATATCTATTGCTCCTTTCAAATACCAATCCTTCTATATCTACTTAATCTCCTCACAGATGGCAAAGCCATCCCAATCCTTCTATCCTAGTGAATCTCCTCACAGATGGCTTTCCCCATCTCCACAGTTCCCAGACAGATCTTGCCCTCATCCATGATATCAATGGTCCGCAGTCCTTTTTTCAGCACTGCCTTTACCGCATTTTCGATGGCGTCGGATTCCTCGATGAGATTAAAGGAATATTTTAACATCATAGCGGCAGATAATATAGTCGCGATAGGATTTGCCTTATTCTGTCCCGCAATATCCGGTGCAGAACCGTGACTCGGCTCATATAGCCCCAGAGTACCCTCTCCAAGACTCGCCGAGGACAACATTCCGATGGAACCGGTCACCATGCTGGCCTCATCGGATAAAATATCCCCAAACATATTCTCAGTAAGGATCACATCAAATTGTTTTGGATCCTTCACCAGCTGCATGGCACAGTTATCCACCAGCATATCCGTCAATTCTACTTCTGGATAGTCCGCGCTGACTTCCTTCACGACCTTTCTCCAAAGTCTGGAGGAATCCAGCACATTTGCCTTATCCACACTGCAGACTCGCTTATTCCTCTTCATCGCAATGTCAAAAGCCCATTTTGCGATGCGTCGGATCTCAATCTCATTATATGTAAGAGTATCCGTAGCCTGCAGACAGCCGTCTACCTCTTTCGTATATCTCTCACCAAAGTAAAGTCCTCCTGTCAGTTCCCTCGTGACGACAAAATCAAAACCGCCCTCTGTCAGTTCTTCTTTCAGCGGACATGCCCCGCTCAGTTCGTCAAAGAGCACAGCCGGACGAAGATTACAGAACAGCCCAAGACCTTTACGGATCTTCAGCAGTCCTGCCTCCGGTCTCTTATCCGGTGGCAGCTGGTACCAGTTGCTCTGCCCCACATTGCCACCGACGGCCCCCAAAAGCACGGAGTCACTGTTTTTTGCCCTCTCCAGAGTCTCCTCTGTCAGCGGTTCCCCGTAAGCATCGATGGAACAGCCCCCCATCAGCAGTTCTTCGTATTCAAATGTATGTCCATAAACCTCACCAATTTTATTCAATACCTTCTTTGCCTCTCCCACGATCTCCGGCCCGATGCCGTCGCCTGGGATGACTGCGATATGATAATTCATAAATGTTCCTCCCAAATAGGTTAGTGTATAATAACCCATGTTTCTAAATTATTAACTTTTTTAGTATATAGCAAAACAACTTGAACTGTCAAGTCCGCATACTGTTTTTTGCCCTCCGGCGGCAAGAAAAATTATGGAAAATGAAACGCCAGACCACAATACCAAATCCTGCTCCTGCCGTATCGATCAGCACATCTTTTATATTTCCATCCCTGCCAGGAACAAATAATTGATGGATCTCATCACTGACAGCATAAATGAAGCACAGCAGAAATGCCGCCGCCATTCTCTTCTTAGTGGATTTTGTAATATAGCCAAAGGGCACTGCCCACAATACGGCCAACAGTGCATATTCGCTGAAATGTGCCGCCTTGCGGATCGGAACATGGAGAGTTTCCGCTTTTTCTTCCAGCTCCTCTTCTTCCCAGTCCAAAAAGGGGAGCGCCGCCATCACCTTCACTATTTTATATGAAATCCCGTCGCTGGTCTCTGAGGATTCCACTGCCGGCGCAGCGGAAAAGGAAAATATTAAAACCATCCAGGTGACCGCCGGTAAAAAAGACAAGATACGCACTATTTTTTTCATTCTGCCACTCCATTTTTTTAAATTTCTTTGATAATACTACAAATTTTACTTGATTTCAACCTATCTATATAATAAACTAAGATATATACATATTCGATTAGGAGGCATATAACATGGATGTAATGGAAAAAATTGACTTTGATAAAGTAGGAAAGCGGATGAAACAGCTCAGAAATGAACAGGGGATCACTCAGGAAAAGATTGCGAAAGATCTGGGAAGCACCATTGCTTTTGTCAGCAACATCGAAAATAACCGGACCAAGATCAACCTTCGTGTGCTGATGTACTACTCAAAGCTCTGCCACATCTCCATTGATTCCCTTCTCAATGCGGGAAATCCGGAATTGATCGAAGCCGATGATGATTCCGTTGTAGACCAGGAAATCTCAAGAGTTTTGAAGCACTATACTATGGAAGAAAAAATCAAGCTCCTTAAAATGCTTAAGATTGGAAAGGATCTTAAACTGGAGGATAACTAGACGGGGAGAATGTATTAGATCTTGATGCAGAAGGGCATAGTTAATAAACTATGCTGTTCTGCTTTTTAAGGGATAATATTTATGTATTAAAACTACTTACCACCTCAAAAAATTCATTTATGTTTGAGCCTTTTCTCTATATTCAAAATCAGGGTAATCGACAATTAAAAAATGTGGAATTCTTCCGCTTCAGTTTTGTAGTATGCAATACTCTAAAAGTTCACGTAGGTTTTTCTTTTCGCCTTCTTCCATTACTGCCCGATCACCATCAATGATTATAAATTTTGCCAAACAATTTGTGGTGCCATCAATTTTAACTTGTTCTAGAAAATTACTATAACCACCGCCTTTCATATTTATCGGTTTTAGGGCAATAGATAATCTTTTCTGCCGACGCATTTCATCTATATAATTATATTCAGTATCTCCTTCACAAAAAACTTTGAAGTTCTTTTTTGTCACCCGTGTTTTTCTATTCAATAGCTATAGCTCGATGGCGCGAATTTGAACCCTGTTTCGGATTGCGCTAGCAGCAAAATAGCGTTGTTGCTTTCATTCGACGATGCCACCGCATCGCCTCATTCAAGCGCCTAGCTATTCTACTGCTATCACAATCCGAAATCTATGACCTCCCCTTGTAATTTTCCAATTTACAAGGAAATGGAATGAAACGTACTGGATGTACGTTGATTGACGTTGACACAGTAAATTGGAAAATTACAAGAGGGAGGCAGGATTCAAATTCGCGCCATCGAGCTACCCCCCTAAAATACCTTTCATGTAAAATTCATATATTTTAGTAGTTTCATATCGTATTTCTGGAAAATCTGCCAATGAATATAGTTCTGATTCCAAAGTTTCAATATCTTTTGTGATAAAATAGATTTGTTCTTTCATATACTACCTTAAAAATCTGAACAGCCCATGCAAAAAATTCACGAACACCACTTGAATCTTGTGCAAGTTCTCTGGTAAAAGTGCTACCGTCCTTTTTCTGTCTTACTATCATTGTTTTTAAAAACGGCTTTTCTTCATCCACTTTGAAATCTATGATACTATGATCAATCATTTTAAAGATATCTAAATACCTTGAATCATGTAAAATTTGTAAATCCTCTTCTTCATTCTTCATAGATTTATAGAAATCATAATTTATAATATTAGTCTCTGGACACAGGTAGTTTTTTATCCAGTCTGTAAAAGTAATAGCATGTTCATTGCCTAACATTGCAAGCTTGGTTATAGTTAATCCGAGAGTTTTTTCTTTATTGATGGCTTTTCCCAGAGATTCTTCTATTTCACTCTTAGAATCTGGCATATCCAAAAGATATGTGACTTTAGCCTGGGCATAGCACCTTTTGCAATCCGTACGTTCATCTTTGCATTCTATCGCGTCATCTCTTCTTTCCATAGAAAATATTTTTTTATATTTATTTTTTATTTTATTTTTTACATAAAATTTCTCTTCTACAATACCTACGAAATCCACTTCTAGATGATAAAGATATAAACACAAAATTTTGCAATAGCAAAAACATTTTTTTGTTTTAATAAGTATATCCAGCTTTTGCAAAAATATAACTGCCAGCAGCATAAACCATTGGCAGTTATATTTTTCAGTTAATTTGCCTTTTATATCTGATCCGCCCTTCGGCAGCTCCTGTTATTTCAACTTTTTAACGGAGCTGAAACTTCCATAGATCTTTTTGCCCTTTGCCCCTTTCTTATAAGCTCTCACCTTAAAATAACTGGTCTTCCCCTTCTTTACCTTTTTCATGGTATAAGAAGTCTTCCTAGTTGTGATCTTCTTCACATTTTTCTTCAGTTTTTTATCTGTCGAGTAGCGTATCTCATAACCGTCTGCTCCTTTTACCCTGCTCCATTTAATTTTGGCTTTGTTCCCTTTTATGGATCTGACGGTTAAGCCTTTGACCTTAGCCACCTTAATCTTATCTGTTCCAGGCTCTGTCTTTGGTCCTGGTTCCGGTGTTATCACCGGGGTCTGGGGCACCGTCGGAGGCGTCACCAATGGTGTCTGGGAAGTTGCTGGGGGATCTGTCACAACCGGCTCCGGCTCTTTCTCAAAACACCAGTAATCAAACTTGAACAGCTCCTCCTCCGAAGAACCAGTAAAACACAGGTACAGATCATGGACTCCCGTAATTTTTTCTACATCAGTATTAAATATCTGGTATTGTTCTGTACTGCCTGTATCAGAAATCTTTACCTTTCCGATCAACGGGCCGTCCTCCGAATCCAAGTGAAGTTCAATGGCTGCATCTTTATCCCCCTCACTGGCTGCTGAGGCATGGAAACGGATCGGTCCCTTCTCGCCAAAATCTACATTTCTTACTTTCAGGCTGCTACCGTTCTTTACACTGCACACATTGATACCTTCCTCCCAGGAACCCTCCGTCTTTACATCTGTTCCCCAAGAAAATGTCTCCGCTTCCACCAGATCATAGGGATTTAATTCACGGATTGGCTCTGGGCCTTCCTTGGTCATATTCAGTTCTGGGAACGTACCATCCTCATTGTAAGTAAATTCTTCTACACAAACCGAACGGTGATAATTTCCTCCACCAGGCAGCGCCTGATTATGGTAGAACAGGTAAGAGTGTCCCATAAAGTCCACGACACCTGGATGGTTCGTGAAACATCCTCCCTGGTATGGCATAATCACTCCCTGATACTTCCAAGGCCCCGTAGGGGACGTGCTGGTGGAATAAGCGAGATGTTCGGCATTTTCATCAGGAGCAAATGCCGCATAAACCATATAATACAGGTTATTACGTTTATAAAACCAAGGACCCTCTCCATAAGAACAAGTACGGTCTTTATTCCCCTCTCC
The DNA here is from genome assembly GCA_910585745.1 of uncultured Eubacterium sp. Classification (GTDB taxonomy): domain Bacteria; phylum Bacillota; class Clostridia; order Lachnospirales; family Lachnospiraceae; genus Eubacterium_F. The sequence goes on along the minus strand of CAJUFM010000033.1, from coordinate 4,188 downwards.
AAAACTCTCGACATTCATGTCAATATTGACAATTCCTGTGGTTTTATCATAAGAGATCATATCATCATTCAATTTAACATATCGCAGTTTCGGGTTTCCAAAATACAGGTATGCCTGGCCGTCATCATCAATAAATACTGTGGGGTCAATGTTATTCCAATCTCCCTGATCTACCAGCGGTTTTCCGATGGCATCCTCAAACGGACCCTCAGGGCTGTCGCTGACACCTACACCGATCACCATGCCGCCCCCTTTTTTATGCAAGGGAACATACAAATAATATTTTCCGTCCCGTTCCACACACTGGGGAGCCCAGGCCCGGTCCTCGGCCCATTTAAAGGAGTCTTTGGACATGATGGTTCCATGATCCGTCCAGTTTACCATATCCTTGGTAGAATAACATTTCCAGTCAAACATGGTGTAAAAATCTTCTACCAGTTCATCCTCATCATGGGATGTATACAGATATAATGTGTCTCCATGCACCATCGGCGCAGGATCCGCCGTATACACATTCTGCACAATAGGATTTTCTGCCGAGACTTTCTGTGGCAGAAGGGTAACGGTCAGACTTAAAGCCATCGTGATCCCCACTAATTTTTTTATTAATACTTTTTTTCTCATACTCATCCTCCTATTCTACTGTTACAAATGCATCCGACTGGCTCAGTATTCCGCCTTTGGAATCCACAATAGTTAAAATGTACCTGCCAGGCTGTATTGGCGCTTTCATACTACTGCTGTCTCCTGCTACCTTTGACATAGCTGGATCCTTTTCATCGAAAGCTGACAGCCCGGAGGGCGCCAGCCAGATCGTCTTCGTCCCGTCCGATAAAACACTTGAAAAACGGAATTCCTCCCCGCTGCCCACGGTAATGTCAGAATCAAGGATCTGATTGGCTTCTGTCACCGAAGTGGTAAACACGACCGTCTCGCTGTCTGTCTTTAGTATCCAGGTTCCAGCAGTAGAGATCTCATGGCCATTTTCAACGGCTTTTCCATTGAGGGTATAGGAATGCTCTGCCGACAGCTCCAGCACAAGAGGTCTGATCTTTGATACATTGACATTCTGTCCCTCAGTAACATTTGCAATATCAGAGGCTTCCCCCACATACAGCGTAAAGGTAGACGCACCGGATACAGAACCATCTGCATAGCGGATATAAAGTTTGTATTCCCCTGGCTCTTTTGGAATATCCATACTCTTTTCATTTCCCGCCGCCTTTGTCATGGCATCACTCTCCGCAAAAGAGGACGTTCCCTCCTTTGCCAGCCAGACCTCATCTTCCTGCTGCAACAGTCCTCGGCGCGGCAGTTTCTGTCCTGCTGCCAGTCTAACATTTGCTGCCAGCTCATAATCCGTATCCGGGATCACATCCTGCCCCACCATATAGACATAATCGTCTTCCAGGCCAGAATACAATACCGTTTCATACCCTTTCAGCGGCCAGATGTACTGCTCGTTCACATACTGGTCCAGAGTACAGTTTGGCGCTGTGGTCTCAGACCGGTCGGTGTTGGAAAAACCGTTGGTGACGATCATATCATGTTTTCTGCGCCAGTCATTTAATTCGTAGACATTACGAATGATATTGGTCACCACATTGCTATCAAATTTGATGTAGGCACTTCCTTCATCCGGATGGAATCCGTTTATCATCTTGCTGCCATTTGCAGTCTGTTTCTTACGCTTGGCATTGATATAGTTGAAACTCATTTCCGAATACTCTGTCCAGTCGTCATTTCCCTGTTTGCCCAAGGTATAGATTCCACCTGCATCCTGCAGCAGGGAACAGATCTCCTCCACACGGTTGTAATTTACATGATTGTTCTTGGATGTGTCTGTGGGAACCCCCGGCAGCTGGGAGTCGCTTCCTGTCTCCCCGTCGAAGTTGCACCATCCCCAGCCGATGCTCATGCCACTGTAAGAACATTTATACACAAAATTGTGAAGAACCTGCATATTATAAGTAAAGAAAGAAGTGATCGGAGAGTTACCTGGGAAGAAGTAACAGTTCTCATACAAATAATTGTTAGTGATCGTTATATTCTTTGGAACAGACTCCGTACCGTTCTGGAACTTCTCTTTTTCCGGCCCCGCTGCATTATTTGCCTTTACATGGTGTATCTCAGTGTCGTTTTCATATACGTGCTGGGGATGTCCTACGACAATCCCGGCTCCACCAGTGTGGGCGATGTAATTGCCAGTAACTTCACAATCCCATACGTCATTTTCCAGATGGGCGCCCAGATAACCGGTATGACGGATCTCTCCATTCAAAACCCGGATGTTTTTGGCGGAATTGATATGAATCGCAGCAGGCGGAACATCATAGGAACGATAGATGTCATCATGCTGGTTTATGTTGGCAAATTTGGTGAGAACAATGGATCCCTGCACCGAAGCATAACCGTGGGATCCTTCCAGCTCATAGAGATTCCAGTCCGTATAGGCAAATCCAAGTCCATCGAAGGTAATGTTCTGCACATAATCGGAAGCCGGCTTATCCCCGCACATTTCAATGATCGTATCCGTCTCCGGAATGATCACTTCTGCACTGTCGATGTCTTCTCCCTCTCTCGGTATGTAATAAAGCATGCTTCCCGCCTGGTCAAAATAAAACTCACCGGGTTTCTCCAGCCATTCAAATACATTGGTCACATCATTGGATTTGGTGGGGCTATATTCTGTGTTCCATCCGAGATTCTGTGCCAGCGCGCCATAAGGCATCTGCAGATCTACCTGGGTATCTCCCTCTTCTGTGAGAGAAAGGGACTTGGCACAAACCAGCTGCTGCGCCCAGGTAGAACCGGACTCCAGCTCAATATTCTGCGGATTTCTTGTATCCGCCGGCAGTCCAAAAGATGCGGAAAATACAGCGCCGGTATAGATCTTTGTCGTGCTCGGAGCCCATGCCCATTCTGCCTGTCCTTTGGCTACCGTATAGCTGCCAAGGGGCCGAGCCGGCTTCTGTGACTTGCTGGTCATGGAAGCGCGCTCCCCGTTCACATAGATGGCGCGTAACTTTTCAGAGCGCTCCAAGGGAACTTTATATGCGGTCACTCCCTCACGGAGCCAGTTCACATCTTCTGCTTTCTGCCACTTTCCTTCGAGCTTTTTACCACCGCTGAATACTGGAGTTGCACCCTTGGCAGCCCGGTAGATCACAGCGCCCTGTTCCGTCCCGGAATCCTTTGAGTCAAATAAGATGGTGTCCTCCACTGGATAAAATCCCCCTGCGATCTCCACTATGATATCGCCCTTTGATTTATCCAGGCCGCGCACCGCTTCTTTGGCACGGGTCAGCGTCTTAAAAGGATGAGAGCTGGATCCGTCACCCTGATCATCACCCTCCGCTGACACATAAAATGTCGGTTCCGTTTTGACATCCGGAGCCGGACCATTGGATGCCACTGGCGGATTGATGTCTGGTGCTGCAGATGGCTGCGCCGTAGGATCCGGCACTGGTACCGGTTTCTTTCTGACTGGTACTGCTTTTTTCTTCACTGTTACCTTCACCTTTCCAATAACCTTTTTCTTCTTTTTCTTTTTGATCTGATACGTTTCTTTTACCGTGATCACAGCTTTTCCAGCCTTTTTCCCACGAACCACCCCATTTTTTGTAACAGAGGCAATCTTTTTTTTACTGGAAGAAAAGACATACTTTCTCTTTTTCTTCTTATTCCTGATCTGGATCTTTTTCGTCTTTCCTGCGAAAACTGTGATCCTGGTCTGCTTCAGGGAGGTCTTTTTCGCCGCCCAGGCGGTTGTACCTGGCATAATAAGGGATACTGCCAGAGCCCCCAAAAGCACACCACTTACTAGTTTTTTTAACATTCGCATAAGCCTCTTTTCTTTTTATATTTTACTATAGTATACAAAAATCCTCCCTTCTTTTCAAGCTTCTTTGTTTTGTTTGCACAAATCAAGCACAAAAAAACAAGAACTGACTTTCGTCACTCCTTGTTTTCTTGTTTCTATATTTTATTTACTCTCTGGACCACACAACGCCTTCTCTCGTATCCTTTATGAGAATGCCTTTTGCCTCCAGTTCATCCCGGATCTCATCCGCCCTGGCAAAATTCTTCTCCTTTTTTGCCGCCGCCCGCTCTGCGATCTTCTGCTCCACATAGGCAGACAATTCTTCGTCCACCTCAGTCTCTTCTCTCTCCCATGCCCGTTCCAGT
>CAJUFM010000032.1 GCA_910585745.1 uncultured Eubacterium sp. | reverse complement strand
AACTAAAAAATCCTTGAAAAATAAGGAAATAACACTTGACTAAATAGGGAGGTATTTTTTATGCCAAACTCTTCTATCCCTTCAACATCTGCGGAGGCAACAGAAATGATCAATGGTTTTTTAGGAAATTTAAAGGTTCTGATCAGTTCACCCGCCAAGGGAGCAAAAGAAATAGTTGAACATGGAAACTTTATCATTTCGGCAGTCCTAATGGCAGCCCAGGCAGTGCTTGCCGGCATTTTGTCACTGATCTTTACCGCATTTCATCTGGATATGGGTCTTGGAGACTGTATAAAATATTTTATTCTATCCATTTTTTTCTCCTTGCTGCTCACCGGTATTACTTTTGCCTGTGCCATGATCACGGGAATATGCATGAAGGGAACAAATGATGCCAAAAAGCTTTTGAATGCACTTTCACTGCGCTGTATCGCCGTTCTTCCTTTTACGATCATTGCAGTGCCGATAAGTTTCTTGTTTTCCGAATTTGCATTACTTCTTTTCTTTATCTGTGAAATACTGGGACTATTTTACGAATATTTTGGATTTAAGGCAGCTTTTGGACTGGATGAAGGCAAAACAGCTTATTTATCAGTGATCGTATCCATTATATACATCATTGCCTTTTCCATTATATTACGGCTGACTGCTTCTGATCTGCTGCAGACAATACTGTTTTCTGCATTTTCAAGTTCCCTTTATTAAATTAATCTGATGGAGGTAAATAAACATGGCTGGATTTTTTGACAAAATGTCAGACGCCCTAAATGACGCGGCAAATGACATTACCAACAAAGCAAAAGAATTTTCCGAGGTTTCTTCCCTAAACGGCCAGATCCGGAGCCAGGAAAAGACCATTGAAAGTACATACCGAGAAATAGGAAAGCTTTATTATGAAGCTCATAAAGATTTAGAAGAAGATATTTACAAAGAACAGATCCGTCAGATTACCAATGCAATACAGACCGCTGAAAGACTTAGAAATGATGTAGCAAACATTAAGAAAAAATAATTTTAAAATATCCTGTAATAAATATAGCTGGATAGTACCAAAGTAAAAAGTACCAGTTTCTTTTCTGTCAGACAAGAGACTGGTACTTTTCATTATACTTATTTCAACCGCCGGGTATAGAAGTCCCGTTCCCGCTGCTTTAATTTATGCCGGTCTTTTTTGAATCTTCTCCGGCTCTCTGTTTTAACCTGATAAGCGCGGATCTTAAAGAAACAAATAATACTGAGTCCCAGAATACATCCCGCCAGTATGATCAACAAAATACATTTTTTCCATGGAAAAGGTTCTTTTTTGGCTACTTCAACTGCCTCATCAAACCATTTGCTCATATCAATGCTGTCTTTTAGTGTCAGCGAATCATTATCCTCAAAATATATATTGGAACTACCGACTTCCTGTCCTTTATAGGTATAAGAAAGCCGCCCTATCACTTTCTTTCCATTCATCTCCTGAGGCTGTTCAAAATATTCTACTTTTTTCTCCGCCTTGTCCGCGGACACACCTTTTGGCAAAATGATACCTGCTTCTTCTTCTATATGAAGGGAACTTGTACTTTTACTGTAAAATGGACTAAATTTAGTAAAGAGATACTGCTCATTGATATCGCTTGCCATATCCTGCTGAATATTGGTCTTCTCGTAATTAGCAAAACAATAATTAAAAAGCCTGGTCGTATCGGTATAGGCATTTGGCTCCAGCCAGTATGAATTGTCACATTTTAATATTACACATACCAGTTCCATATTTCCTTTTTTCGCAAAGGTTACCAGAGTATTACGGCATTTGGATGTATATCCTGTCTTGCCACCCTCACAGTATTCATATTCATACTGAGGATAATCAGCCGGATTGAGCATTTTATGATGGCAGGCCAACGGATATCCTGCTTTCCTCTTATTGGTCTTCGACATAAGAAATGATCTTGTCCCAGTAATTTCCTTAAAATCTTTGTTCTGAATTGCAGCCCGTCCAATCAACGCCATATCATATGCCGAAGTATAATGATCCTTTTTCCAGAGTCCGTTCGTATTGGCGAAGTGCGTATTTTTGCACCCCAGGGATTTAGCCTTTTCATTCATCTTTCCCACAAAAGCATCGATACTTCCTGATATGTGGTTCGCCACGCCATTGCAGGCTTCATTGGCAGAAGCCAGCATTACAGCATACAGGCTTTCCTTCATATTGATTTTTTCTCCAACCACTATACTGGCATTGGAGGCTTGAGGCTCCCAGTTGGCAAAAGCTGAATTATCATATTTGACCTCTTCAGACAGCGAACAATTTTCCAACGCTACCAGGGTCGTCATGATCTTTGTAATACTCGCCGGATACTCTTTTTTATTCATGTTTTTATCATACAAAACAGTGCCCGACTGAACATCAATAACACATCCTGCCTCTGCAGAAATGCTGGGAGCCTGTTTTTTTTCAGCCCCCGCATATTCTGTACGGATTCCCAAACCTGCCAGTAAACACATTCCCGCCATGAGAACTCTCATACGCTTTTTCATTTTATTGAACCTCCGTTATTTGTACACCTCTCGACTTGGACAAATCTAAAAATGTTTCATCATCCAGCATGACCATAGGACGTGACAGCTCATCTTTATTGATAAGGACAATTTTTCCTGTCAGGCCATTGCTTAATACTACCCTGTGCTGGAGATATGTATTCGTCATATGCTTCAGTAACGGAAACAGATATACCGGATCAAACTGTTTTTTTCCATCTACTTCAAAAATCCGGATCACATCAAAAGGACTCAGCCCCTTTCGGTAAACTCTTGTAGCTGTCATCGCTTCATAAGCATCTGCTATTGCAGTAATAGCAGCAAAAGGAGCAATTTCATCATTCTTAAAACCATAGGGATATCCCAATCCATCACTTCTTTCATGGTGAAGAAGTACCCCCTGTTTGACATTATCCGGTACATTTTTATTTTTAAGGCAGTTATATCCTAAAACCGGATGCTGCTTGATCTGTTCAAATTCTTCGTCAGTAAGCTTGCCAGGTTTTCTCAAAACATCCGGATCTACAAAAAGTTTTCCCAGATCATGAAGAAGCCCGCACAATGTCAGATCCTTCTTCCCCTTTTCATCCATTTTCAGCCATTCAGCAAAAATGTTGTTGATTATGGCTACATTTAGAGTGTGCCGAAAGGTTTCATCTGAAAAAGTCTTGATGTCATGAAGCATATTAAATATATGGTACTTACTCTGAGACTTATAGACCAGCTTGTCCACTTCATCCACAAGTTTCTCATAATCAATCTCCTGCCCTTCATTCAAAAGGAGTTTTAACTCTTTAGATACAAGTTCCAGTGTCGAATTATAATTTTTCCTGAATCCAATAAACTCTTCCTTTTCTTCCTGAGATGCAAATTGATTCTGAAAATTCTGCTCGTTGATCTGTAGCAGCAGCGGATCATCCGCATATACCGTTACACTTATAATCTCAAAAAGAGTTATTCTTGTTATTCCAGCTCCATCAATAACCGAATCCTTCGGAATGATAAGCTCGTTATTCCTGTTACAAATATCATTTGCTGCGATCATGCCCGGAATAATATTGCTGACCGGCACAAATTTGACTTTTCTTTCTTCCATAAAACACCACCAATTTTTTATTTAATAAAATCCCCTACTACCATAATACACGATTTTTATAAATTTTCCAATATAATATTGTCATTTTTACAAATTTTTGATAAAATATTGTGTGCCGCAGAAGGCAGAACCTCTTTTTAGAAAGGAAAAATGATCACTATGAGGTTACGAAATGTAAAGGGCGCAGAAGAAATCATCGCTAATAGTCTTTATGTAATTCAGGATCCCGGGGAATATAAAGGAAAATGGAATACCTTTTTTGGAAATGACCACCCCATCCACATCGAGATCGGGATGGGAAAAGGAAAATTTGTCCATACATTGGCAGAACTTCACCCGGAGATTAATTATATCGGTATAGAAATGTACTCCAGCGTACTCTGCCGCGCCATTGAGAAGAGACAGGAAAAAGATCTTCCCAATCTGTATTTTATCCGAATGGATGCAAAAAAAATCATTGAAGTATTTGATGAAGATGAGATAGACCGGATATATCTGAATTTTTCAGATCCGTGGCCAAAAGAAAGGCATGCCAAAAGAAGACTGACTTCGCCTCAGTTTCTTGCTTCCTATGATATTATTCTCAATCAAAACGGTGTTATCTGCTTTAAGACAGATAACCGCAGCCTTTTTGACTACTCTGTTGAAACCATTAAAGAATCGGAACATTGGAGTCTCAGGGACATTACTTATGATCTGCACAACAGTTCTTTTGCAGCAGATAATGTAATGACAGAATACGAAGAAAAATTTTCTTCCAAGGGAATGCCCATTCACCGTCTGGTAGCTGCGCACAATAAAAACTCTCGCATATAATATTAAAAAGATATGTAGGAGTTTAAAATATGAAAAAAAACTGTCACCGGATCATACGCAACTTTTTTTCCGGAAAACCAGGGCTCTGTAAAACCTTCGAGAGGATTGCAGAGTCCACTCATTATATCATGAACCTTCTAAATATAAAATAATGCTGGGGCCAAAAGGTATTCAGTCCCAGCTAATGCTGCCAGCACTAATTATTTTTATATTCCTGCAGCATCCTTTTTTTAATCTTTTTTTCCATGATCACATTGATGATATGCATGATCACCGCCACTGTCGGTACTCCGAGAAACATTCCAAGTACACCAAAATACGCACCGCCCACTGTAATACCAAAGATAACCCAAAGAGGTTTGATCCCTGTGAGATCGCCAAGGATCTTTGGTCCAAGATACAAACCATCAAACTGCTGCAGAACCAGTATCATGATCACATAAATTATCGCATATTTTGGTTCTATCACAAGATAAATGATAACTCCTGGTATAGCACCAATAAATGGACCAAAATATGGAATCATATTAGTAACCCCTACGATCACACTGAGAAGCAGTCCATAAGGAAGCTGGATCACAGACATAACGATCAGTGACAAAATGCCAATGATCAGGGAATCAATGGTCTTTCCATATAAAAATCCGTTAAAGATATGGTTACATTCCCGGAAAGTATCCCAAATAACCGGTGCCTGTTTTCTATTGGTAAATGCAAATATAATTCTTCTGATCTGTTTGGAAATCTTCTCTTTATCCAGAATAATATAACAGGATATTACAATCCCAAATATAACATCGATAAATCCTTTGATAAAAGAAGCAGAAAGGTTGTACAGATAAGGAAATACAAACTTAGCCAGATCCGTTCCATACCCAAAAATATTTTCCGGTACTACTTTCAATAAAAGCTGTTTGATATCTTCCATGGGCAAAAATGGATATTTCTGTTGAATCTCTGCGGTGTTATTTATCACATAATTATAACCATAGCCCAATGATCTGGTTAATTCTTTTAAGCTCTCGGAAATCTGGGGAACAATATAAACTATCGTTACAGCCAGTACTCCCAGCAGGATCAAATAGGATAAAGCAACACTGGTATACTTACATGCCTTCTGTCTTTTATTCCTGAAAATAAAATGATTCAGCAGATGATGCACATTTCCCACCAGAGGATTGATCAGAAAAGCCAGCACAATTCCAAGTATAAAAGGCATCAATACTTTGACCAGCCGGCTTAACTCTATCAAAACACTCTCCCAGTGCATGATCACGGCGATTACAATGCTACAGGCAGCCACGATCAATATCAGTCGTCCTGTATTTGCCAGCAATGCTTTCAAAGTTTCTCTTATTTTTTTGTTTGTTTTTGAATTTTTAGCCATTTTATTTCCTTCCTGCACCAAAACCAACAAAAAATTGATATAATAATTATATTATTTACATTTTTTTTGAGTTTTAGATTTTTTTTAGATTTTTTTTATTGCTTTTTTTCATATTCTATTATATAATAACTCTTGTAGCTTATAGATAAGCGCCTTTAGCTCAGTTGGTAGAGCACCTGACTCTTAATCAGGGTGTCTGGGGTTCGAGCCCCCAAAGGCGTACTCCCGAGTCCTTGTTTGGCAGACCTGCAACTGCTGGGTAAGGGCTTTTTTTTATGCATTTTAGATAAATACCGCTCTATCTGCTAACATAAGCATATCAATATATTTTTATGGCAAAGGCTACTGTGTCTTTGCCATTTCCAATGCCTGTCTCTCCTCTTCTGAAAGAGTAACAAATACTTCTCCACCCTTCACTTCTTTAATGTAGGTATAACACCCTTCACTATTTGAGTGCATAGAATTCAAAATAAATCCATTATTATTCTTTGTCAGAAGTACCAGAACAAAGCTGAGCGTACCACCAATCTCCTTAAATGCATCGTATTTCACAATACCAACCTTTTGATAAGTATGCATCAAATTCTCGTTAATATTATTGATCTGCCAGTCAATCTTCTTCAGTTCTTCATTTACATAGTCCATATTCTCAAATTTCTTTTGAAATGACTCTTCCAGACTCTTCCCGTCTTTACCTTCCATAAAATTCATATACCGATTCTTAAGTCCACTTGTCTTTACGAGAAGGATGATAAGTAATATCAACATAATTGCAATGACAGCTACAAGGCTCACAATAACAATATCCGGTTCAATTCCATAATCTCTTAAACGAAACATATTTATCTCTCCTATCGAATGTGTGTTCTAGTTATTTAATAAACCAATGATCTTTTCCAAGTCCTCAGGAGTGTAATACTCGATTTCAATCCTTCCAGATTTTTCAGTTTTTCTATTAATAGTAACCTTTGTTCCCGTGATCATCTTCAACTTCTCTTCCAGATCCCGATAAACAAATTCATTTTTCAGTTCTTCCTTTTTCTTTCCCGGCTTCTTCTCTTTTCCCAGGGATTTAATTAGCTTTTCCGTCTCACGGACACTTAACTTCTCATCAAATATCTTCATCGCCATATTATACTGTTCATCATTATCCTTTATGGCAAGCAATGCCCTGGCATGTCCACTGGAAATATTCTCTTCCACCAGCATACTCTGCACACGTTCATCCAGTTTTAAAAGCCGGATGGAATTTGTAATGGCAGTACGGCTCTTTGATACTCTCTCAGCAACTTCATCCTGTTTTAAGCTGTATTCTTGTATCAGACGCTGATAAGCCATAGCTTCCTCCACCGGATTCAGATCTTCTCTCTGGATATTTTCAATCAGAGCAATCTCCATAATTTCCTGGGGTGAATAATCTTTAACTACAACTGGTACTTTTTTGAGGCCTGCCAGCTTTGCTGCACGCCATCTTCTCTCACCGGCAATAATCTCAAAATAATCATCTCTCTTTGTTACTACCAGAGGCTGTACAATTCCATGCTGCTTAATTGACTCTGACAATTCAATCAAGGAATCTTCATTAAAAGTCTTTCTTGGCTGATCTTTGTTCGGTTCCACCTTATTTATGTCGATAGTTTCCTCAGCCTTTATTTTTGTTCCTGCTGTATTATCCAGTCCTAGATTTTTATTTGGAATGATCGTATCTATACCCTTTCCAAGTCCCCTTTTCATCGCCATCTCTATTCATCTCCTTTTTCGATCATTTCTTCTGCAAGAGCCCGGTAAGCTTTTGCACCTGTTGACTTACTATCATAAATACTAATAGGAAGACCATAACTTGGTGCTTCCGCCAGGCGAACGCTGCGGGGAATAATTGTATTATATATCCTATGATCCAGGTTTTCCCTGACATTTTCAATAACCTGCAATGAAAGGTTCGTTCTACCATCATACATAGTAAATACTACACCGTCTATCTCAAGTCTTGGATTTAAACGATCCTTTACCAGATTGATCGTATAGATCAGCTGACTTAATCCCTCTAAAGCATAATACTCACATTGAATCGGAACTAAAACTGCATCTGCTGTCGTCATAGAATTAATAGTCAAACTATTAAGGGAAGGCGGACAATCGATCAATATGTAATCATATAAATCTTTAATCTTTTCTATTTCTTTTGATAAAATATAGTTTCTGTCTTCCATATCCAGAGTCTCAATCTCAACACCAGCTAAATTAACATTGGCTGGAAGTACATCTAAGTTTTCTAATACATTTTTCTTTACACATTCATCAAAAGAATTTGCTCCTATCATCAGATGATAAACTGTAATATCTAATTCATCTTTGTCAACTCCCAATCCACTGGATCCATTACCCTGTGGATCCATATCTATCATAAGAACCTTTTTACCTTTTTCAGCCAAAGCAGCAGCAAGATTGATTGTAGTTGTTGTCTTACCTACACCACCCTTCTGATTTGCTATTGCAATAATTTTGTGACTCATCATTCTTATCCTCTTCCCGCATACTATCTTGTATGCAACTTTCTATCGTTCTTTTCTCCTACCTTTCTATTATATCATCAATCCTTATGATTTTCTATAGAAAAATATTAAAATTTCAAATTATATTCAACTAATATGTTTCACGTGAAACATATTAACTTAATAACTAAAATCCGATTTTTTTTAACTATCAACTATAACGGCTTTTTCTTTGCCTTACCAGGTTTTCTAGGGTATTTTTCTGGTGTAAAATTTTCCTTCTTTATTTCCAAAATATATCGTTGGAAGTCTTCTTCCTTTGCCAGTAATATTTTTTTATTAATAGAACAATTCAATATGGATAATGCATTTTTTGATAATTCTATCTCTTCCTCCACTTTCAGACTCTTATACATATATAGAACTCCTTCTTTTTTAACAAAAGGAGAACAATATTCTAATAGCAAAGGTAGAGCTGCTACTGCTCTAGATACACATATATCATATTTTTCACGATGATCAGAATTAATTCCAAGTTCCTCTGCCCGGCTATGAATCAATGTAATATTATTAATCTTTAAAATATCTATAACTTCTTTTAAAAATTCAATACGCTTATTTAAAGAATCAACTAATGTAAACTCTGCATCTGGTAACATAATAGCAAGAGGTAATCCTGGAAATCCTGCACCTGTTCCAACATCAATAATATTCTTTGAAGTAAATAAATCCTTAGAGTAAACCTTTAATAAAAGAATACTATCTAAAAAATGCTTTTTAATTACATCTTCATAATTAATAATTGCAGTAAGGTTTATTTTTTTATTCCATTCAATCAACAGTCTAAAATAATTATCAAATTTTTCAACTTGTTCATTATTGACTTCAATATTATAATTAGAAAATAATTCTTTCATAATAATCCTCATTTTCGAGTGGGTCTCTACACTACTATTTCTAAATATGTTTCACGTGAAACATATTTATCTATTATAATTTTCCAAATACACTAATAAAACAGAAATATCTGCAGGTGAAACTCCAGATATTCTTGCCGCCTGTCCTACGGACTCAGGCCTAATAACTTGTAGTTTTTGTTTTGCTTCTAATCTAAGACTACTTATCAGAGAATAGTCTATATTATCAGGTATCCTTTTCTTCTCTAACTTTACAAATTGTCTGACCTGTTTTTCTTGTCTTACAATATAACCTTCATATTTAATATTAATATTTACCTGCTCACAAACATCCTCTGGCAATGCAGGTCTTTCTACATCTATTTTAGAAATTACATCATAAGATAATTCAGGACGACGGATTAATTCTGCCAAAGTAATTCCACTAACCAAAGGTGTACTCTTATATTCTTCTAGGAGACTTTGAACTTCTTTTGTTCCACCTACCGAAGTATGCTTAATTCTATTAATCTCGTCTTTTATCATCTCTTCCTTTTCTAACAAATGTTGATATCTCTGTTCATCAATCAAACCAGCTTCATAACCAAGAGGAGTAAGACGAAGATCTGCATTATCCTGACGAAGAAGCAAACGATATTCTGCTCTGGAAGTCATCATGCGGTATGGCTCATTTGTACCCTTTGTCACCAGATCATCAATTAAAACTCCAATATATGCCTGGGAACGATCCAAGATAACAGGTTCTTTCCCCTGCAACTTTCTAGCCGCATTGATGCCTGCCATAAGTCCCTGGGCTGCCGCTTCTTCATATCCGGAACTGCCATTTGCCTGGCCAGCACTATAAACACCATCTATTTTCTTAAGCTCCAATGATGGCTTGCATTCCAAAGAATCAATGCAATCATATTCTATAGCATAGGCATTTCTTACTATCCTGGCATGTTCCAGTCCTGGGACTGTATGATACATATCTGCCTGGACATCCTCAGGAAGAGAGCTGGACATTCCACCAATATACACTTCTGAAGTATACAACCCCTCTGGTTCAATAAATACCTGATGTCGGTTTTTATCTGCAAATCTTACCACCTTGTCCTCTATAGAAGGACAATACCTGGGACCAGTTCCTTTGATCATTCCAGAATATAATGGCGAACGATCCAGATTATCTCGAATAATTTCATGAGTCTTTTCATTCGTATAAGTAAGCCAGCATTTCACCTGCTCCCGTTCCAGATCTTCAGCCTTATTTGTAAAAGAAAAAGGAACTATCTTTTCATCTCCAAACTGAGGTTCCATCTTTGTATAATCCACAGTATTCCCATCAATCCTGGCTGGAGTTCCTGTTTTAAAACGTCTTAATTTTATTCCATGTTCTTTTAATGACTCTGACAGGTAATTGGCAGACATCAAACCATTTGGTCCCGTGTGAACTGATACTTCTCCTGTGATACATCTGGACTTAAGATAAGTACCAGTACAAAGTATACATACCCTGCACTCATAGATTGCTCCCGTATAAGTTTTAACACCTTTAATTCTGCCGTCTTCTACAATCAGTTCTGTAACCTCTGCCTGTTTTACCAAAATATTTTCATTGCTCTCCAGCTTCTCCCGCATCAACTGACTATAATTTTTTTTATCGGCCTGAGCCCTGAGCGAATGAACTGCAGGCCCCTTAGACTGGTTTAACATCTTACTCTGAATAAATGTAGCATCGATATTTTTTCCCATCTCTCCGCCAAGGGCATCGATCTCCCGCACGAGATGACCTTTTGATGAACCCCCAATGTTTGGATTACAGGGCATCATAGCAATACTGTCTACACTAACTGTAAATAACGCAGTACTATATCCGAGGCGCGCAAGGGCAAGAGCTGCCTCACAACCAGCATGACCAGCACCTACCACCACAGCATCCCACTCTTCTTTTAAATATTTCTCCATCTTTTTTCCCATTGTAAATACTCCTTAATCATTTACCCATGCAGAACTTCTTGAAAATCGTATCCACAAGATCATCATCCACACTCTCACCAATGATCTGTCCTAACTGTTCATAGGCATTCATTAGATCTATGGTATAAAAATCTTCGCCCAAATCTAATTCCATACTTTCCTTTACATTCATCAAACTGACATAACTCTCCTCTACTGCCTGCT
This sequence comes from uncultured Eubacterium sp., assembly GCA_910585745.1. Lineage (GTDB taxonomy): Bacteria > Bacillota > Clostridia > Lachnospirales > Lachnospiraceae > Eubacterium_F. The sequence continues at coordinate 20,614 of CAJUFM010000032.1, read as the reverse complement.
TCTGTCTCTCATTGCTTATATAAATCTCGTTATTAAAAGAGACATGTTCTAAATAAAACTGTTCCTTTACATAATTTTCCAACTCTATTAAACCGTCCCCTGTCTTTGCTGAAAAGGAAATTACTTTCTTTTCCGTATATTCAGATATAGTACTAGAATCAATTTTCTCAGAAAGATCATTTTTATTTAATAAAATAACTCCCGGAAGATCAGAGATTTTTCTCATCAGTTCAATATCATCCTCCGTCAAATCTTCACTTCCATTTATCAACAAGATACAAAAATCAGCAGCGTCCATACTCTCCAACGCTTTTTTTATCCCAATCTTTTCTACCACATCCTCAGTATCATGAATTCCAGCAGTATCGATCACATGAAGAAGCAGATCTCCCAATCTCACATCTTCTTCCAAAGTATCTCTTGTAGTTCCAGGAACATCTGTAACAATTGCCCTATCAACTCCTAGTATCTTATTTAAGAAAGAAGACTTTCCAACATTTGGTCTCCCAATGATTACTGTCTGAATCCCTTCTTTGATCATACGTCCATTATTATAATTATCTTTAATCTGCTTTAATTCACAGATACAATCATTCAGATTTTTAATAAATTGATTCTCAAACTCATCCATGGATATATGTTCCGGATCATCCAATGCCGCTTCAATAAATGCAACATCATCCAAAATCCGGTTTCTCAGTTTAACAATTCTTTCTTTCACGCTTCCTTTTAACTGACTCATAGAACTTTCCATGGAATATCGACTCTTGGATTCTATGAGATCCATAACCGCTTCTGCCTGGGACAAGTCAATCCTGCCATTCAAAAAAGCACGTTTTGTAAATTCACCAGGCTCTGCCATACGTACACCCTGTCTCAAAATAAGATCCAAAATTTCCTGACATATCAAAGCACCGCCATGACACTGAATCTCTACCACATCTTCCCTAGTATAACTATTAGGTGCCCGCATTAGAAGAACAATCACTTCATCCAGACGCTGTAATTTTTCATCCACTACAAAGCCATAATGAACTGTATGACTCTGACACTCCGCTAATGTTTTATTTTTTAACTGCAGAATACGATCTGATGCAGCAATTGCTTCCTCACCACTAATGCGAAGAATACTGACACCTCCACTCAAGGAAGCTGTAGCAATCGCTGCTATAGTATCATCATAAAACATAAGATCCCCCCAAAAAGCTACGGCACCAATCTAAACCCGCCTCATGGCAGATTCGGATTGGCGCCGCCTGGCTGCCATAGATAATATTTATTCGCTTTCTTTATTTGATTCAAAATTATCTTTATTATCTCGTCTGTAATTTTTGTTATATGGTTTCCGCCTGTAATTACCACCACCATGACCATTGTAATTATTTCTCCTGCGGTAATTATTTCTGCGGGGAGGCATATCTGCATACTCCTTGGAAATATTCACGACAACTTTGCGAAAAGGTTCTTCCCCTTCGCTATATGTTTCTACATACTTATCATTCTGAAGTACTGCATGAATAATTCTTCTCTCGTAAGGATTCATAGGCTCAAGATACGCCGGTTTACGGGTTTTCTTTACCTTACTAGCAATATTTCTGGCAAGGTTTTCGATAGTCTGACGTCTTCTTTCACGATAATTTTCAGTATCCATTTTAATCTTAACATAATCTTCTCTATTATTATTCGCCACAAGAGAAGTAAGAAACTGAATGGAATCCAGAGTCTGTCCCCGCTTACCAATAAGAAGCCCCATTTCATTCCCTTTGAGCTCTATTTCAATAACTCCTTCTTCTTGCTTATAATCAAGAACTACCTCTACTTCAATTTCCATCTTTTCAAATAAATCAGCTAAAAAGTTCCTGACCTTATCATCTACACTTTCTTTTTTGCAGACCCGGATCTTTGCTGGCTTACTAAATAAACCAAGCAGTCCGCTGCTTTCCTTTTCAATCACTTCATATTCAATCTGGTCACTTGTTGTCTCCAGCTTTATCAACGCTTCCGTCAATGCTTCATCAACAGTCTTTGCACTAATTTCAAGCCAATTCGACATAACAATCTCCTCCAATCAGTCAAAATGCTGTATTACTTATCTTTTCTATTTCCTGACAACATATGAGCATACCCGGAAATACTCCCTGGTTCAATATCTTTGTTTACTTCAACATTAGGAATCTTTTTATCCGATTTATCAGAAGAAGCTGTATTCTGATAATTTGTTACTGTTTTAATGGAACTCGTCTTCTGTTTGGAATACATCTCCATCTGCTTTGACATTTCTTCTCGCTTCTTATTTTTCTTGGCAGCTTTTTCTTTATTTTGTTCAATCAGGTCATCCAATGATATCTTGTCCACATGACGATTGATAAAATATGCCTGCACAATACGGAAAATAGAACTAGTGATCCAGTAAAGCCCAATACCTATATTCATCGAAAGACAAAAAATACCAGACATAAAAGGCATAAAATAATTCATCATCTTCATACTTGCTGCCATGGAATCCTGCTGTTTGTTCTTATTTGTTTCCTTTACTTGAAGCATTTTTGTATTGATAAACTGAAATACTACCGCAAGAACTGGAATCAAATAAGCCAGTTTGGTAACTTTAGCATAGTCTGTCGGTGTCTGGGATACATCCAATCCAAGAAATCCTGTAGTCCCTTTTAGAGAAGGAACGTAATCCGTAATTTTGTGGATCACTCCGTACAGGGCAAACATGATCGGCATACTGATCAAAAGCGGCAGACACCCTCCAAAGGGACTAACACCATATTTATTATATACAGCCTGAGTCTCAGTCTGCATCTTTGTCATTGACTCAGTATCTTTTTTTCCCTTATATTTTGCCTGAATGGCCTGGATTTCAGGATTTATCTTGCTCATAAGCCGGGAAGACTTTTGCTGCTTTGTATTTAATGGGATCATTAATGTATATACGATGATCGTAAACAGCACAATACACAAACCAATGTTGTGCAGCCCAAATACATGGAATACACACCAGTCAATACCGGATATGATCCAGCCCAACAGTTGATAAAGAATTTCCAATCTTATTTACCTCCATATTTTACGCCAGCAGACAGGATCTGACCAGAAGCCATTATGGCACCGGATCATAACCACCCTTGTGAAATGGATGACATCTCAAAATTCTTTTTACAGCCAAAAAACCACCCTTCACCGCACCATACTTTTTAATCGCCTGAACAGCATAATCAGAACAACAAGGTGTATAGATACAGGTAGGTGTTCGTTTCAGCGGAGAAATAAATTTTTGATATATCTTTAATAAAAATAAAAATAACCTTTTCATTTTAATATTCCATGTAATTTACACAAGTGGCACACAGCGCTGTCAATCTCAGCAAAACTTTTGTCCTTCGCTGTGTTTCTGGCAACAATTACGATATTATAACTTCTTTCAAGACGTGCATCATTTCTACGGACAGATTCGCGCAACAACCTGGTGACTCTGTGACGCACGACACTATTACCAACTTTCTTACTGACAGAAAAGCCATAACGATTGGGACCACTCTCCCTCTCAACCAGTACCATCACCAGGTATTTATTTGCTTTTGATTTACCAGTCTTGTAAACCTTTTGAAATTCAGAATTTTTTCCAAGTCTTTCAAACACTGATCTTTCCTCATAAAGAGAAGAAAAAGCCACACATTTTATGTGACTTTGCACAGTACTACACTACGCAGATAATTTTTTTCTTCCTTTTGCTCTTCTTCTGGAGAGCACCTTTCTTCCATTCGATGTTCTCATTCTTTTACGAAAACCATGAACTCTAGCTCTGGATTTCTTTTTTGGCTGAAATGTCATTTTCATATCTATACACCTCCTTCACGATTTATATCATTGTATTCAATTCCACACTAAATCCGTATCAAGCCTAATTATAGTATTGAATTGCCAATTAGTCAAGCAAATATTCCAATAAAATTACAAATTTGCAAATGCCCATTGAAAAAACTATGATTTTGAGGTAGAATATATTTGTATGTTTATACCCTTATTTCAATTTTTTAATAGTTAGGCAGGTTTTTTTATGGAAAACAAGATAAAAGCCCGATGGAGCGAAATTATCGCCTATTTGATGGAAGAAAGCGATATCAGTAAACCGGCGATACGTACCTTCATCGAGCCCCTGGAATTTTTCTCTTATGATGGCGGAGTCATCACCTTTCAAATTAATAAAGAAACCCAGGGAGACTGCATTAGTCTTCTTAGATCCAGATACAATGTTCATATTAAAGTTGCGATTGAAGTAGTAATTGGAGAAGAAATTGAAATAAGCTATATCTATAAAAGTGAATCAGTTTCTTCCTATATAAAGGAGGAAACTCTCACAGATAAATATCCATATCTGAAGTCAGGACATTCTTTTGATACATTTGTCACGAGCCGGAGTAACTCGATGGCTCATGCAGCAGCTGTCGCTGTGGCAGAAGCTCCGACTTCACAAGTATACAACCCACTTTTTCTTTATAGTGGACCTGGTCTTGGCAAAACACATCTCATGCACTCGATTGCCAGACATATCATAGAACATCACCCTGAGCTCAACGTACTTTACACTACCAGTGAAGATTTTACGAACCAGGTGATTGAAGCTATCCGTACAAATAAGAAAAAAGGAGATACCGCTGCTACGGCAAATCTTCGTAAAAAATACCGTAATATCGATGTATTCCTGATCGATGATATTCAGTTTATCATTGGGAAGGAATCGACTCAGATCGAATTTTTTAATACTTTTGAAGCATTATTTCAGTCAAATAAACAGATCGTCATATCCAGTGATAAGCCCCCAAGGGACATGGATCAGTTGGATGAACGTTACAGATCCCGGTTTAATTCTGGGCTTCCTATTGATATTCAGCCGCCAGATTATGAAACCAGTATGGCAATACTTAAAAATTATCAGGAAAATGAATCAGTAAAACTAGATGATAAGATCCTCAGCTATATCGCCACCAATATCCGATCTAATATAAGAGATCTGGAAGGTGCCTACAAAAGGGTTATATTTTCCTCGAAGCTCCATCGAAAAGAGATCACACTTGATCTGGCGGAGGATGCGTTAAAGGATATCATTCGTCCGGATGATGCCAGAGAGATCACTGTTGACTTTATCAATAAGATCGTGACAGATCATTTTAATCTGGCAGAAGATGCCATTGTGTCGAAAAGAAAGCAAAAGAGCATCGCTTTTCCAAGACAGATATGTATGTACCTTTGTAAAGAATTCACAGACTTATCCACAACCGATATTGGAGAAAAGCTAGGAAACAGGGATCATTCTACAATTATCCACGGTTGCGACAAAATATCAGAAATGTTAAAGGTTGATAAAAGTCTCCAGAATACAATCGATATTTTAAGAAAAAAGATCAATCCCTAAAGTTTCGTTGATAACTTTGAGAAAAATTGTTAATTTCACTTGATATCATGTGTATATAATAAATTTGTATTTTTATTACAATTATTTTTTACACAACATACACTTTTTATCCAGCATAAATACCAGAGCTTATCCTTACATAAAAGGCTAAGATTAAGGCAGCTTATATAGCTTTTACACAAAAACACAGCTCTTAATACTATATATTACTAAAATATACTTATTATTTACTATGACTTTAACTTGAAAGGGGTTATTCACAATATGAAATTCACATGCAATAAGTCTGACATCAATGAAGCAATCAATATCGTATTGAAAGCTGTACCAGGAAAAACCACGATGCCCATTCTGGAATGTGTTGTAATCGAAGCAGCGGATGATGAATTAAAACTTACGACTAATGACATGTCTTTAGGAATTGAGACGAGACTTTCTGCAAATATAGAAGAAGAGGGTATTATTCTTGTCAATGCAAAAATGATCTCTGAGATCATTAGAAAATTGCCGGATGAAGATATATATTTTGAATCTGACAGCAATGAAAACATTCTTCTGTTCTGCGGAAAGGCTAAATTTAACCTGTCAGGAAAAAATCACGAAGAATTTCCTATGCTTCCTAAGATAGAAAAAGAAAAGAAGATTGTGATCTCCCAGTTTACCTTAAAGGAAATGATACGGCAGACCATTTTTTCTATTTCAAACAATGAAAATAATAAAATCCTTACCGGAGAGCTTTTTGAGATCAATGGAGATGAATTTAAGATTGCTTCCCTGGATCTTCACCGTGTTTCCATCCGGAAGATTCAGCTGAAAGAAAGCTATGATGATATCAAAGCAGTTATTCCAGGTAAAACTCTCAGTGAGGTAAGTAAGATTCTAACAGGCGGCATGGAGGATGAGGTGGAGATCTTCTTTACTAAAAATCATGTTCTTTTTGAACTTGGGAAAACCATCATCATATCCAGGCTCATCGAAGGAAATTTCTATAATATTAACCAAATGCTGACCAATGATTATGAGACAAAGGTCACAGTAAACAAAAGAGAACTTTTGAATTGTATCGACCGCGCTACTCTTCTTTTGAGGGAAGCAGAAAATAAGCCGGTCATAATGAATGTAAAAAGCGATGAGATCAAAATGGAGATGAATACGAAAATTGGCTCCATGGATGAAAATATAGGGATACAAAAAGAAGGAAAGGATCTGAGGATTGCTTTTGATCCTAAATTTCTTATCGATGTACTGCGTGTGATCGATGAAGAAGAGGTAAATTTGTATCTGTTTAATGCGAAAGCACCATGTTTTATCCGGGATGATAATTCATATATTTATCTGATCCTTCCGGTAAATCTTATTGATAACTGACAGGATGGAAGGAGACAGTGATGGAAGAAATATTTATTAAAGATGAATTCATTAAGCTTGGGCAGGCATTGAAGCTTGCTGGATTAGCCAGTTCCGGCGTGGAAGCAAAGTTTATGATCGAAGATGGCATTGTTTCTGTCAACGGAGAGACGGAACTACGCCGGGGAAAAAAGATTCGTTCTGGCGACATCATAGGTATGGAAGGGCAACAGGTGAAGGTAAGCAGTTTATGATCGTAAATTCTTTGGAATTAATGAATTTTCGTAATTATGAGCGGGAAGTCTTTGTTTTTGACCCAGAGACTAATGTACTTTTTGGGGACAATGCCCAGGGAAAGACAAATGTGCTTGAGGGAATTTATCTTTGTTCCACAACCCGTTCCCACAAAGGGAGCAAAGACCGGGAGATGATCCGTCTTGGCTGTGGGGAATCCCATTTGAGGATGTTCGTGGAAAAGGATGGAATTCACCATAAAATAGATGTTCATTTAAAGAAAAGCAAGGCAAAAGGAATTGCTGTGGATGGTATTCCTGTAAAGAAGAGCGGTGAACTGCTGGGGGTTTCCAGTATTGTATTTTTTTCTCCAGAAGATCTTGCCATTATTCAGAATGGTCCGGAGGCAAGAAGACGTTTTATCGATATGGAATTGTGTCAGCTGGACAAGATGTATTTGTTTTATCTGACAAAATATAAAAGTGTTTTGAAACAGAGAAATGAACTTTTGAAACAAATTTGTATAAATTCTGATTTATTGGACACACTTGATATATGGAATTCAAAATTGGTAGAATATGGTACATATATTATTCAGGCACGAAAAGAATTTGTAGATAAGCTGAATTATTATATCAAAGAGATCCATAACAGGCTTACGGGTGGAAAAGAAGATATTGAGCTGATCTATGAGCCCAATGTTGTTTCAGAAGAATTCAGCCAGAAACTGATATTATCAGAACAAAAGGATATTTTTAAAAAGACGACACATGCAGGTCCCCATAGGGATGATCTTTCTTTTTTATCAGAAGAAAAGGATCTGAGAAAATTTGGTTCAAGAGGACAGCAGAGAACGGGAGCACTGTCACTCAAATTGACTGAAATACAGATTGTAGAAGAAAAAACGGGGGAGAAACCGATTTTGTTATTGGACGATGTTTTGTCAGAATTGGACCGCAAGAGGCAAAATTATCTTCTGGAGCATATAAAAGGAATACAGACCATCATAACCTGTACTGGTCTGGAAGAGTTTGTTAAAAATGGTATTAATATTCAAAAAACCTTTGAAATTGAGGAAGGACGGAGAAAAAATGGAGAATCAGGAAAAGATTGAATATGGTGCTGACCAGATACAGATTCTGGAAGGTCTGGAAGCCGTAAGAAAAAGACCAGGAATGTATATCGGAAGTACGTCGGAGAGAGGTCTACATCATCTTGTGTATGAAATTGTGGATAATGCAATTGATGAGGCTCTTGCTGGTTTTTGTGATGTCATTGATGTACATATCAACAAAGACAATTCAATCACTGTACTGGATAACGGACGCGGTATCCCCGTTGGCATCAATCATAAAGCGGGAAGGCCGGCAGTGGAAGTTGTATTTACCGTTCTTCATGCAGGTGGTAAATTTGGCGGCGGCGGATATAAGGTATCCGGCGGTCTTCACGGTGTAGGGGCTTCGGTGGTAAACGCCCTTTCTGACTGGTTAGAGGTAGAAATATACAAAGATGGAAAGATCTATAAGCAACGCTATGAACGCGGTAAGGTAATGTATGATCTGAAAGAGATGGGAACGACTGACCTGCGTGGATCGAAGGTTACATTTTTACCGGATAAAACAGTTTTTACTGAGACGACAGAATTTGATTATGATACTTTGAAACACCGTCTTCGTGAGATGGCATTTCTTACCAAGGGAATAAAGATCGTTCTTCACGACGACCGTCAGGAAGAGCCGGTGATCGAAGCTTTTTATTATGAAGGCGGAATAAAGGAATATGTGGAATATCTTAACCGTCACAAGGATCCTCTCTATGAGGATATCATCTATTGTGAAGGGCAGAAAGGTGATGTGTATGTGGAAGTTGCATTCCAGCACAATGATTCCTATTCTGATAACTGCTACAGTTTTGTAAATAATATTACAACCCCGGAAGGCGGTACTCATCTTGCCGGCTTTAAAAATGCACTGACGAAGACTTTTAACGATTATGCCAGAGGACAGAAACTTTTAAAGGAAAATGATCCAAATTTAAGCGGTGATGATATACGAGAAGGCTTAACGGCGATCATCAGTATTAAAATTCCGGAGCCCCAGTTTGAAGGGCAGACGAAACAGAAACTAGGTAACAGTGAAGCCAGGGGAGCTGTGGATAACATTGTCACGGAACAGCTGACAATTTTCCTGGAATTAAATCCTTCTGTGGCAAAAATGATCTGTGATAAAGCGATCCTTGCCCAGCGAGCGAGAGAGGCAGCAAGAAAAGCAAGAGATCTGACAAGAAGAAAGACTGCTTTGGATGCTACTACTCTGCCAGGAAAACTTGCTGACTGCAGTGATAAAAATCCTGAAAATTGTGAGATTTATATCGTAGAGGGAGATTCCGCCGGAGGAAGCGCTAAAACTGCGAGAGACCGTGCAACCCAGGCAATACTGCCGCTGCGTGGAAAGATTTTGAATGTGGAAAAGGCAAGACTGGACAAAATTCTTGTAAATAATGAGATCCGGGCAATGATCACGGCTTTTGGTACGGGAATATCTGATGATTTTGATATCAATAAGCTGCGTTATCACAAGATCATCATCATGACAGATGCCGATGTAGATGGGGCGCATATTGCTACCCTTCTATTGACATTTTTCTATCGTTTTATGCCGGATCTGATCAAGGAAGGATATGTATACCTTGCCCAGCCACCGCTTTATAAGATCGATAGAAGTAAAAAATCCTATTATGTATATTCGGATGAAGAATTAAATGCGAAACTGGAAGAACTGGGACGCGATGGCAATAACAGCATCCAGCGTTACAAAGGTCTGGGTGAGATGGATGCGGAACAGTTATGGGATACTACCATGGATCCTGCAAAGAGAATTCTTTTGAAGGTAACGATGAACGAAGATGAATCCTCTGAGATCGATCTTACCTTTACTACCCTGATGGGGGATAAAGTGGAGCCGAGACGTGAATTTATCGAAGAAAATGCAAGATTTGCCACGATGGATATTTAGGAAAGGAATGTAGAAGAGCATGGATGAAAATATTTTTGACAAAGACATTGATTCTTTGGATGAGATCAAACCGATCGATCTCAGAAAGACAATGGAAAATTCCTATATTGATTATGCTATGTCGGTTATCGCATCCAGGGCGCTTCCTGATGTAAGAGATGGTTTAAAGCCAGTACAGCGTCGTATTCTCTATGCGATGATCGAATTGAACAACGGGCCGGATAAACCTCATCGTAAGTGTGCCCGTATCGTCGGTGATACAATGGGTAAATATCATCCACATGGTGATTCTTCTATCTATGGAGCACTTGTCAACATGGCACAGGAGTGGTCCACAAGATATCCACTGGTGGATGGCCATGGTAATTTTGGTTCCGTGGACGGAGATGGGGCGGCTGCCATGCGTTATACTGAGGCGCGGTTAAGTAAGATATCCATGGAAATGTTGTCAGATATCAACAAAAATACCGTTGATTTTGATCCCAACTTTGACGAGACAGAAAAAGAACCTGTTGTGCTTCCATCCAGATATCCAAATCTGCTAGTAAATGGTACTTCAGGAATTGCGGTTGGTATGGCAACTAATATTCCTCCCCATAATCTCAGGGAAGTGATCAGTGGTGTTTTGAAGATCATTGATAACATTGTGGAAGAAGATAGGGAGACTTCTATTGATGAAGTAATGGATATTATAAAAGGCCCAGATTTTCCTACTGGAGCTACTATTCTTGGCCGTTCCGGTATTGAGGAAGCTTACCGCACGGGTCGAGGGAAGATCCGCGTGAGAGCGGTAACCAATATTGAGCCTATGGCAAATGGAAAGAACCGTATTATTGTGACAGAGCTTCCCTACATGGTCAATAAAGCGAGGCTGATCGAAAAAATCGCTGAACTCCATAAGGATAAAAAAGTAGATGGTATTACGGAGCTGAGAGATGAGTCCAACCGGGAAGGTATGCGTATCTGTATAGAGTTGCGCAAAGACGTCAATCCGAATGTAGTGCTCAATCAGCTTTTTAAACATACCCAGCTGCAGGATACCTTTGGTGTAAATATGCTTGCCCTTGTGGATAAGCAGCCTATGGTGATGAATCTTCTTCAGATGCTGACCTACTATCTCAAACATCAGGAAGAGGTTGTCACAAGACGTACTCAGTATGATCTGAACAAGGCGGAAGAGAGGGCTCATATATTAAAGGGTCTGTTGATCGCGCTGGATAACATTGATGAAGTGATCAAGATCATTCGTGGATCCCAGAGTACACCTATTGCGAAGGAGAGATTGATCGAGAGATTTGGGTTGGATGATGTCCAGGCCCAGGCGATCGTCGATATGAGGCTTCGTGCACTGACAGGTCTGGAACGGGAGAAATTAGAAAATGAATATGAAGAGCTGATGAAGAAGATCGGTGAATATAAGGCGATTTTGGCAGACCGGAAGCTTCTTCTTGGTGTAATTAAAGAGGAAATTACATTAATTTCAAATAAATATGGTGATGACAGAAGAAGCAGCATTGGATTTGACGTATTTGATATTTCCATGGAAGATCTGATTCCGGTAGAGAATACAGTGATAACTCTTACTCATATGGGTTATATCAAGCGCATGACCATAGATAATTTCAAGAGCCAGCATCGAGGCGGTAAAGGCATAAAAGGTATGCAGACCATAGATGAAGATTATATTGAAGATCTTTTTATGGCGACGACCCACCATTACCTTATGTTTTTTACAAATAAGGGACGTGTATACCGGATCAAGGCATATCAGATTCCAGAATCCGGCCGGACAAGCCGGGGAACTGCTATTGTTAATCTGCTTCAGCTTCTGCCAGAAGAAAAAATTACGGCGGTTATTTCTCTGAGAGAGTATAAAGAAGACACCTACCTGTTTATGGCGACAAAAAATGGACTGGTAAAAAAGACATCCATTACCGAGTACATGAATATCCGTAAGACAGGACTGCAGGCGATCAATCTCAGAGAGGATGATGACTTGATCGAAGTGAAAGTTACAGATGATGAAAAAAATATTCTTCTTGTCACCAGACAGGGTATGTGTATCATGTTTAAAGAAACAGATGTCCGTCCAACAGGAAGAACGTCCATGGGAGTCCGGGGAATGAACCTCTCCTTTGATGATGAAGTAATTGGGATGCAGCTTAATACCCAGGGTGAAGAACTTCTTCTTGTCTCAGAGTTTGGAATGGGAAAACGGACAAGTATCGAAGAATTTGGAATTCAGCATCGTGGCGGCAAAGGTGTAAAATGTTATAAAATAACTGAAAAAACAGGAAATGTAATAGGTGCAAAGGCGGTTCACGAAGACCAGGAAGTAATGCTTATCACCAATGAAGGGATCATTATCCGGATAGAGGTAAGTGGAATCTCTATATTGGGACGTATTACTTCAGGTGTTAAGCTGATGAATCTTGATCACACGAAAGATATCGTTGTGGCAAGTATAGCAAAAGTACGCAAGGAAGAAACTTCCGAGGAAAATGAATCAGAGGAGGCATCAGAAGAAACCGATGAGAGTCATTAATACCAGTGAAATTGTAATTCAGATCCGAGAGATGTGCATGCAGGTCAATGTCCACCTTTCTGATGATGTAAAGACAGCGATCCTGGCAGGGAAGGAAAAAGAAGAATCTCCTCTGGGATGCCAGATTCTCGGACAGCTGGAAGAAAATATGAATATCGCATCTGAAACAAATATTCCAATCTGTCAAGATACCGGAATGACTGTCGTATTTCTCAAAGTCGGCCAGGATGTACATTTTGAAGGAATGTTTATCGAAGATGCAGTAAATGAAGGGATCCGCCAGGGTTACAAAGATGGATATCTCAGAAAATCAGTGGTAAAAGATCCAGTGGACAGAGTGAATACTGGAGATAATACACCTGGTGTGGTCCATTATGAGATTGTTCCAGGGGATCAGGTAGAGATTACCGTAGCTCCTAAAGGATTTGGCAGTGAGAACATGAGCCGTCTCTATATGCTGAAGCCGGCAGATGGCATTGAAGGGATCAAAGATGCGATACTGGAGACAGTAAAACTTGCAGGACCCAACGCCTGTCCACCCATTGTAGTAGGAGTAGGAATCGGTGGTACTTTTGAAAAAAGTGCCATTCTTGCCAAAAAGGCTCTTACAAGAGATCTGAATCAATCTTCGGATATTCCGTATGTAAGAGAATTAGAAGATGAGATGCTGGAAAAAATCAATCAGCTTGGCATAGGACCTGGGGGTCTGGGAGGAAGAGTAACGGCACTAGGCGTCAATGTGGAAACATATCCAACTCATATCGCCGGTATGCCGGTAGCCATCAATATATGCTGCCATGTAAACCGGCATATCAGGCGGGTAATATAATTAGATTAAATATGAATGATATTTCTGACTACAGCCCAGATCACAAGGCTGATCAGGTATGTTATTGTCAAAGCCCTTGTAAAAGGGCTTTTTCTTATCTTTATATCACAAAAAATATTCAAGATCAGAATCAATAAAAGAATCGGAGCAGTGGCAAATAGAAAAGGATTTGCATGAAAAGCAGCGGGCAGATCAAAGTTCATCAAGTGGAGAAATATATGGGTAACACCGCAGCTTGGGCATTTTAAACCGGTGATCATGTTAAAAAAACACGGTATACAAAAAGATGTATACCGCACAATGATTGCATAAAAAACACCGATCAAAAGCAATATGCCCAAGGTCTTTCGTTTTTTACTGAGCAAATTTATTTACCTCATTCTGGATCAAAGCAAGGGCAATGATACCACCAAAGATATAGAGAATCAAGTAAAGAACTCCACCATTGGAAGCTGCCTCACCATTGAGCTGATGCGCTTTGTCAATTTTCTCTCCACGTTTATATGCCCAATATAAACCGTAGATTCCACATGTCACGATTGTCAGAACCAATGCAATTACGCCAGAAGTATCTTCTGGTTCTCCTGCAATTTCGTTCGTATCATCTGTCAGACATACGATCCAGTAGTACATATAAATACCACAGGTAACGATAGAAAGAATGATACAAAGTGCGAGATTTTTCTCTTTTACCATTTTGAGACTCCTCCTTAAAATAAGTTTTCTGTAATTTATGTATATGCAAATTACATTCAAAAAAGTGTACTTTTTTAACACTGATACAACTAAGATTATTCTATCATCATTTTATCTTATAGTCAATTTATTTTGACAAAAATATGAAGTTTAAAAAGTACGCTTTATAAAATTAGAGGTAGAATTATGTATATCCTTAGTGTTGTAAAATAGGGTTGACAAAAGAGGAAAAACATATTTTAATTAAATAGGTATCAAATACATGATGAAAGGGATGTGTCAATGGTCACAAACTGCGAATTTTGTTCTTTTTATCTGGTTGACGAAGATGGATATGGTGAGTGCCAGGTAAACCTTGATGAAGACGAGATGTACCGTTTTATGAATACTTCTTATAAAAGCTGTCCCTATTATCAGAGTGATGATGAATATAAGATTGTGAGAAAACAGAATTAGAGGAATTTATGAATTATTATATGGCACCATTAGAAGGGATCACGGGTTATCTGTTTCGGAATGCATATGAAACATGCTTTGGAGAGATCGATAAATATTTTACACCATTTATATCCCCCAATCAGAAGAGGATCTGCCGTACACGGGAGCGCAATGATGTACTTCCAGAGCATAACCAGGGGATGAAAGTAGTCCCTCAGATTCTTACTAACCAATCCGAACAATTTATAAAGACAGCTGAATATCTGGAGGATCTGGGATACGGCGAGGTTAATCTGAATCTAGGGTGCCCGGTGGGGACAGTTGTATCTAAAAAGAAGGGTTCCGGGTTTTTATCGGAGAAAGAAAGTTTGAGAGTGTTTTTGGATGAAATATACGATTCCTGTAATAGTAAGATTTCTATTAAGACGCGCATCGGTTTGGAGACGGCAGATGAATTTGATGAACTGCTGGACATATTTAATGAATTCCCCGTTTATGAGTTGATTATTCATCCTAGAACCAGAGAGGATTATTATAAAAATACGCCGGATCTTGCTGCTTTTGAAAAAGGATATAACCGAAGCAGGACGGAAGTATGCTATAATGGAGATATTTTCACAAAGGAAGATTATAATTCCCTTATATCCAGGTTTCCTGAGTTGAATTTTATGATGTTTGGAAGAGGGATTTTACGTTATCCGGGATTGATCTGCCTTATCAAAGATGGAACTGTGATGAAAAAGGAGAAGCTGCTGGAATTTCATAATATGATTTATGAAAGCTACAGGCAGAACTTATATGGAGATAAAACTGTTTTATTTAAGATGAAAGAGCTATGGAGTTACATGATCCATTCTTTTCAATACGACAATAGAATTGAGAAAAGGATTAAAAAGGCACAAAAACTTTTAGAATATGATGATATGATCCAGGAATTATTTTCCGGATATGGGTTAATACTATAGAAGGGCTGTGCGTATAGCATAGAAATGGAGGACATATGGATAAGTATATCGAGACACCATTAACAGATGAGAAAGTGAAGGATCTGAAGGCAGGAGATTATGTATATATCTCCGGTACAATATATACTGCGAGGGATGCTGCCCACAAAAGAATGACAGAGGGACTTTCACAGGGTGAGGAAATACCTTTTGATATAAAAGACCAGGTGATCTATTATTTAGGTCCGACGCCAAACCGGGAGGGTCAGGTGATCGGTTCTGCTGGTCCCACCACAAGCAGCCGCATGGATAAATATGCCCCTGCGCTTCTGGATCTTGGGTTAAAAGGTATGATCGGTAAGGGTAAAAGAAGTTCCGGCGTTATAGATTCTATGAAAAAAAATACAGCAGTGTATTTTGCCGCTGTAGGCGGTGCCGGGGCGCTACTGTCAAAGTGCATTAAGAAAAGTGAAGTAATCGCTTATGATGATCTCGGAACAGAGGCCATCCGCAGGCTGGAGGTGGAGAATCTTCCTGTTATTACAGTAATCGATTGTATGGGAAATAATTTGTATGAAACTGCAGTGAAAGAATATGAGAAGATTTAGTTGACAAATAGACGATAATCTGTTAGAATTATCCATGCACTGAAATTGAATAAAGAAAATTATTTTCAGGAATTTGGAGAAGTACTCAAGTGGCTGAAGAGGCGCCCCTGCTAAGGGTGTAGGTCGTTCGCGCGGCGCGAGGGTT
The DNA here is from genome assembly GCA_910585745.1 of uncultured Eubacterium sp. GTDB lineage: Bacteria > Bacillota > Clostridia > Lachnospirales > Lachnospiraceae > Eubacterium_F. Next base: position 4,395 of record CAJUFM010000032.1, on the reverse strand, counting down.
CAAATCCCTCCTTCTCCGTTTACAAAGTGCATTGAAAATGCACTTGAAAAAGTGAGCAAATCCCTATTTTATAGAGGTTTGCTCTTTTTTTGTATCAAGAAAAGTAAAGCCGTTTTTAACGGCTTGAATACCTTTGAATACCTAGCCGGGATTTCTGAAAGTTTCTTCCAGATTATCAATTTTAAGGTTTTATAAATAATGCTTCATTTCTTGTGGAAATGTGTTATACTGAGAAAAAAGTAATTTAAGAAAAAGCATTGATTTATCAGTAAAAGTAAGAAGATAATTTCAAATTAAACTGGGAGGAATATACTATATGGTACGAGAATACCTGGAGCAGGAATCAATCAAAGGAAATTCAAGGCGGCGTAAATTTTTTTTGGGCATATTTTTAGTTTTTGCCTGTATTTGTGCATTTCTTTATTTTGCAGTGGGAAATTCCATTGATTTAAGTAAGCCGGATGATAAAAAGATGTTTATTATATTTGTTGTTATGGCAGGGTTAATGGTGTTTTGTACGGCAGTCCAACTGATAATATCTATACTGCCTGCTAAAAATGGCAGAAATCTTATCCTTCCCCTTGAGGAGAATACCAGAGAAGCAGCAGCAGAAATTATCAATAAAGAGGCTGCTGAGGGGAAAATATTGTATGAAGGCTTCATGAACCACAACACCATAAAAAAGTACAGTAACAGGATCACAATACTTCCCTCATATGTACTTTTGATCAGAGAAATAGGTAAAATAACTGCCATTCCCCGTGATAAAATTTATTGGATATGCGCCCAGCCCGGATATAAGGGCGGACCTTATTATGTGCGTTTGCTGATATTTACGGAGAAAAAGCTTATAGATTTTGACGGGAATGACATTGAACATATGATAGAGATAGCAGAGAATATTTATCAATACATACCAAATGTTTTTAAAGACTACAGTGCACAACATGGTATAACAAATTTACCTTTTATATTAGAAAAACTCTATAATGAAAACCGCTCAGCTTTTATGTCCCTTTATGAGGAAGAGAAGCAGAAATTGTGTTCCCCGTCAAGTGGAATGGAGGAATGAGAATGAAAAAGGCTATATATATTATGTGCATGTGTATATTTGCACTTAGCATGCTCTCAGGATGCGGCGGTGAATTCGCGGAGAAAATGGCATTGGGAAAGGATACATCCAAAATGACTGCAGGGACGGCATCCGGTCAGGCAGTATCGGGGCAGGCCATACATGAGGATGAAAAACCGGCATATGTAAAAGCATACATGGAATTTCTTCTTAATGCGGATATTGAACCAGATCATGATTTTCCGATTCAAGGTTATTATTTACTTGATCTGAACTTTGATAATGTACCAGAATTGGGTGTTCTACACCATTCAGGGGGTTCGATGGGAGGATATTTTACCTACTACTATTTTGACGGTACCGGAATAAAAGCACTTTTAGATGAGAGAGGCGAACAGGCAAGGGTTTCCAATTATACACAGGTACTTGCAGATTTTGAGCAAAAGAAAGTGTATTTGCTGAAGGAGATGTATTTACTTCAGGGGAATGCTAATGGGACTTATGGGTATGTAAAGGAGATCAAAAGCGAAGATCAGTGTCTCCGTGTATATGATGTTTTAGATCTGGAAGTGGATCAGGAGCGTGATTATACTGACGGCAAATTTAAGGACCATGAATGCGAAGATGGATTTCTGTCGGATGCTGACCTTGAGGAGTGTTTGGTTACACGTCGTTATATACAAAAAAAGTGGGTTGGTATTTCATCGGATGAATATCTTAAACAGAAAAGAGAGCTGATACCGGAAAAGAATTCTTTTATAGAATTGCGGGAGGGAGCGGTGAATTATCCTGGAGAAGATAATGATGATAGCGATATCAGCGATGATTTTCCAAGGGATCTGAAAATGGAGGAGAAGGAAATAGAGCAGATTTTTAAACGTTATGCAAATTCCTTAAAAAATTGAGCAAATCTCTATTTTATGGAGATTTGCTCAATTGGAACTATATGTTTACAGAACAACGATTTAATCAGTAGTTACCCTTCCTTTTTTATCATATCAATGCCTTTTTGCAATGTCCCACCGTCGATAGCGCCGGTTGTCTGGGCAGTAACATGGCCGCTGGAATCGATAAAATAGGTGGTAGGCAGAGAATAAACATTGTAAGTAATTGCAGCATTTGATTCTGTATCATAATATACGGGAAAGGTATAACCCTTTTTCTCAATAAAAGCGGATGCAATTTTAACGGTCTCCCGTGAACCATCTGTCATATTGACCATTAAAAAGTTGATCTCGCCGCCAAGTTCGCGATATTTTTCTTCAAAATCCGGCATCTCCATCTGACATGGTCCACACCAGCTGGCCCAGAAATTAACAACCGCAGGTTTTCCAGCAAAATCAGAAAGCTTGACTTCCTTACCATTTTTATCAAAAACTGTAAAATCCGGGGCAGGTTCCTGTTCCTTTTCCTGTTGTGAAGTTTCACTGTTATTCTCAGCCTCGTCCTGTGTTGTCATTTTGTCAGAAGAAATACTCGGACTTAAGTAATTGTACAACACATAAGATCCTCCAATTAATAAAATGAAAACCGAGATCAGAACCAATACAGTTATCTTATTTTTCATAGAGCCTCCTAACTCAGCAATCCAAGAAACCATCCCAGAGTCCCGGTTGCCATCAGCACACCGATGAGGACAAGGAAGATTCCGCTGATAAGATTAATGATTTTATAATGTCTCTTTATGAAATCAAATGTAGATTTCAGATAGTCAATCAAAACAGCACTTAACATAAAGGGAATTCCAAGACCAATGGAATAGGTAAAAAGCATAAATATTCCTTCAAGGACATGTCCCTGCTGGGAAGCAAGCATAAGGGCGGAGCCTAAAAAAGCGCCTACACAGGGTGTCCAGCCTATAGAAAATATCATTCCGAATAGTATTGAAGAGAAAAACCCCATATTATCGGTGCGGACCGTCTTTGTTATCCCTTTGAATAGATACAGTTTCAATACACCTAGAAAATTAAGTCCAAAAAATATTACCACCAGTCCGGAGATAATATTGACAGCAGTCTGGTATTGTTTTAGAAAACTGCCAAGTGTTCCTGCTAAAGCGCCGAGTGCCATAAAAATGGAAGTAAATCCCAGTACAAACCCTAATGCACCCAGAAAAGTTTTCTTTTGGCTTCGCTCTCCTCCGCCTGCGAAATAAGATACGTAAATCGGGATCATAGGCAAGAGGCAGGGTGAAATAAATGTAATAATGCCCTCTAAAAAAGATATTATATATTGCAACGTATGCACCTCCCGGATGTTTAATCTTTATTATGTGCTTTTATTTTGCATATCATTTGTGTCATGGTTCCCATTGGGCAATAGACACACCAGGAACGCGGCTTGAAAAGTGCCATTGTAACAAGACCAAGAATGGTTGATGTCAGCATCACACTGTAAAAACCAAAAGCAAACTGTGCAACACCTGGAGAAATAAATGTTCCGCGGTATGCCCACTGCCATGGCAGTTTAAATGTCCAAAGCAGTGTGACTGCTTGTTTCAGGTCTTTTGTCCCTGCAAATACGAGGTATGTATTCCATATCATTATACCAAACATTGTCAGAAAAAATATTAGGAACCCGTATCTAAAATATGGCGATTTCATCCATTTTGGAATATCTTTATTGCGCGAAAGCCCGAATCCTCCACCAAGCAGTGAAAAAAGCTGGCCCCTTCCACAGTATTTATTGCAGTATGCTTTATTACCTTTGATTAGGGAAATTGCAAGTGGTGTGAAAAAGCAGATCAGTCCAAGCCAGGCGAACAAAATGTTAAAAAAGCCAAGGATAAGGTAGACGGTGGAAAAGATCCACAAATAATCGTACCATTTTTTCTTATTCATCGGATTTCACCTCACTTATTGTAATAATGCTTGCGGGACATTTTTTCGCACACATACCGCAGCCGATACATTTCACACTGTCTATAACGGCAAATACACCTCTTGGGATGCTTATCGCCCCTGCTCTGCAGGCTTTAAGACAGGAGCCACATGCCACACATAGTTTTTGATCAACAAATGCTTTCTTTTTCATGCAAATACCTCCGATCATTATTATATCATTATAATAACAAAAAAGAAATTTTATTTCAGTAACTTTTGTCACTTAGAGAAAAAAAGATTCAAATCCGCATGTATAGATCATATGGAAAAGGGGAAACCTCGTTGAAAAAGGACGAAATTTAACCATATTCAGATTATTTTGAAAAAAATTAAAAAAACTTTTAAAAAAGTGTTGACAATGTGAAATATATTTGATAAGATAATATTCGCTGACGCGGTAAAGAACAAAAAACAGCGCAGCACAAACCCACAGAAGATGTG
>CAJUFM010000031.1 GCA_910585745.1 uncultured Eubacterium sp. | reverse complement strand
CACAAAAAGGGGCTGTCACTTCACGATTTTTTAATCGTTAGTGCGACAGCCCCTTGTTCTCATGGCATGTTCCACGTTTTTCTATCCCTTACACTCCTGCAATCGCGTAAGTTCTCATTTTTTGTTCTGGCACACCAGCTCAATGGCGGTATCTGGTATACTTAGTCCCCTTATTTCAGAGTCTTAGCTTTTACTGCTGAATAGGTTCCCCAGACTTTCTTGCCATTCACCGTCTTGTAAGCACGAATCTTGTAATAGTATTTTACATTACGTGTCGTCTTCTTTATATGGGTCAGCTTAGAGCCAGAAGTGATCGTCTTGATATTGGAAAATCCACTGGTCTTGGATTTGGAGCGGTAAATGCGGTATCCGCTTGCACCTGCCACCTTATTCCAGGACAGTTTTACTTTGGTACGGTTATATTTTGCCACAGACACAGAACCTGGCTTTGCCGGAACTGGTTTGCCGCCAACCACGCTGGAGTATTCTCCAAAGTAATAATTGCCATCGATCAGACGATATGCACGCACCTTGTAATAATACTGGGTGCCGCATGAAATTCCCGAGTTTGTATAGGTAACTTTTGAATTGGTTGTAACGGATTTAATCTTTGTAAATCCACTGGTCTTGGATGTGGAACGATAAATACGGTATCCTGTCGCACCATCCACGCCGCTCCAGGTCAGCTTCACTTTATTGTAGCCTGAGCTGGCAACTGTAAGTGTGTCAACTTTACCCAGTTTCACAGATTTATCCACAAAATCTGTTTTGTCCACGTTAACTGTTACAGTTACACTCTGAAGAGTGCCCGGAATAACATAAGTGTAGGTAAAGGATGCCGGTACCCCTGTGATCTTATCCCAAAGAATCGCTCTGCTGGCAGCATTATAAGCACCGCCGTTGGAGATGTTCGCCGGAGCCTCTGCTCCTGTGGGAAGAACTACGCCACAGTCCGCTCCTACTGCCTGAACTTTCAGTGTGATCTCACTTCTACGGTTTTCCAGAACCTTCAGGTTTTTCAGGCTGGACACATTCAGTGTCAGAAGGGCATTGCCATCGCAGTACACACGTTCCAGTGCCACCAGACCATCCAGTCCCAGGCTGGTCAGATCATTGTTGCTGCAGTCCAGTGAAACCAGCTGGTAAAGACCTGCCACATTCAGCATCGTCAGCTTGTTGTTGCTGCAGTCCAGCGTCTCCAGGCTGGTCATGCCGGAGAGAGTCAGAATAGCAAGGTTGTTGTTTCTGCAGCTGATCTCTTTCAGAGCGTTATCTTTACCATAAGTAAACTGAGTCAGGTCATTGTAGGATACATTGATCTTTTCCAGCTTTGTCAGCTGAGTTATATCTACAAGCTGAAGATTGTTATAGGAAGCATTCAGCTCTGTAATGCCGGTGAAATACTCAATGCCTTTGAGATTTACGATCTTCTTTCCGCTGATATCAAGTACCCCAGTGATATCACGCAGCTTTTCTGCCATCTCTGCAGTAAACTTATCATCGTCCTTCGCATTTTTTTCAAAATAGGTCTCATTGATAAATTTACGGAAATTATCATCTGGGATCGCTGTCTTAAATGTAGTTCCCTCTGGGATCACCACCGTATTCGTCTCTACCTGTGCAGGCGTCGGAGCTGGAAGTGCCTCTGCGTTTACAGGTGTTACTGCGATCATCTGAACCATCAGCATACCGCAGACACCGATACATACTTTCTTTAAATGTCTTCTTATCATGATTGTTCCTCCCTGTTTGAGTATTTCTAATTTACAAAACACATTATAAAAAATGAATTTGACAGTTTCTTGACCAAATATTGGCAAAGATAAGTCATTTTATCCCCACACATAATCAATGGCATTGTGGCAGCACTGGATCTCCGTTTTCTGAAAACTTCCTCCGTTCTCCCCATCCAGTGTAAATGGAATCTCCTCCTCCGATAAAATCGAAAAATTCTTTCCGTGGAAACCCAGGATCTGCTCATTGGGTTTCAATGTCACAAAGGAATTTAATACGGCCTGTAGTTCCAGTGGATTTTTCGGTTTCCGGATAAATACTCCCTCAAACTTTCCATCATTCAGGGACACCATTCCCTTTTTAAAGAAAGAAAAACCGCCGATGCTCCTGGCATTGCTCACCATGCCAAAGATAAAATCATCCTCGACCGTCTCCTGATCCGCCTGGATCACTGCATGGTACGCCTTGATATTTCCAAGCTGGGCCATGCCCTGCAGGATATAAGCCGTTTTACCAAGCAGGTTCTTAAAGGCCTGGGGCGTCTCATAGGACACCGAAGTAAATGCCCCAAAGGCTGCTACATAAGTAAAGCACTGCCCATTCATGAGCCCGATATCCACCGGCTTCACCTTGTCCCTGGCCGCCACCCTGGCTGCCAGCTTGATCCGCATGGGCAGCTTCAATCCTTTCGCAAAATCATTTACTGTCCCCGTAGGAATATATCCGCACACCGGCCGCTCTTCACGGGGCATCTGCATCAGTCCCTGAGTCACTTCGTGGAGCGTCCCATCCCCGCCAGAGCAGATCACCCGGTCATAATCCCTTCCCGATTCCACGACGATCTCTGTGGCCTCAGCCTCCCGCTGGGTGGCATAGACCGTCACCTCGTACTCTGCCTTCATAAAGGTCTCGATCACATCTGAAAGCTTATTTTTCATCGTTCCCTTTCCGGCACAGGGATTGTATACAAACAGCAGTTTCTTTTCCCTCACGTTCTGATTCTCCTTCCATTACTCTGTAATATACATGGCATCTCCAAAACTAAAAAAACGATAGCCCTCTCTTACGGCCTCTTCATAGGCACGCAGTACAAACTCTTTCCCCGCCAGGGCTGAAACCAGCATCAAAAGGGTAGATTCCGGCAGGTGGAAATTTGTGATCAGCTCATCCATAATCTGAAAGCGGTAACCGGGATAAATAAAGATCTCTGTATTCTCCTCTGCTGCCCGCAGAACTCCGTCCCCATCCGCCGCGGACTCAATGGTACGGCAGCTGGTAGTTCCCACACAGATGATCCGCCCTCCATTTTTTTTCGCCCGGTTGATCTTCTCTGCCTCCTCCGGCTCAATAAAATAATGCTCCGAGTGCATATGGTGTTCTGCCACATCTTCCACCTTTACCGGCCGGAATGTCCCCAGCCCCACATGGAGGGTGACGTTTGCCACCGATACCCCCTTTTCCTCCAGTTCCTGGAAGAGCTCTTCGGTAAAATGCAGTCCCGCTGTGGGTGCCGCCGCAGAGCCGTCATACCTGGCATATACGGTCTGATAACGGTTCTTATCTTCCAGCTTATGGGTAATATATGGAGGCAGGGGCATTTGTCCCAGGCGGTCCAGTATTTCTTCAAAGATCCCCTCATAAGAAAAGCGGATACGGCGGTTGCCATCCTCCTGAACTCCGACGATCTCTCCCCGCAGTTCTCCCTCACCAAAAACCACCTTTACTCCGGTCCGCGCTTTTTTTCCTGGCTTTACCAGGGTCTCCCACACATCATCTTCATGACGCTTTAACAATAAAAACTCGATAACCGCCCCGGTATCCTCTCTGGTTCCGAACAGCCTGGCAGGTATCACTTTCGTATTATTTCTCACCAGGCAGTCTCCCGGTCTCAGGTATTCCACAATATCCGTAAATTTCCGATGTTCGATAGTCCCGGTCCTCCTGTGAAGGACCATCAGCCGGGAAGCGCTGCGGTCTGCCAGAGGATCCTGGGCGATCTGCTCTTCTGGCAGGTCAAAATAAAAATCACTTGTCTTCAATCTTATGTTCTCCATTCCACCGCAGACAACCTGCTTCATTTTCTGCAGTCTTACCTGTCTATTGTATTATAAGATCCTGATCTTTGCAAGTATTCTGATTTTGCATAATCCACAAAAAAATGTACTTTTTTCTATGTTTTTACTGGTGTTTTTTACAAAAAAATCGTATAATAGAATTACTAAATATAAGGAACGGAGAGAAGAAAATATGGCGATAAATACCTACGCTGCCATCGATGTAGGTTCCGGAGAACTTGCCATGAAGATTTATGAGGTGTCAAAAGCCCATGGCATCCGCGAACTCACTCATCTGAGGCACAAAATGTCCTTAGGCTCAGAGATATTCTCCCATGGCCAGGTTTCCTACCAGACCATGTCAGAGATCTGCCGGGTACTAAGAGATTACAAAAAAATCATGCAGGAATACCAGGTATCCACCTACCATGCCTATGGCACTGATGCTTTGCGGGAAGCGTCCAATAAGCTGGTCCTCCTAGACCAGATCAAGCTGCAGGCAGATGTCAAGGTAAAGATCCTGAGCAACAGCGAAGAGCGTTTTTTATATTTTAAAGCTGTCTTCCTGAAAGAAAAGAACTTCTCAGAACTCATCGACAAAAGCGCCCTGATCGTAGATATCCGGGCGGGTAGTATACAGCTGTCCCTGTTCCACCGGGGAACCCTGGAATTCACCCAGAACCTGAAACTTGGTTCCTCCCGGATCCGGGAACTCCTTCACACCATTGAGCCGGAGATCTTCAGCTTCAACGAACTGATCTCCGAGTACATGAACAAGGATCTTACTGAGTTCTGCCGGATGTATCTAGATAACCAGAAATTGCCCCACATCATCACAGTAGGGGATCAGATTCCTGAGATCAAACAGCTGCTTAAGGAAAGATATGCAGATTTTACAGGGCTTATGTCGCAAAAAGAATTAGCCAGCATAAATTCTGCTTTTTTGCCAGGCATCGAAGGAAATGAGGCGATGGCACCCACGGTCCTCCTTTTAAAAAAGATTGCTGCCCTGACCAAATGTGAAGATATTTACATGTCAGCCATCGACCTCTGTGACAGCATGGTGGCAGAATATGCCGAGCGTAAAGAACGGATCAATTCCGGCCACGACTTTACCAGGGACATCCTTACCACATCGAAAAACATTGCCCTGCGCTATCACACGGACATGAATCATATAGAAAATGTCACCTATCTAGCACTAGAAATATTTGACAGCATCCGGAAACTCCACGGTCTGGGCAAAAGGGAACGGCTGCTGCTGCAGATCGGTGTCATACTCCACAGCTGCGGCGCATATGTCAATATGGAGCAGACCAGGGAAAATTCTTATAAGATCATCATGAGCACTGAGATCATCGGCATTTCCCACAAAGAGCGCGTGATCGTAGCAAATATCGTGCGCTACAACAGCGAATATTTTCCTCCCTTTGAAGAGATCGGAGACGATATCTCCCGGGATGAATACATCACCATCGTAAAATTGTGCGCCATCCTCAAGCTGGCAAATGTCCTGGATAAGAGCAATTCCCAGAAGATCCGCCAGGTAGGGGTAACACTCCAGGATAGTTCCCTGCACATCGTCGCCTACACCATGGCAGACATTACATTAGAGAAAGGACTGTTTCACCGGAAAGCCGATGTGTTTGAAGAAGCCTTCGGGATCCGTCCGGTGCTGAAAAAGAAAAATAAAAGAAAAGAGGGATAGATCATGAGCAAATTTTACAATAGAGAGCTGAGCTGGCTCGGATTTAATTACCGTGTTCTCTCCGAGGCAAAGGACAAATCCATCCCACTGATGGAGCGTCTCAAATTTTTGAGTATCACAGCTTCCAATCTGGATGAATTTTTTATGATCCGCGTCGCTTCATTAAAAGATATGGTTCACGCCAGATACACAAAAAAGGACATCGCAGGGCTCACCCCAAAGGAGCAGCTGGAAACCATCTCCCAGGGAACCCATGAGCTGGTGGAATCCCAGTACAACATATATAACCGTTCTTTTCTTCCTTCCCTGAAACGCCAGGGGCTGAAGATCATCACCCAGTATGAGAATCTGACAAAAGAACAGGCAGCCTATGTGGATAATTATTTTCTCAAAGAAGTATATCCGGTGCTTACCCCGATGGCCGTGGATTCATCCCGCCCATTTCCGCTGATCCGCAACAAATCACTGAACATCGCGGCGCTTCTGATGGACAAAAAGCAGAAAGACACCTACGATTTTGCCACAGTTCAGGTTCCCTCCGTACTGCCAAGAATCGTAACGGTGCCCTCGGAAAAAGAAGGAGAAACCGCGATCCTTCTGCTGGAGCAGGTGATTGAAAAAAACATACAGAAACTATTTCTTAATTATAAGGTTCTGGCTGCCACCCCTTACCGGGTTATGAGAAACGCCGACCTGACCATCGACGAGGACGAGGCAGCTGATCTTCTGATCGAAATTGAAAAACAGCTGAAAAAACGTCAGTGGGGAGAGGCGATCCGGCTGGAAGTGGAGCGGGGCATCGACAAGAGACTTTTAAAAATACTGAAAAAAGAACTGATGATCCAAGAGGAAGATATTTTCAAGATCCATGGACCTCTGGATCTGACCTTTCTCATGAAAGTGTATGGAATGGAAGGCTTTGACCACCTAAAAGAACCCCGCTATACCCCCCAACCCCCCAAAAATCTCGATATGGACAGGGACCTCTTTGAACAGATACAGGAAGGTGACATCCTCCTTCACCACCCATACGAGACCTTCAACCCCGTGGTGAATTTTGTCCGCCTCGCTGCCAAGGATCCGGACGTCCTCGCCATCAAACAGACACTGTACCGCGTCAGCAGCCACTCACCGATCATCGCCTCCTTGGCCCAGGCCGCAGAAAACGGCAAACAGGTCACGGTGCTGGTGGAGCTGAAAGCGCGTTTTGACGAAGAAAATAATATCGTCTGGGCAAGAAAACTAGAAAAAGCAGGCTGCCATGTCATCTATGGTCTGGTGGGACTCAAGACCCACAGCAAGATTACCCTGGTAGTCCGCAGAGAAGAGGACGGCATCCGCCGCTACGTCCATCTCGGCACCGGAAACTATAATGACTCCACCGCAAAGCTGTATACAGATATGGGAATCTTTACCTGCAAACGCCCTTATGGTGAGGACGCCACCGCTGTATTCAATATGCTTTCAGGCTACTCGGAGCCGCTGGCATGGAATAAGCTCTCCCTGGCGCCGATCTGGCTGCGCAACAAATTTGTAGCGCTGATTGAGAGGGAACGTGACAATGCCCTCAAGGGCAAACCGGCAAAGATCATAGCTAAAATGAATTCCCTGTGCGATGCGGGGATCATCAAAGCCCTCTACGATGCCTCGGCAGCCGGCGTGGAGATCGACCTGATCGTCCGGGGAATCTGCTGCCTCAAACAGGGCATTAAGGGCATGAGCGAGACCATCCGCGTCCGCTCCATCGTGGGCACCTTCCTGGAACACTCCCGGATCTATTATTTTGAAAATGACGGAGATTCTGAGATCTATATGGGAAGTGCGGACTGGATGCCAAGAAACCTTGACAAACGGGTGGAAATCCTGTTCCCGGTGGAGGACGAAAAGCTCAAAGAACAGATCGTGCATGTCCTGGATCTCCAGCTTGCCGACAACCAAAAAGCCCATCTTCTCCAGCCAGACGACGTGATCGACAAAGAAAAAGGAAGCCCGGTAGATATCTACGGCGGCATCTATAAAAAAGTAGAGCGCCGGGGCAAAGCGCCGGTCTCCTCTCAGATCCAGTTCTGCAGAGAAGCAAAAAACCGGCTGTAGGAGACAGCAGAAAGCATAAAGGGGTGTCCCAAAGTTTTATCACTTTGAGACACCCCTCCTCACAGCATAATCAGCCTATTCCACACTCAGATTCTCTGCCAGCCTCTGCATCTTCCGGTCCGCCCGCGCCATCAGGTCCGCACACCGTTTGAGCTGCTTGTGCATCTCCTGGGTAAACTCTTTTTCTTTTTTATAACGCAGCTGGTGTTCCGTACTCGCCCAGAAATTCATCGCGATGGTCCTCAGCTGGATCTCAATAGGGACTTTTCGCATCTGGTCAGAAAAGAACACATCCACCATCAGGATCAAATGCAGGCTGCGGTATCCGTTATCCTTGGGCGTCTCTATGTAATCTTTCACCCGGATCACTTCCACATCCGTCTGATTCATCAGCATCCTGGCCACATGATACACATCGGAGATAAAAGGACACACCACCCGTACTCCCGCCACATCATAAATATTCCGCATCATACAGCTGATGGTAAGAGGCAGTCTCTTTTTCTTCATCTTTCCGATGATACTGTCCGAAGTTTTTACCCGGCTCTTAATATTTTCAATGGGATTCCGGTCATTGCAGTACTGAAATTCTTTATTCAGGATCTCCAGCTTTGCTGTCACCTGCTGAATCCCCGCCTCATAAAAAAACATGATCTGCCGGTACTGCTTTTCCATATTCAGATCGTCCGCCATCAAAGGCAGGAGCATCTCTGCTTCCTCCTCACTGACTACATCGATGAACTCCACTTCCCCATCTTTTTTTGTATTTAAACGACTTAAGATATTATTCAATATATCACATCCTTCAGCCTTATTATAACAGAAAATCTTGAATTATCTGTCAAGATAATGTTAAGGAAATGTAAAAAAAGATGCGACTGACAAACGTACAAATCAAAAGATCACACTTTTAGCCAGTTCATCTGCCAGATCGTTGTACTTGTCACCAGAATGCCCCTTCACTTTTACAAACCGGATCTTCAGCTCCCGACGGATGGAATCATAATATTCTTTGTACGCCCTGGTTCCCTCTTTATTGGTCTTCCACTCCCCCAGGCACCAGGAAGCGATCCCCTGATAATCATGATAGATATTTAGGCTGGAGATCCCCATCTCCACTGCCTTTCGCATCGCCAGCTCCGCCCCCAGTATCTCTCCCGCTACATTTCTCATAGAGGCAAGCTCCTCACTCGTTCCCTTCTGGGCGATATGTGTCTCTTCGCCCTCATATAAAAAAACCACTCCGCAGCTGTATTCACCTGTCGCCACATTGTAACTTCCGTCCACATAAGCGACTGCCCCCCCAGGTGGAAATTCCGGTTCTGTTGCCTCTCCCGGCTGCTGCTCTGGCTCTGTTTCCCTACATTCCGGAAATTCCGGTTCCACTGATCGCGCAACTCCATTCACTTTATGTACTTCGGCAAATTCTTCTGCCTCTGCCAGCGCGGGAAAACTTTTATACACCGCGCCAGAGAATCCCTCCACCTGACTTTTGCATTCCTCCCATGTCAGATAGACGCCCGGCGTCTTTCCCACTTTTACCCCATAATATTTTTTCTTAGCCATCCTGATCACCATTTTCATATATATTGATTAAATCCTGGATCTCCTCTTCTGTGAGAAATCTCCACTCTCCCACAGCCAGACTCCCATCCAGCACCAGCGTACCCATCTCCACCCGCTTCAAATAGGTCACGGTCTTTCCCAGCTTTGCAAACATCCTTTTCACCTGATGAAATTTTCCCTCAGTTATGGTAAGAAGTGCCTCCCTGGGAGTTAAGATCTCTAATACTGCCGGACTGGTAAGCCGCTTTTCACCAATATCCAGCCCTTCCCTCATTTTCTCTACATCTGTAGTATCCAAATCCTTATCCAACTGGACAAAATATTTTTTAGCCACATGGCGCCGGGGAGACAGCAGCCGATGCGCCAGTTCTCCATTGTTGGTCAGGATTAAAAGTCCCTCTGTATCCTTATCCAGACGTCCCATGGGAAACAGGTCTTTTGCCAGAAAAATAGCCTCCCGTCCCTGCTCTGGATCGGATCTCATCCCCGCTGGAGAACGCTTTCTTATGTATTCTACAACAGTCTCATCCCTGTTATCCTCTGTTGATGAGATGATCCCCGCCGGTTTATTCAACATAATATACTGGTACTGCTGCCCCCGGATCTCCCTGCCATCCCATAAAATAGAATCAGAGAATGCCACCTTGTCATTCCCTGTCTTTGCCGTCTCACCATTTACCTGTACCCGCCCCTCCCGGATCTCCTTTTTTGCCTGGGAGCGGGTCAGCTCCGTGAAATCTGCCAAATATTTATCAAGCCTCAATTTCATTCTTTCAAATTTCCTTTTTCTACACTTGGCTGTATCAGATTCTGGAGTATATATTGCCAAAGCTTCTCCGAACCTTCTGCCGTCTTTTCATTGCGCGCCAGCACCTGGGAAAGATGGATATCATGCTCACGCCAGGACCGCCCTTCCGAGGCAGCATTGAGCATTAATGGCTGGATATGGTCGAGAGTACGGGCAAACTTCGCTTCTGGCGTCTCTGCCGCCTCAAATTCATCCCATAAGCCCCGAAACTTTTTCCTCTGATCCTCCGGCAGTATGCCAAACAGCCGATCAGCTGCCTTTAACTCCCGTTCCCGCTGGGTCGCCTTCCCTTCTTCATCGTAAGCATAGGTATCCCCCGCATCAATCTCTACAATATCATGGATCAGGATCATGGTAACCACTTTTAATACATCAATCTCCTCATTGGCATACTCGCTAAGAAGCACCGCCATAACCGCCATGTGCCAGGCATGCTCCGCATCGTTTTCTTTCCTCTCCCCATTAGTGAGATAGTTCTGCCTCTGGATCAATTTTTCCTTATCAATCTCCTGAAAAAAATCAAACTGCTGTTCCAAACGTTCCATTTACTCTTCGCCCCCATATCTTAGCCCAGGCACCATTGACCAGCCCCACAGCGCAGATCTGACCATCGAGCCATCACACTGACTTCGTTTTTCTGCCGTCCCTGAACCGGAAGATCCATTCAAAACCTTCAATCCGCCCTGTCTTAAACCAATGATAAATATCCACTCCGGCAACAGCGGCTAAGATCGTATATATGACAATGACCACAACCTCAGCCACGATCTCCCGGTTCCCAAACATAAGCCGTGGCAGGGCATTCAAAAGCATGATCACTTCATATACAGCAAGTGGATAGATCCATGCCATTTTTTTATTCTCTGAAATATAATAATTTCCCATAATAAGAGCAATATCAAGCACGATCACCAACATCAGCACACATTTATAGGTGCCGGAAACCATACTGGCAGAGGTAGTAGATATAATAGAATTTTTCAGTTCTTCCTTTCCATGATAGGTGCCCCCGTTAATCTGAAGGGCGAGATAAAAACTATGGCAGTAAGGATAGATCAGATCCAGTCCGATTCTACCTAATCCAAAACCAATCCCCACCGTGGCACTGCGATAAATGGATATTTTCCTCTGATTTGTAAGGTAAATGCCCCAGTACAAAGCAGCCACCGTACACAGGGTAGTAAGGATCGTAAGCAGTATATTCAGAATAATCGCCTGTGCTGTCCCATTCATGCTCCTCCAAAAAGGAAGTCTGTAAAGAAACACCCCGCCTCCAAATATATACAATATATACTGCCAGACATAGCCCAGCACACCGTATCCGACCGCTCCCGGGAGTCCTGTCTCCAGTGCACTGGACCTCCTGCTGATCATAAAATAAGGAACTGCTGCGGCGGCAATACCCACGACCACACATACCAGCATAAGAACCATATTAAACGTTGAAACCATTATTTCTACCTGACCTTTCTTCTCCCGGAGACACTGCCAGCATCTTTATGCCCAGGCAGCTCCATACGTAAGATATCATATGTCACAGTATAAGCCATCCGATAGAAAAAGTCAACAAACCCCGTTCAGGCATCCACTTCCTGATTCCGGATGATAACCGGGATCAGGAGGGCCAGTTCCTCTTTTAGTTCATCCAGTCCTACTGGTTCCTGATAGAGGATCACATTGTAGCAGGTGGAATTTACCAGTTCCACGATCATATAGATCATCAGCTCATGGTTACGGAAGGTTCTTCCTGAGCTCTGGATCAATTCGTTGTACCAGTCATAGAAACTGTCCGAGACCTCATTGCCTCCCTCCAGGATCACCTTGTGAAATATGCCCCATCGGAGATTCTTGGATATAAACTCCAGCATCCGCTTGTCGGCATCCAGTTCATCGATGATGATATCCACCAGCCGGATCACCGTTTCCTCCAGACTGCCTTCCCTCTTGTCCCGCATCTTCTCCCTCACCACAGAAAACAGCTTACCGGCTTTTTCTGTGATCAGGGCGGTGCGGATATCAAATTTATCCTTAAAATAAAGATAAAATGTTCCCTTTGCCATCTCTGCCTTCTTGACAATATCCGAGATGGAAGTATCGAAGATACCCTGGGAGGTGAACAGGTCATAGGCGGCGCTCAGCAGCGCCTCTCGCTTTTGCTTTTTCTTTTCATCTAGTTTTCCCATGGTACCCATCTCCTTCTGTGGTCATGCGTTACTCTTCTTTATCGTTGCTGATCTCCTCTGTCTCAATGATGAATTTCACTTCCCCGTCCATTCCATCACCAATACCGGTAAAGTTCGTGTATTCCTCAGAGATATCCAGCAGGGCAGAGAGCCGGTCTTTCAGTCCTTCAAAATCTTCCTCATAGATCCTGTTGATCTCCTGGATTCCCTCTCTGTCAAACTTCCTCATTCCATCAAGAAGCTCCTGAGAGCCGTCTCCCAGTCTGCCAATTCCATCAGAAACCTGCCCTGTTGCTTTATCCAGTTTACCGCTGCCTTTCTTCAGTTCCCCGGCGCCAGAGATCAGCTGTCTGCTTCCTTTTCTGACAGACTTTCCAGCTTTCAGAAGTTTTTTAGCCCCCGCCAGAAGCTTACGGTCATTCTGGCTGAGCTTTTCACTGCCATTTTTCAGTTTCTCAATATTTGCCGCCAGTGCACTGACACTGGAGGTCATCTTTCCGTCTGCTTCCCGCAGAGAAGCAGATTTACCAGAGACCGCCTGTGCACCATCTACCATTTTCTTCACTCCGCCGGATACCTGGTCGGCACCCTTTTTCAGATCACTTTCTCCATCAGTGGCTTTCGCCAGTGCTGACACACTGTTCTTCTGTCCCTCAGACAGCTCTTTCAATTTCTCGGCATATGCCAGAAGAGTCTGTTTCTGTACTTCATCGCTGCACTGTGCCGCCTGTGTCTGGATTCCCTTCACCAGCTGATCGTAATTGTCATAGGTGCTCTCCAGCGCAGAAAGATTGGTATGGAGGGTAGAAATGCCAGAAGCTACACTGGCTGCACCAGCTTTCAAGGAATCCCCGGTTTTCTTTTCCCCTAGCGTATCTACTGCTGTAGTATACTGCTTGATTCCCTCTGAGAATTGTTTATAACTGCCAGGCATATCCTTCACTGCCTGATACAGCTGTTTATTGCCATCTGTGATCTGCTTTGCCCCATTCACATAGGAAGTGGCTCCCCCAGCCAGGTCATCCACTCCGGTCACGTACTCTTTCACTCCCTTTTCCAGCTTCTTCCCACTCTTTGCCAGGGTATTGATTCCCTTGTTTAAGTCCTTTTCCCCTTTGGCAAAAGTGTCAAATTTCTTTTCCAGTTCCTCGATGCCATCGGCCAGGGAATCGGTTCCATCCACCAGCTCTTCAGAGGCATCTGTCAATGTCTCCAGTTTCTCATCCAGTTCCTCAAATGTATCGCTGTCCTCCAGATCAAGGTCTGACAAAAGGCTGGCGCTGGCATAGGTAAAGGTGTTTCCAATGGAAAAGTCTGTCACGTCCGCCGATACGGTAAATTCCTCCCGGAACTTCTCTGCCAGCTCACCGCTGACATCCAGGCTCTCTGCCATACCGGGAACACCAAAGCCTACAACAATATTGTTGGAACCCTCGTTGATCACCTTACCACCGTCCACTTCTACATTGGTGAATTTATCTGTGGGCAGGATCAGCCCCGTCGCCATAAAGAATGGTGTGTACATCTTCTGTTTCTTTCCGTCTATGGTCTTTGTCACTCTGGAATGGTTGGTATAAGAAACCCGGATCTTAAGGGCGCCGCTTTTTCCTGGCAGTTCCTCTGGTGAGATCTCTTTGCCATCCAGTTCATAGACCAGCTTTACACTCACCGGCAGCTCCTTATCCGTCGTACCCTGATAGTAAATATCCTGGGCGCCGGCATTCCAGTTCACGCCGTCCCCGCTCTGTTCAAAGGTCTCATCGCCCTTTACGTTAGTGATATCCTTCAATTCTGACTTATCTTTTAGTGTACCATTAATTCCCGCATTCTTCAACCAGTCCGATACGGTGATCTTCTCTGCGTCTCCATCGGCATCGGCATTCACATATACGGATTCTTCTTTTGTCACCTTCTCTGCCTGAATCATGGTACCATTTCCGAGGATCAGACTGGTCACCACAAGACCTGATACGATTGTTTTTCCTACTCTGCTTAACTTACGATTTCGATTCATAACACATCTTCCTTTCTATCTTCTTAATAATCTATTTTTCTCATATCCCAGGTGGTCTTACAGATCACCTTATCAAACAATGTCAGCATGGCAGGCAGGATACAGATCACCACTAAGGTACTGATCACCGCCCCCCTGGCCAGCAGCGTCGTGATGGAACTGATCATATCGATGCTGGAATATACACACACACCAAAAGTGGAAGCAAAAAAGCTGATTCCGCTTATGATAATGGACTTGATGGAAGTTCTGTGGGCGATTGCCACTGCTTCCTTCTTCGTCTTCCGGTTCACCACCCGTTCCTTGTGATAGCGGGTAGTCATCAGGATCGCATAGTCCACGGTAGCTCCCAGCTGGATCGTCCCGATGACGATACTCGCCACGAAGGGAAGGCTGGTGCCGCTGTAATATGCAAAGGACATATTGACAAAGATCGCGAACTCGATCACACTAACAAGGATCACCGGCAGCGAAATGGATTTAAACACCAGCAGTATGATAAGGAAGATCGCCGCGATGGAAATATAATTGACACTGGCAAGATCCACATCCGTCACATCCGCCAGATCCTTCGTCAGCGGTGCCTCTCCGATGACCATGGACTCTTCACTGTATTTTTTCACAATTTCATTGATCTGGGCAATCTGGGCATTCACCTCATCCGTCGCCGTTTTATAATTGGAGCAGATGAACTGCAGCTCATAGTTATCGCTCATCAGCATATCCCTGTATTTGGCAGGGATCATATCATCGGGAACGCTGGCGCCCACAAAGGAATTGATCCCCAGCATCCATTTGACGCCGTCAACCTTCTCGATCTCTTCCCGCATGTCATTTTTCTGTTTGACAGACAGTCCGTTTTTCATCAGAAGCACATGCATGTTATTCATATTAAATTTCTCTTCCAGCTTCTTATTGGCAACTGCCGAATCCAGCGTCTGGGGCAGCGAACTGTCAATATTGTAATAAACTTCAATGTTATTATTTCCATAAAATGCCGGAATAAATGCAACGGCAAAAATAATAAGCGCCACGATATAATGTTTGGATATAAATTTACTTGTTCTTTCAAATTTCGGAAAAATATTTTTGTGGGTTGTTTTTTCGATCCATTTATCCAAAATAAGAATCATGGAAGGCAGTAAAGTCACACAGGCGATCACTCCGATCACAACTCCCTTTGCCATTACGATTCCAAGATCTTTCCCCAGTGCAAAGGTCATAAAACAGAGTGCCACAAAACCAGCAACCGTCGTCACTGAACTTCCTACCACAGACTTAAAAGTATTCCCGATGGCATGTGCCATGGCGCGGTCTTTGTCTCCTTCAAACCGGATCTTATTTGCCTGGTAGCTCTCCAGCAGGAAGATGGAATAATCCATCGTCACTCCCAGCTGCAGCACCGCCGTCAGCGCCTCTGTGATGTAAGAAATCTCTCCGAGGAAAATATTGCTCCCCAGATTGTAGAGAATGGAAACTCCGATGCCAAGAAGAAAGATTACAGGGGTGACAAGGGATTCCATCGTCAGCAGAAGTACCAGCAGGGATAATGTCGCCGCGATCACCACATAGATGGGCATCTCTGCCAGCGCCAGATTCTTGATATCTGTCACCACACCGGACATACCACTGATAAATGCCTGGTCTTTCACGATCTCTCGCATCTCTGTGACAGCTCCCATAGTATCATCGGAAGATGTGGTATCGTCAAACAGAGCGATCATCATAGTGGCGTCGCCATTAAAAAGCGCCTCCTTCAGATTTCCTGGCAGCATTTCCGTCGGCAGCGAAATATCCGCCACAGAATCATACCAGATGATCTTCTCAACATGTTCCACATCCTGCAGTTTTTCTTTAAGTTTCACCACATCCTTATTTTCCATATGTTCCACTACGATCATGGAAAATGCCCCCATGCCGAACTCATCTACCATGATATCCTGTCCCTCCACCGTCTCCAGTGTGTTGGGAAGATAACTGAGGACATCATAGTTTACCCTCGTCATGCTCATCCCGATCACAGACGGAATGAGAAGCAGAATACCGATGATAAGTATGATATATTTGTGTCTCGTAACAAATTTGCCAAACCTATTCATACTTATTGCCTCCTTTTTTTATGCTTTTCCACAAAAATGACCATTAGTCATTTCGATTTACGCACTTAGTGTATCACAAAAATGACTAATGGTCAATATCTAATTTAAAAAAATTTTCCACCTGTACAGTTGCGGTCGCTATCCAAACGCACAGGTGGAATTGTTTCTATAATCATCATACAAGCATAAATGGCATTTTGACCTTGGAATCCTGACATCCTATCAGGATTTCAACAGATATTCCGTCGTCACCATGTCAACGTTAAAATCTTTGACAAGCTCACAGGCACGGGATACAGAATTTACAGTCCAGACGTTTACTTTTCTCCCGTTGTCATGAAGAAGTGATACATCCGAAGCAGTGAGAAGTGTATGTTTAGCATCCAGGTCAATCTGGTTTTCGATACACCAGTTGATGACACTGCTGCTTACCGGAGTCAGCTTGTTGTCACTCTCCGCTCCGTAAACATATTGAAGCCCCTCTTTGAATACCCCATCAATCTTTTTCAGGGAGATGAGATTGGATTTGTGTACACTGATGAAATATGTCCGTTCCAGCAGTCCCTTCTTTTTTACCTGACTCACGATCTCTTTGAGCTCCTTTTCCGTATATTCTACTTTAAGCTCGATAAATGGATGCACTGTGCTGCTGTCAGAAAGAATGTCCAAATATTCTTCCAGGGTAGGCACTGTCAGATCAGGATATAGAGAAATATTTCGTCCCCCGGTAATCTTAAAATTTTTCAGCTGCTGCAGATCCAGATTGGATATATCCAGATTATAACCGCACATACGGTAAAGATCTGCATCGTGCATAATCACAAAATTTCCATCATAGGTCTTTCTCAGGTCACATTCAACCCCATAAAATCCATTCTGGACTGCCAGTTCAAATGCCACCGTCGTATTTTCCGGGGCCTCCGAACTATAGCCCCGGTGTGCAATCAGTTTTTCGTTCTGAAGTTCCACCTTATATACCTCCACTTCTACCACAGCCGAAGCTCTGCCATCGGCTGCGTCTACCCGGATCACTGCGGTTCCGGAATTTACTCCTGTGACCACCCCCAGCTGGGACACTTTCGCCACCGCCGGATCAGAACTGCTATAGCGGACATTGCGGTTGGACGCATTAGAAGGCTGCACAGAGGCATTGACTGTCACAGTTTTCCCCGCCTCCAGCTGGATCTTCCCCTCTGCATCCAAACGCACAGACTGGGATGGAACCCGCACGTTTACCCGACAGGAGGCTTTCTTGCCGGAGCCATCTGTGCTGTAGGCCGTGATCGTAGCTGAACCTTTGGACTTCCCATAGACGATACCCGATCTGGATACCGTAACCGCACTTTTATTAGAAGTCCGGTATTTAACCTTCTTGATCGTAGCCTGGGAAGGAGAGACTTTCGTTCCGAGGCTGGCAGAAGAGCCCACATCAAGATCCATAGCATTTCCCTGTATCTTTACCTTATTCACTTTCTTCCCCACACGTACCTGCAGTTTTGCACATTTACCAGAACCATCCTTTGCCCTGGCTGTGACCGTGGCTTTTCCATATTTTTTCCCGCGGATCACTCCTTTTTGGTTTACTGAGACAACTTTTTTTCTGGAGCTGGTCCATCTTAATTTTTTATTCACGCCTTTCCTGGGCTTAAACTTCACCGAAAGTTTCTTTGTTTCCCGTTTATTGATAAGAAGATATTTCCCGGAAACCTTAAATTTAACAGAAGATACCTTTTTCGTCTTCGCCTCAGATACGGCGGCATTCACTCCCGACAGCAAAAGCCCGGATGCCGCCACTGCAATTCCTGCCCGAATTATATTTTTCCAATTCACTCTCATTACTCTTCCTCTCCTGACAACACAGTATCAGTCAGGGCAAAAGCCTTTTGGCCCCAACATCATTTTATGCAGAAAGCATACTCTACAATTATAGCATTTTAATGTCATTTGTGCCACCACTCCCCACTAAAAAATTCAAAACCACCCGCGTCGCGCTTTGCATAAAAAAGAGCTGCCCCCCCCCGGACAGCCCTTTTATTTTCAGTTTAGTATGCTTTACCTACGTAATAGGTATCACTCTTAACGGATTTCTTTCCATCCTTCAGATTAGCAACAACCTTTACGTAATAAGTTCTGTTCTTTTTGATCTTTGATTTGCCACACTTGCGAATGGTAAGGCTGGTAGATTTACTGCTGAGAGTCTTTACCTTCTTATAACCGCCCTTTTCCTTTGTGGAAATAGATACTGTGTAGTTCTTTGCATTGGCAACCTTTTTCCAGCTCAATTTGATACGGTTGCTGTATTTTTTGCCACTGACTGTCTGGTATACAAAATATCTGTAGCCGGACCAGTCACCATAAATCTTTTCATTGCCATAGGTTGTATAGAAACGGCAGCGGTATTTGTAAGCCGTGTTTCTCTTTACAGCAAATCTGTTACTGGAGCTGGTAGCAGTAAATACTTTCTTGTTGCCCTTCATTGTATATACTTCTATCTCATATCCGTTGGCAGATTTGGATGGATCTGTTGCTCCAAAGTAGGCAACATTGATATTGTAGTAAATACTGGTAAGCCCAAAGTTTGCCGTAGACGGTTTCACTGGTGTATTCGGTTTCGTATATACATTAGATAAAATACGATAGCTGTCAAAGGCAGCATATCCAGCATCTGTCGTCCTCACAGGCACTACCTGGATAGTATATGAATTTCCTGGTGCCAGGCTATTTCTTACATATGTAGTATTTGTCACAGTTCCCAGCAGCGTTTTTGTCGTACCATCATAAACATTATAAGAAGTTGCTCCCGGACATGGTGTCCATGTGATCGTAAGAGAAGTTGCTGAGACATCTGCCACTGTAAGCGCCCCCATCTGAGCTGCATCTGGTGCTGTCGCTACCTGGATCGGCTGAGACCAGTCGCTAAACCGATAATTTTCATAATCCGAGGTATCTGCTGCTTTGACACGCACATAATATGTCGAACCAGCGCTCAACTGACTAATGATCGTTTCCGGCTTGAAACAATAATCATATTTACCTTCCGACCATCCCGAAACTCCATCTGCACTCCAGGACCATAAATATGTGTCAGCATCTGGAACTGCATTCCATACAATCTTCACATTATTTTTGTCAGCATCCGTCTGATGAACCCCTGCCGGCGTCGCCAGTTCTGCTGCGCTTGCTGTATTTGGCATAACAGCTGCCGCAGCCATCAAAAATACAAATGTTACCATTGCCTTGATATAGTTTTTCATTAACCATAACTCCTTTCTTTTCGGGCATCGGCAAAACGCCCGCTGTTTAAAGTACTTTTTCCTTTGAAAAATTACTTCTTATTAATAAAAGCATTTTTCAATATCAATTCTACTTCCAAACAGGGGCGTTGTCAATCTTTTTTCTTTACTTTGATGAAAAGATGTCCTCCAGAAATACCACGTAGCCTTTTTTGGTCTCATACACATCTGCTTTGCTGACGATCTCCCAGGGCGCATGCATATTCAGCACTGCCACACCGCAGTCGATCACTTCCATACCATAAAGTGCCATAATATAGGCGATGGTTCCCCCGCCTCCCACATCTACTTTTCCCAGCTCGGCCGTCTGATACGCCACTTTTTTATCCTCCAGAATACGGCGGATCCCTGCAAAATACTCTGCATTGGCATCGTTGCTGCCGGACTTTCCTCTGGCGCCGGTAAATTTATTAAAGACCATTCCTTTTCCAAAATATGCCGCATTTTTCGGTTCATAAGCAGCCTTGAAAGTCGGATCAAAAGCGGCGCTGACATCAGAAGAGAGCATTTTAGAATTCGAGAGACATCTCCGAAGCGCCAGCTCGCTGTATTCTCCCATACCATTCATAAGTTCTGCCAGAGTATTCTCAAACGTTTTGGACTGCATTCCGGTAGCTCCCACACTTCCGATCTCTTCTTTGTCCACCAGAAGACAGCAGGTGGTATATTCGGTATCCTCTACCTCCAGCATCGCCTTCAGGGACGTAAAGGCGCAGACTCTGTCATCCTGTCCGTACCCCATGATCATACTGGCATCGATGCCTGATTCTCTCGCCTTCCCCGCAGGCACCACTTCCAGTTCCGCCGAGAGGAAATCTTCCTCTTCCATACTGTATTTATCTTTAAGGATCTCCAGCACACCCTTTTTTACCGCTTCTTTTTCTTCACCTTTTAATGGCATGCTGCCAAAAAGTATATCCAGTTCCTCTCCCTCGATCACTTTATTGGCTTTTTTCTCCATCCGCTCCCCAGCAAGATGAATGAGAAGATCTGTCACACAAAATACTGGGTCTTTTTCATCTTCCCCTATATTAACTTCCACCACACTGCCGTCCTTTTTCACAACAACACCGTGGAGCGCCAGAGGAAGTGTCACCCACTGGTATTTTTTGATACCACCATAATAATGGGTGTCCAGATAAGCAAAACCGCCCTCTTCATACAAAGGATTCTGTTTGATATCCAGTCTCGGGGAATCAATGTGGGCTCCCAGGATCGCCATTCCGTCCTCCAGCGGTCTCCTGCCGATCTGAAACAGGGAGATCATTTTCTTCATCCCCACGGAATATACCTTGTCGCCAGCCTTGATCATTTTGCCGGCTGCCACAAGATCCGCCAGATTCTCATAGCCGGCCTCTTCTGCCATACGCACCGCCAGCGCCACACATTCCCGCTCTGTCTTTCCCTCATCCAGAAATCTGCGGTATTCTTTATTCAGCTGATTCAGCTCCTTCAATTCCTTTTTTGAATATGCTTTCCACGCATTTTCCCGTTCCATTTCTTTTTCATCCTCCTTTACGTTCGTATTCATTAATTATTTATTTTCTCCAGATCCAAAGGGGTTATTCATCAAATTCCGCGATCACATAGTACCCCTTCTCATTCTGGATGATATCTTTTACCACACCTTCTCTGCTTTTCAGCCGCTCGGCAAAGGGAATGTTTCCCGACATCGCCACTGCCGGCACAATCGTATAATAATACGCACTGGGAAGCACCCCTTCTGTAACCTGAATGGGCTGTCCTGGTTCCACGAGCCCTTCCCGTTCCATTTTAAATTCCATTTCCCTCACCAGTCCTGCCACCTTTCTTCTGTTGTAGAATACTTTTCAGTCATAATACACCTTTTCCAGAAACAAGCCTTTTGCCGGGGCGGTTTCCCCAGCAAACCGGCGCTCCCGCTTTTCCAAGATCTCCGGTATTTCCTCCGGCAGAAGTTTTCCTGCTCCGGCATCCACCAGTGTCCCCGTCAGGATCCTCACCATATTCTGCAGAAAACCATTTCCCTCATAGATAAGATAAATCTCGTCTTCCGTCTCCTGGATATCTATGGTATGGATGGTTCTCACTGTGGATTTTTTCTTTGAGGCCCTGGAACAAAAACTCTGAAAATCATGGGTTCCCAGGAGATATCCTGCTGCCTTTTTCATTTTACCGATATCCAGGATCTTCTCTGCCTTCCAGGCATATTTTCTCTGGAACACGCAGTCCCTGCTGTTCTTTATAATATGGTAGCCATAACGCTTTCCCCGGGCATTGAGCCGGCTGTGAAACCGATCCCCCGCCCTCTCTGCCGATATGATACGGATATCCTCCGGCAGATATTCGTTCAGATAGTCTTTTAATCTACCGGGGTCCGGGGCACATTCATCCGGAAAATGTGCATTTGCCACCTGTTCCAGTGCATGCACCCCCGCATCGGTGCGCCCCGCTCCCTGAATCTCCATTTCCCTGCCGGCATACAGGGAAAGCACTCTCTCCAGCTTTCCCTGTATGGTCATCTCTGTCCCTTTCTGCCTCTGCCACCCTTTATACCTCGTTCCGTCATATTGTATCTTCAGTCTGTAATTCATAACCGCTCTCCACGCTTGCCCTCAAACCGGCTTCTTATCTTTAATTCAGACATGATATAGGCATATCCGTCCACGCCGTCTTCCAGTGACAGATCCAGGCTGACCGCCATATTATTCAGCATATGGTCATCCAGTCTGTCTTTCATATCCTCCAGTATCTTAATCTTCTCCCGGTATGTATCTGCATCCAGAAACCGGATCAATCCAGACATCTGCTGATCTTCCTGGCGTACTTCCCGGCGGTCCTTACGGCCGGCTCCCCGGCCATCTTCCCCTATCTCTTTCCCCTTTGGTTCTTTTTGAAGTTTCTCTCCCGTATTTCTCCTGGCAATTTCCAGAATCTCATCCCTGCTCCCATCCCTTTTTGAATAATTCCGGTGAAATTGCTGCTTTTCCAATACATACACCAGATAATCCCCGCTCATCTCCTGATAGCAGACTGCTTCCCTCCCCTCTGGAAGAATATAACATTCAGATATGACCTGAACTGCTCTGCCGCTCCCTCGTGAATCATAAATATCCTTTAGCATTGACATGTCACACTCCCTCCTGTCCGCCTCCGGGCGAACTTCTTTTTTATTTTACTCTAATTAAAAGTAAAACACAATTACTTTATAAATAAAATGACCTTTTTTATTTGACTTATGCCCAAAAAAGGGTATAATGAAATAGATAAATCAGAGTGTTGCGTATGTATGCTTTTTTATGTGGTATCCGCTGGGGATAAAATATCTTTTCCCCGGCATTATATAAATGATTAATATTCAGGAAAGAAGGATTTCAAAATGAATGATACTCTTGTAAAACTTTCACAGATCGGTATCGTGCCCGTAGTGGCATTAAATGACATCAAAGATGCAAGACCTCTTGCCAAAGCTCTCTGCGACGGCGGACTGCCCTGTGCCGAGGTTACTTTCCGTACAGACTGTGCCGAAGAAGCCATCCGGGTCATGACGACAGAATTTCCCCAGATGTTTATAGGAGCTGGTACTGTCCTTACAACAGAACAAGTGGACCGCGCTGTCGGTGCCGGGGCCAGATTTATTGTCAGCCCAGGACTCAATCCAGAAGTGGTAAAATATTGTGTCGATAAAAACATTCCTGTCACCCCCGGCTGCGCCAATCCAAGTGATATTGAGCAGGCACTTGCCCTGGGACTGGATGTAGTAAAGATCTTCCCAGCAGAAGCCATCGGAGGACTGAAACTCATCAAATCCATGGCGGCTCCCTATGTCAACATGAAATTTATGCCTACCGGCGGCATCAACACAAAGAATCTCAACGATTATCTTGCCTATGACAGGATCGTTGCCTGTGGAGGCAGCTGGATGGTGAGTGGAGACCTGGTAAAAGCAGGTAAATTTGATGAAATCACGGCATTGACCAAGGAAGCAGTAAAGAATATGCTCGGCTTCCGTATCAAACACATCGGCATCAATTCGCCAGATGACACCACGGCGGCTTCCACTGCGAATGCCTTTGCCACTATGTTTGGTTTTGATAAAAACGAAGCAGTGGGTTCTTATTTCTGCGGCGAGGGCATAGAAGTTATGAAGTCCCAGGGAAAAGGTACCATGGGGCATATCGCTGTCGGATGTAATTCCGTGGACCGTGCGGTTTATCATCTTTCCGCCCAGGGTGTGGAATTTGATATGGACACTGCCCTGTACAATGAAAAGGGCGCTATGAAATTTATCTACCTGAAAGGTGAATTCGGGGGATTTGCCCTGCATCTGACGCTGAATTAAATATGTCGGCGGTGCTATAGAAACATTCCCTCTGTGTGGAAAAAGTGGAGAGGATCATATCCTCTCCACAAATGTTTTATCTCGCACTATCGTAGCGAATCACTGCTTTTATTCATCTCGCACTATCGTAGCGAATCACCGCTTTTATTTATCTCGCACTATCGTAGCGAATCACTGCTTTGCATTTATTATAATCAATCTGCCTGAAAATGTCAATCAGAACCTAAAATCTCTTTTTCCCTTATGAATGTTATCAATATACTTCGCTGCCTTTTCCTTTACGACAGGATTTGTAATTACCTCCAACTCCCTGCGGATCACTTCCTCGCCTTTCTTTTTTGTATCCTCTGAGGCATAATCCTCCAGATACTCTTTGAGTGTCATCAGGGCATTGGGCTGGCAGCAGTTGACGATCTGACCGGATTTCAAAAGCTTCATAAAACGGTCCCCAGTCCTTCCTTCGCGGTAACATGCCGTACAGAAGCTGGGGATATAGCCAAGTCCCAGCAGCCAGTTTACCACTTCATCCAGGGTTCTGCGGTCGCTGACATCAAATTGTGCGGAATTTTCTTCTATGGCCTCTTCCTCCACATAACCGCCAACACTGGTCCTGGAGCCGCCGCTGATCTGAGAAATACCAAGATCCAGCACTTTTTCTCTCGTTTCTTTGGATTCCCGCGTGGAAACGATCATGCCAGTATAAGGAACTGCGATACGGATCACTGAGACGATCTTTTCAAATATCTCGTCAGAAATGGCGTTGGAAAAACTCTCTGGATCAATATCATCCGCGGGACAGATCCTTGGCACGCTGATGGTATGGGGACCGACGCCGAATTTTGCCTCCAGATGTTCCGCGTGCATGATAATTCCCACCAGCTCATAGCGGTACATGTTCAGACCGAACAGAACTCCCAGCCCCACATCATCGATACCACCTTCCATCGCCCGGTCCATCGCCTCGGTGTGATAGGCATAATCATGCTTTGGTCCTGTGGGATGCAGCTGCTCATAGCTCTCCTTATTATAGGTCTCCTGAAACAGGATATAGGTTCCAATGCCAGCATCATGAAGCTTCCGATAGTTTTCTACAGTTGTAGCAGCAATGTTGACGTTTACCCGGCGGATCGCCCCATTTTTATGCTTGATGCCATAAATGGTTTCAATACTCTCCAGAATATATTCAATGGGATTGTTCACTGGATCCTCTCCGGATTCTATGGCAAGCCGTTTATGCCCCATATCCTGAAGGGCAATCACTTCCTGACGGATCTCCTCCTGACTCAGTTTTTTCCTCCGGATATGTTCGTTACAATGGTGGTACGGACAGTATGTACAGCCGTTCACACAATAATTGGAAAGATACAGGGGAGCAAACATCACGATCCGGTTTCCATAAAATCTCCTTTTAATCTCTTTTGCCAGCATCTGAATCTCCAGATTTTCCTCTTCTAACTCACATTCCAGCAAAACTGCAGCTTCCTGATGGGAAATCCCCTTCATTTCCCAGGCCTTTTTTAATATAGAATCAATCAGTTCCTTATTTCCTTTATTTTTTTCCGCATATTCCAGCGAATTGCGGATCTCCGCATCGTCGATAAAATCTGTTGCTATGCCTGATTTTGGATCATACATATCTTCTCGTCTTCCTTTCTTCTTAATTATTTTCTGTAGATCAAGGTCATTTCCACCAATCTACTTTGTGGCATAAACCGCCTTACTGGTCACACCATCCACCATACCAAGTTTTCCTGACATGGAACTGATCACATCGTTCGGGCCGTCCACGATCACACTGATCACCGACATATCCCGCTCACGATAAGGGATACCCATCCTTCCTACGATATACTCACGATACGAATGCAGGATATCATTAACAGCCTCCGCCGATTCTGTCTCTTCAACAATAATGCCAATGACAGCTAGTCTTTTTTGCATATACGCCACACTCCTTCCCTATTCAAAATAAAAAATCCCGGCAGCCTGCCGGGATTTCTGGTCACAGTATATAAAAACAACAAAAGGAATCCATACTACGAAAATTGTTTACGTCCTGCGGCGCACCGCCGGGCCCGTATCAGAATCCCTCAAATGAA
Source organism: uncultured Eubacterium sp. (assembly GCA_910585745.1). Lineage (GTDB taxonomy): Bacteria > Bacillota > Clostridia > Lachnospirales > Lachnospiraceae > Eubacterium_F. The sequence goes on along the minus strand of CAJUFM010000031.1, from coordinate 6,908 downwards.
TATTCTTTTATACACTGCCGCCTTCCCACTCAGGAATCCCTTTGCATGTCAGCACGACTATATATTATATTAACACATAGATACCATTATTTCAAGACCTGCCAGAACATCGGCTGCCATCAACATCCAAGATCTGCACTGTCAAGAATTACAGTAAAAGGCCCATCGTTTAACAGTTCCACCTTCATATCTGCACCAAACTCCCCGTATCTCACAGCAGTAATCTGCTCCGCACAACGCCCTTTGATATATTCATAGAGCTGTTCTGCCAAATCCGGCGCACCTGCTGCCGTAAATGAGGGACGGTTTCCCTTCCGGCAGTCTGCATACAGGGTAAATTGGGAAATCAGCATCAATTCCCCTTCCACATCCTTTAATCCCAGATTGGTTCTGCCATCCAGATCCTCAAAGATTCTCATGTTCACCAGCTTCTGAACCATCTTATCGGCAGTTTTTTCATTATCCTCCTGCCCGATGCCGACCAGCACCAGCAGCCCCCTTCCAATCTCGCCCCGCACTTCACCATCAATCGCCACTGAGGCATGTGTTACCCGTTGTATCACAAATCTCATCCTTTTCCTCCATTCCAAAGCTTGTGTGCTTTATTCCATTCCCTCCGGCTGGATCCAGTTTCCCTCCGCGGATCCGTGTCTCCAGTTATCTTTGTTTTCATCGTAAGAAAGAACTGACATGTACTGAAAATCACTGCTGGTCTTCAATGCCTTATAAATCGTTTTCAGTGGAACCCGGTGTCGGTTATGCTCTGGATCACCGGAATCCGTCAGAAATACATCCTGTTTTCCCTCATCATACATAAAAAGGGTTACATAGTGTCCCGGTGTATTTTTCCAGTAGGATTCATCATTGTAACTGGATACCAGTACGAGCATCGCCTGGGTCTGTTTCATCTTATCTGCAAATTCCCCATAAGTTGGAGGCTTCTCTCCCAGCTCCACAAGAAAGCCAATATCCGCCATGGTCTTCCTCATGAGCTTCCAGGAAATTGCACCGCCGCCGCCATAGAAACTGACCTTCTTAGCTCTCTCATAGATATCCAGAGGTGTGCATTTGTATTCTGTTATTGTAGAATAAATATTAGCCATACAGCAGAAACCACAACCGAAACTGCCAAAGGAGGAACCATCATGAATCTCCTTCCCCCATTTACCTGACCAGGGCCGTCTTTCTTTCCAGGACTTTGGTCCCTGAAGATAGGAATAAATGCTATTTTCCGGATCCGGCGTGGGCTGTGGCGCTGAGATCACCGCAGTTCCTGTACTCGCCGGCGCCGGTGTGTGGTTTTCTACTTTAGTAGTTTCCTCTTTCTCAACCTTTTCATTTTTTCCAAATACAAGGATCAAAGCCATCAATCCCGCTAACCCCAGCATGATTCCCCGGCGTATCTTCTCTCTCTTGTCCATTCTGTCCCTGCTTTCATATATATTTTTCTATCTTTACCGTGATACGTCCCTTTTTCGTCTCCCGGACTACCCCCTGGTAGATAAATTTACCAAAGCCCCGGACACTTATCACATCTCCTGGTTTCAGAATTCCGCTGTTATTTTCGTACTGCCTGCTGTTGACAAATACCTTTTTCTCCTGAAATAGCGGGATACATTTACCACGTGACAGATGATAGACTTTGGCGATCAGGGCGTCACAGCGTTCCGAAGGAAGTATGTGCTCTTCTGCTGCCAGTACCGGCTCGAAATCTTCTGGCAGTTTTTCGATCTCCTGGCATCTTACATTCGTATGCCGGATCTTGATCAAAGAGTCACAGATAAATTCTTTCATCCCCGCCAGGCAGAAAAAATAGCACTCTTTGTCCTGGATCCAGATATCGCCGATCACATCCCTCTCGATCCCAAGATTCATAAGCGCTCCCAGCACATCCCTGTGTCCCGGCTTCTCTGCAAATTTAGGTGTAAGTGGCTGACAATGGATACAGCAGATTGGAAATTCTTCCACGTACCCAAACATTTCTTCATCCCCAAAACGGAGCATCTGGCGCTCCGCCATCTCACATCCCCCTTCCAGGGCGTACCCCACAAAAGACATTTGGCTCCTGATCTGAAAGAATTCATCGATCTGCGCCGGCGTCAAAAAATGGGTAAAGGTATAATGCCCCCGCTGGTAACAGGTATTTGCAAGATCCATAAATCTCTGTTTCATGTTATTCCTCATTTCTGTGTACTGAAAACATCATATCACAGGTCAACCTGATTCGCAAGGACCGGAAGATATTCCAATCTTTTTGGTAATTTCATGCAATTAATAAATTTGTAACATTTTTGTAATATTTTATGTTATACTTACAACCACAACCCAAAGGTTGTAACATATTACACAAGATATGAAAGGAATGAGTATACATGAGATATTCAAAAAATACAAAACTTTTAACGGGAGTTCTCTCCCTTTCACTGCTAACCCTTCTTTCCGCACCAGCAGACTCTGAGGCAGCTTCTCTGAGACTGAACCGAAAAAAACTTACGCTTCACCCAGGAAAAAGTTTTACTTTAAAAATCCGGGGAGTCAGCTCCAAAAAAGTAAAATGGAAATCTACAGATAAGAAAACTGCCGCCGTCAGCAGACGGGGAAAAGTCACAGCCAGAAAAACCGGAAAGGTAAAAGTGACAGCAAAGATAAAGAACAAAAAGCTTGTCTGCAGAGTAACCGTAAAAAACAAAAAGAAACCTGTCTTAAGACCTACGGCACCACCAACTGTTACTGCAACCCCAAAACCACCTGCCCAAAAACCAACTGTAACCCAGGTTCCAAAGCCAACAGTATTACCGAAACCTACTATGATTCCGAAACCTACTATGATTCCGAAACCTACTATGATTCCGAAACCGACAACTGCCCCAAAACCTGACACTCCAACAGGTTCCGTGACAGAAACAAGTGCTTATTCCGTACTGAATTCACTGCGCAGTACCTATCCGGAGGGAATGCCTCTTAACAATAGTTATTACTATTACTCCCCCCGTTTCGGCAACGGCTATGGCTGTTACGGCTTTGCCGCAAAGCTCAGTGATACGGTATTTGGAACGGAGAAAAGTTATCAGACCCATTCCTCCTTTGACCGGATCCGCGTAGGGGATAACATCCGGATCGGAAACAGCCACTCTGTGATCGTGCTCACAAAATCTTCCGGCCACATCACCGTAGTAGAGGGAAATTACAATTCTTCCGTTCACTGGGACCGGAAAATAACGTCTTCTTCCCTTGCTTCCAGTGATTTCCGGGTTTATACAAGATACTAAAAATAGCGCGCTGGACGGATTTTTATAATAATATATTCTCAATCTCCCGGCACTCATCTACCACCACTGCTTCATCAAAACTTTCCAGCAGCTTCCGATCCCGAAATCCCCAGCTCACAAGAATACATGCCAGACCGCTGTTTACAGCGGTCTGGTAATCTACTTCTGAATCCCCGATGTAGACCGCCCTCTCCCTGCTGCATCCCATCTCCTCCAGAGCCGCGTATACGGGATCCGGTGCAGGCTTCCTTTGCTGACCCTCCCTGTCACCGATGGCGGACTCCGTAAATTCAGAAAAATATATTCCATTCAATTCCTTTACCGCAGCATCATTTTTATTGGAAACGATAGCGATATGAAAACCATTCTCTTTTAACGTTCTCATGAGTTCCAGTACACCATCGTAGGGTCTTGTCTTGATCCGGCAGTGCCCGGTATAATATTCCCGAAATGCTTCAAATGCTTCCTCAAACCGGGGGTTATTCCTACCCTCTGGAACCGAACGCTCCATCAGCTTACCAATGCCATTTCCCACAAAATTCCGGATCTGTTCCAGAGCGTGGATCTTCCATCCAAACCGCTGCATAATTACATTCACACAGTCACAAAGATCTTCCAGTGTATACAAAAGTGTTCCGTCCAGGTCAAAAACTACCGTATCATATTTCCTCATAAATGATGCTCCCTCCATCTTTTACTTTCCCAGCCCAATGGTACAGCCAGGTTCATCCGGATTTATTTTAGCACACTTCCCGTATTCTGTGAATACTATGGCTGAATTTGCAGATACTATCCAAAAATGGAAAGGAATGACCAATATGAATAATAAGAAAAATAACGAAACAAACATCAACCAGGCAGAAAACAAAAACACAAAGGATGGCATCTCCGAACAGAGAGCTGCGCAGATCCGTCAGAAATCTCTCTACAACGAAGAAGATCTGCCAGCCCCGGACAACAACCTCTTCTGGGAACATGCTTCCAACCCACTCAGCAGCAAAGGAAATTAGTACACTAACCCAGCCAGGACCGGAGAAGATACAGCTTCTTTTTGTTCTTTTTATAACAGGATGCTGTATCCTCCAGGTCTCTTTTTATCTGTTCCACCCTTTGGTATCTTCTCTCTGGTTTTCCCGCCAGACATTTTGCCACGATATATTCCATCCCTTTGGACACATTCCGGTTCCGCTTCTTGAGTGGGATCACCTTGGGAGATAGGTCGGGACGACACCCGCTCAGTCCGTGGTATAACGTTGCCCCCAGGGCATAGATATCTGCCGCCGGCGTAAGCTGTCCCTGTTTCACAAACTGCTCCGGTGCGGCATATCCGGGTGTGCCCAGAGACTTCTCTGGTGTTACCCGCAGCGTACCATATGCCCCTGTCATCATCCGGACAGCAGCTCCGAAATCAATCAGGCGGATCTTACCCACTGGAGATATCATGATATTTCCAGGCTTCAGATCCCTAAATAAGATGCGGTTTCCACTCCCATGCAGAAAGGACAAAATCCCACATAGTTCCAGCCCCCAGTGGATGACCTGCTCTTCCGGGATTCTGCCACAGTTTGTGATCCAGTCTTTCATCGTCTTTCCTGGTACATACTCCATCACCAGACAGACTGTTCTATTCTGGCATAATACTTCCTTTACTTTAGGAACTGCAGGATGATCCAAACTCTCCAGCAGACATCTCTCATGCTCTGCAGCGGAAAGATCACTATCCTGAGAATATCTCTTTATGGCTGCCCGCCTGCCTGTCAGCCTGTCCACCCCCAGATATACACCAGAGGTTCCTCCCTCTCCCAGTTTCTTTATCAATATATACTTTTCCATATTTTCCCTTCTACTACTTACAAAAACCTGCTCCAGGGCGCAAATTCACGCTTTGAAACTACTTCCGGCAGCCGGAATACACTCTGCCAAAAGAATCCCCCTGCGCCCTCCCAAAAGCCATTTCCGCATCCACCAGTATCCTTTTCTTTTTTTCTCCACTAATAACTGTGAAATCTCCGAACCGACCGGTTCCAGACTTAGAATAAACAGACAATGTTCGCTCACACTGCGAACTTTAAAAAAGATCTCTCGCATCTCCCCCAACGCACTGGTGTATTCACACCGCTCTTCACAGGTCAGCCACTGCTTTACCCCCTTAGAGCTACTACACTCCAGAATATGTATGCTGCCACTGCCGCAATAGAGATACTGCTCTTCCCAGAACAACAGAATTGCAAAATCCAAGGGAAGTTTTCTGCAGTCGGTTATATCTCCCAGGACGCCCTCCAATAGGTCCTGCCAGCGTCCTGTCAAAAAGGATACAGCGGATGGCTCTGCTGGTTCTGGAAACCTTTTCCTCCGTATCCGCCCTCTGGCATAAATAAAAGGAAGGCATTCCGGCAGCTCCTGGGAAAACCAGTGTGCAAAATCCCTTAAAAGGCAGTTTTGCAACTGCTCTGTCTCCCGGTCCCGCCAGCGGGGCCTGCTCATAATGACCAGGGAAATATTGGCGGGCGTATGTCTGCCCCGCCTTATGCCAGAAAGCCAGCCGGTCAGACCGCTCTCTGTCACCTTTCCCTCCATCACACGGATTCCCATGCCTTCTCCCCTGTTATTATCTTTGTTATATGCCACCCTGATCTTCAAAATATCCCCCCATTATACCAATACCATCCTATTTATTCTCGCGTACGCAATGAGCCGAGCGCACACATGTGTACATTTGGCGGTGTAAACGTCCAGTGGACGTTTGTTAAGCACGGACCGTAGCGGAGCGTAGACATGCGCGCGGGTCAATACCCCGCAGCTCTGCTGCGAAACCCCGTCAGCTCTGCTGCTGGGTATTTGACTTGACGTCAATCTTCTCTTTTCCTCCCATGTATGGCTGCAGCGCCTTTGGAATATTCAGAGAACCGTCTGCATTGAGATTGTTCTCCAAAAATGCGATCAGCATACGTGGCGGCGCCACTACTGTATTGTTCAATGTATGGGCAAAATATTTTCCCTTTTCCCCAACCACACGTATTTTAAGACGTCTCGCCTGGGCATCCCCCAGATTGGAACAGCTTCCCACCTCAAAATATTTCTTCTGTCTGGGAGACCATGCCTCCACGTCAATGGATTTGACCTTCAGATCTGCCAGATCACCGGAACAGCATTCCAGCGTCCGCACTGGAATATCCAGAGAGCGGAACAGATCTACGGTGTTCTGCCACAGCTTCTCAAACCAGTGCATACTCTCTTCCGGTTTACAGACAACGATCATTTCCTGCTTTTCAAACTGATGAATACGGTATACACCCCGTTCCTCGATGCCATGGGCACCTTTTTCTTTACGAAAACAAGGAGAATAACTGGTCAGTGTCTGGGGAAGCTTGTCCTCCGGAAGTATCTTATCGATAAACTTTCCGATCATGGAATGTTCGCTGGTTCCGATCAGATACAGATCCTCTCCCTCGATCTTATACATCATGGCGTCCATCTCATCAAAACTCATCACTCCAGTCACCACATTGCTGCGGATCATAAAGGGCGGCACACAATAGGTAAATCCACGGTCGATCATAAAGTCTCTGGCATAAGAGATCACCGCCGAATGAAGTCTCGCAATATCCCCCATCAGGTAATAAAAACCGTTACCCGCCA
>CAJUFM010000030.1 GCA_910585745.1 uncultured Eubacterium sp. | reverse complement strand
CTGGCGATGCTGTCAGTACTGATGTTTCAGATAGAAAAAGACTATGCAGGAGAGGTTTGATATACATGGAGGCATATTTGGACAATGCAGCCACCACAAAAGCCTTCGATGAGGTGGGAGATCTGGTCCGCCAGATCATGTGCGTGGACTATGGAAACCCCTCATCCCTTCATATGAAGGGAGTAGAGGCGGAACGGTATATCAGGGAGGCGGGAGATAAGATCGCAGCCACGCTGAAATGCAGCCGGAAAAATATCATATTTACCTCTGGGGGGACAGAGAGCAACAATATGGCGATCATCGGCGGCGTGATGGCAAACAGGCGGCGGGGAAGGCATGTGGTCACCACCTGCTTTGAGCACGCGGCGGTGCACCAGCCCTGTCTGTACCTGGAGGAAAATCATGACTGTGAGGTCACCTATCTTCCAGTGGATCGTATGGGACACATAGATCCTGGAAAGCTCAGAGAGGCGCTCCGGGAGGATACAGTGCTGGTGTCTGTGATGATGGTAAATAATGAAGTAGGCGCTGTACTGGATGTGGGGAGTATTGGGAAGATCATTAAAGAATATAATAAAGATATACTGTTTCACGTAGATGCCATACAGGCTTATGGAAAAATGACCATACATCCCCAAAAGCTGAATATTGACCTGCTTTCTGCCAGCGGCCATAAGATCCATGGACCGAAGGGGACAGGATTTTTATATATGGCAGAGGGAGTCCGGCTCCATCCGTTGATCCATGGAGGTGGGCAGCAGCAGGGTAGGCGTTCTGGTACAGAAAATGTACCAGGAGCCGCTGGACTGGCTCTGGCTGCGGAGATGATGTATCAGGACCATCAGGACAAAGTTCAGCAGATGTATGATAAAAAACGGCTCATCATCGGGCTTTTAGAACAGATTGAAGGAGTGCACATCCATGCTTGTCAGAAGGAAGAACTGGAAAACACGGCGCCGCATATTGTGAGCGCAGGCATAGAAGGGATCCGCAGTGAGGTTCTTTTACATGCGCTGGAGGAAAGAGGGGTTTACGTATCATCTGGTTCCGCCTGTTCTTCCAATCATCCAGGGATCAGTTCCACCCTGCAGGCCATCGGAGTCAAAAGGGAACTGCTGGACGCTACGATCCGGTTCAGCCTTTCCGTGAATACGACGGAGGAAGAACTGCGGTATGCAGTAGAACAGCTAAAGGAACTTCTGCCGGTGCTGAGGCGTTATGTCAGAAGATAGAAGATAAAGGAAATGAGGAAATTATAAAATGGTAAAAGCATTTTTGATCAAATATTCCGAGATCGGGATCAAGGGAAAAAACAGATATATGTTTGAGGACGCTCTCCGGGACAGGGTAAAGGAGAAACTGGAGAAGTGTGAGGGAGAATTTCTTGTAGAGCGGGAAAACGGCCGGATCTATGTAGAAGCAAAGAGTGAATATGATTTTGACGAGGTGATCAGCCAGCTCAGTAAATGTTTCGGCATTGCCCATATCTGCCCGGTGGTGCTGGTAGAGGACAAGACCTTTGAGACAGTATGCAAAGAACTGGTGGATCATATGAAAGAGGAACTGGGAGAGAAGGAATTTACCTTCAAAGTATTTGCCAAGAGAAGTGACAAGAACTATGTGATGACCAGCCCGGAGATCTGCCGGGAGGCTGGGGCGTATATCCTTGACCATATGCCTGGCGCCAAAGTGGATGTGCATCAGCCAGAGGTTTCTGTAAATATTGAGATCCGCCACCGCGCCTATGTGTATGTGAGCAGCATCAAAGGACCAGGGGGGATGCCTGTGGGAACCAGTGGAAAGGCAATGCTTCTGTTGTCCGGGGGCATAGACAGTCCTGTGGCTGGTTATATGATGGCAAAGAGAGGCGTAAGGATCGAGGCCGTTTATTTTCATGCGCCGCCATATACCAGTGAGCGGGCGAAGCAGAAGGTGGTGGATCTGGCGGAGCTGGTCAGTGACTATGCAGGAGAGATCTGTCTTCATGTGGTAAATTTTACCGATATTCAGATGTATATATACGATAAATGTCCCCATGATGAGCTCACGATCATTATGAGGCGTTATATGATGAAGATCGCAGAGCGCATCGCTGGTGAGACGGATTGCATGTCCCTGATCACCGGTGAAAGTGTGGGACAGGTGGCAAGTCAGACCATGCAGAGCCTGGTGGCAACCAATGCGGTGTGCAGGATGCCAGTATTCCGCCCGGTGATCGCTTTTGACAAACAGGATATCATTGACATTGCGGAGAAGATCAATACCTTTGAGACTTCGATCCTGCCATACGAGGACTGCTGCACTACGTTTGTGGCGAAACATCCTGTGACAAAACCGGATCTGTGCAAGATCGAAAAATCCGAAAGAAACCTGGAAGAAAAGATTGATGAAATGTTAGAAAAAGCAGTGTCAGAGAGGGAGATCCTGACTGTGAAAATGTAAAAAGGACTGCCTCCTGAAACCCAGGTTTCACAGTCCCCACATTGTACTTTTTGTACCCCATATGTGATGTAACAAATCCCAATCAGACGATAAATGGTTTCAGTTTTGAAAGAATCTCGTCTACATCGCTTTCGCTGTGGATATTCAGGTCGATGGGCTTTGAAAGATCAAGGCTGAATATACCCATGATGGATTTAGCATCGATCACATATCTTCCCGAAACAAGATCAAATTCTGCATCGAATTTGGTAACTTCATTGACAAACGCTTTTACTTTATCAATGGAATTTAAAGAAATTTTTACTGTTTTCATAATAATTCCTCCTTTTCTATTATTTTGAAAGCTGCTTCAAACATCTTCCAGTTATTATACTATTATGTAACCTAAATTATGTCAATAGAAAAAAGTGACCACGTGTAAAAAAAATAATGATAATTTTTGTGCAAAATGTAGAAAGGAAAATGCGCTCTTTGGTATATTACAGAAAAAAATACCAAAAGTGCAGTAAAAATATATGAAAGCTGCATTTTTAACCCTTGGCTGTAAAGTAAATTTTTATGAAACAGAAAAAATGATGACAGATTTTCAAAAGCATGGAATTGACATCGTGGAATTTGGACAGGCGGCAGATATCTGTATCATCAATACCTGTACGGTTACGAATATCGCTGACCGAAAATCCAGACAGATGCTGCACCGGGCGAAGAAAAAAAATCCTCGTAGTATCGTGGCAGCTGTGGGATGCTACGTGGAGAGTGGAGGGGAAGAGCTTCTCCAAGATCCCTCGGTGGATGTGGCATTTTCTAACCATGACAAGGAAAGTATCGCAGAAAAAGTGCTGGAGTATATGGGAAGCCGGGAAGTGACGGAGGGGAATTCCCTCCAGAAAGCAGCTTGCGGCGGACAGAGTGATCCGGTGCGGGACCGCACAAGAAAATATATCAAGATCCAGGATGGCTGCAACCAATTTTGCAGTTATTGCATGATTCCTTATGTAAGGGGTGGTGGTATACTTTCCAGCCGGGAAGAGGAGGACATACTGAAAGAAATCCGTTTGGTGGCGCAGGAGGGATATAAAGAGGTAGTACTCACAGGGATCCATCTGTCCTCCTATGGTGTGGACCGTTCCAGTGAAAAGCAGTTTGTCGCCCTAAAAGGGAGACCGCTGGTGTCGCTTCTGCAGAAGATCAATGAGATCCAGGGAATTGAGAGGATTCGGCTGGGCTCACTGGAACCACGCATCATCAGCACTGAATTTATGGAGGGGCTGATGGAGGTGACAAAGTTGTGCCCTCATTTTCACCTTTCCCTGCAGAGCGGCTGTGACACCACGCTGAAACGGATGAACCGGCATTATACAGCGGCGGAATACAGGGAAAAATGTGACATGCTGAGAAAATATTTTGAACATCCTGCCATCACCACAGATGTGATTGTCGGGTTTCCAGGAGAGACAGAAGAGGAGTTCGAGAGGACAAGAGAATTTGTCAAAGATAACGGATTTGCGGATGTTCACGTCTTTTCTTACAGTGTACGCAGCGGCACGAAGGCGGCAGGTATGGAGGATCAGGTGCCTCCGGAAGCCAAACACCGGCGCAGCGAGATACTGATGGCAGATGCCAGACAGGGGAAAACCCAATTTGAGGAATGGTTTATTGGAAGAGAGGAGAAAATACTCTTTGAGGAGATCCGCATCATTGACGGAAAAGAATATCTGACCGGGCATAATGAGCGTTATGTGATGGTAAAGATCCCAAGGGATGAGGCAGAGACTGCGGGATTTACGGAGAACGGCATAGGAAGCATACGGATTCAAAAGACAAATTTAATATAAAAAACTATTGCGAATTTAAGATACTTATATTAAAATGATACCAGGGTAAAAAGCGTAGAGACGAAAAAGCAGTTCCAACGGGGGACGGCTGGGGCAGAATACTTTTTGATCCCATGAGTATTTTATTTGATTTTTGATTTAGCAGGAAAATGTTTAGAATGGGGGACAATATGCAGGAAATGAATAATACCCAGCTTTTTAAAGTAGACGTAGAAAAAGATTTTGATGTAAGAGATGTGATCGCATCTGTATATGCGGCACTTACAGAAAAGGGGTATAACCCGGTTAATCAGATCGTGGGCTATCTGATGTCAGGAGACCCCACTTATATAACCAGCCACAAAGGCGCAAGAAGCCTGATCATGCGGGCAGAGCGGGATGAGATCATCGAACTGTTTTTAGAGGATTATATAAAGAATAACTTGAAATAAGTGAGCCGCGCTGACCTCTGTTTTTGGAATTTGTATGAGAACGAACCTGACAATCTGCGGGCAGCAAGTGTGCATTACTTTTGGAACAGGTGCGGAAGCACCTGTTCCCCGGGCCGTTGACAATCGCATGCTCGCATGCAGACTGCCAACGGCCCGGGGAACAGAATCTGGCGAAGCTAGACTGTTCCAAAAGAAAGTGCAGATTGTTAAGCGGAGTAAGCAGTTTCCCCAAGCCTGTACAAATTCCCAAACCAGAGGGAAATGTGGCGAGCGCCCCACAGGAGCGCAGGGCGGAGCCCGGAGCGAGTGAATTTGGGGCAGGATGATAGAGGCAAAAGAAGACAGAGCTCAGGGAAGAAATATAAATATATATGAGAATATTAGGACTTGACTATGGATCTGTGACGGTGGGTGTGGCAGTCAGCGATGCACTGTTTATCACAGCACAGCCCGTAGAAGTGATAAAAAGAAAAAGTGAAACCAAACTGCGTCAGACCCTTGCAAGGTTAGAAGAAATCATTGCGGAGTATGAGGTGGATAAGATCGTGTTGGGATATCCCAAGAATATGAATAATACATTGGGAGAACGCGCTGAACGGACGGAAGAGTTTAAGGAAAAACTTGAGAAAAGAACGGGATTAGAGGTGGTCCTGTGGGATGAAAGACTGACTACCATATCTGCGATGGAGGTTCTGAAGGAGGGTGGAGTACGCCGTGAGAATCGGAAGTCATACGTGGATAAGATAGCAGCGGTGTTTATTCTGCAGGGATATCTGGATTCGCTGAGATGAAAGGATTCATCTTGCACGAAGGAAAAAAATAATGGAGGCAAGTTTGTGGCTGTGTACTGTTTGCCACGATATTGTTATTTCGAAAAAAGCCACGGAACTTAAGTTTCGTGCAGAAATGAGGAAACGATGAAAGATAATAGTCAGATTATGCTTACTGCTGAGGATGGCAGCGAGGAGGCTTTTTTTGTGTGGGAAAAAGCAGAGATCGCAGGAAGAGAGTATCTTCTTGTCTCGGAGGCAGCACCGGAGGAGGATACCGAAGAGGAAGCGGATGCTTTTATTCTGCGTGTGAACGGCGAGGAAGAGGACGGAGAAGTATTGTATGATGTGGTGGAAGATGAAAAGGAATTGCTGATCATATCGAAATATTTTGAAGAACTGTTAGAAGATATAGATATTGAAATGTAAAAATGATTGAGAAAAATCATACTAAGAATGAATAGAGAGGTGTAATTTTGAGAAAGAAAACAAAAACAGGAAATGAGAAGGTACGTATCATACCACTGGGCGGCTTAGAGCAGATTGGTATGAATATAACCGCATTTGAGACGGATGACAGTATTATTGTGGTGGACTGCGGTCTTGCATTTCCAGAAGATGATATGCTGGGAGTAGATCTGGTGATCCCGGATGTGACTTACCTGAAGGATCACAGGGAGAAAGTAAAAGGATTTGTGATCACCCACGGACATGAGGATCATATAGGCGCCCTGCCGTATATATTGAAAGAACTGAACGTGCCGGTATATGCGACTAAGCTGACGATGGCGATCATTGAAAATAAATTGAAGGAGCATAATCTTCTCGGGGTGGTGAGGAGAAAAGTAGTAACCTACGGACAATATATTAATCTGGGAGATTTCCGCATCGAATTTATTCGGACAAACCACAGTATTGCAGATTCAGCGGCTCTTGCTATCTATACGCCGGCAGGTGTTATTGTCCACACCGGTGATTTCAAAGTGGATTATACGCCGGTTTATGGTGACAGCATCGACCTTGCCCGTTTTGGGGAACTGGGAAAAAAGGGTGTGCTGGCATTGATGGCAGACAGTACCAATGTATTGAAACCGGGATTTACAATGTCGGAAAAGTCAGTGGGAAAAACGTTTGACTCAATATTTGATGAAAATGAAAAGAGCCGGATCATCGTGGCTACCTTTGCCTCCAATGTTGACCGTGTGCAGCAGATCATTAATTCCGCCCATAAGCATAAGCGGAAAGTGATCGTCGAGGGACGAAGCATGGTTAATATCATTAATGTGGCAGTGGAGCTCGGCTATATCCAGGCGCCGGATAATATTATCATCAGCATTGAAGAGATGAAAAATTATACGGATGAGCAGATCGTTTTGATCACTACGGGAAGCCAGGGAGAGTCCATGGCGGCATTGTCCCGTATCGCGGCATCCATTCACAGAAAAATAGCGATCAAACCGGGAGATCTGGTTATATTTAGTTCCAATCCGATCCCTGGAAACGAAAAAAGTGTGTCCAAGGTGATCAATGAATTATCCATGAAAGGGGCGAAAGTGATCTTTCAGGATGCTCATGTGTCCGGACATGCGTGCCAGGAAGAATTAAAGCTGATCTATTCTCTGGTACGTCCTAAGTTTGCCATTCCGGTTCACGGAGAGTACCGTCATCTGCTCCGCCACAGCGAGCTGGCGCAGGAGATGGGGATCCCGAAGGAGAATGTAGTGATCATGAGTTCCGGCAAGGTGCTGGAGCTGAAAGAAGAAGGGGCCAGGTTCGCCGGGGAAGTACAGGCGCAGGGCATCATGGTGGATGGTCTCGGAGTCGGAGACGTGGGAAATATCGTACTTCGTGACAGACAGCATCTTTCAGAAAATGGACTGATGGTGGTGGTTCTCACACTGGAGAAGGGATCGAATCAGGTTATTTCCGGACCGGATATTGTATCCAGAGGGTTCGTTTATGTAAGAGAGGCAGAGAATCTTATGGATGAGTGCCTGGAGATCGTGAATATTGCCCTTGACCGGATCTATGACAGGGGTGTGACGGACTGGGGAAGGATCAAGGCGGAGATCAAGGATTCCCTAAACGATTTCCTCTGGAAGAAAACAAAACGAAATCCAATGATACTTCCGATCATCATGGAGGTATAAGCAGCGAAACGGAGTGGTTGTCATGACTGGACAAACAGAAAAGGGAAACGCCACAGTGCTCCTGGTGATCCGGGGGATACTGATCCTTGTATTAAATATGATCTTCTATGTCGTCGTTGTCTTTGCGACGGTAGAGGTTTGCAAGTTTACCTATTCTTTTGCCAATGAGGTATTTGGCGAGGTCATGGCAGAAGCGCCGCCGGGACAGGATAAAGTATTTGTTATACAAAAGGCAGAGGATTCCCTTACCATTGCAAAAAATCTGGAGAAGGAGGGCATTGTACCAAATGCTTATTCCTTTTATATCCGGCTGAAACTGTCACTGAGCGATACGAATATTGTGGCGGCAGGCAGTTATAATCTGAATACCAGCATGACGTATAAAGAGATACTGGGGGAAATTGTAAAAAAGGTGTCGACAGATGGAAAAAGAAAGAATTGAAGTGTTTTTTGACACACTTCGCCCGGAACTTCCGGACTATATAATTAATTTGGAAAAAGAGGCACTTCGGGATGAAGTGCCTGTTATTCGGAGAGGGACAAGAGATCTTCTGCGATATCTTCTGCGGACCGCAAAACCTGCCCGTGTCCTTGAGGTGGGGACCGCCATCGGATATTCGGCACTATTTATGAAAGAGTGCCTTCCTGCAGAATCCCGCATCACCACTATTGAAAAGGTGGAGATGCGCTTGGCAGAGGCGAGGAAAAATCTCAGGAAGTACGATCCAGAAGAGCGGATCCGGCTGGTGGAGGGAGATGCCGCACAGGTTCTTGAGCAGCTTGTGGCAAAAGGAGAAGGATACGATTTTATATTTATGGATGCGGCAAAAGGGCAGTATATGAATTTTCTGCCTTTTTTGCTTAGGATGCTGGAACCGGGCGGAGTGCTCGTGTCCGACAATATACTGCATGACTGTGATGTTTTGGAATCCCGTTATGCTGTGGCGAGACGTGACCGGACGATCCACAGCAGGATGCGGGAATATTTATATGCCATCACTCATATGGAGGAGCTGGAGACGATATGCCTGTCTGTGGGGGATGGCGTTACAGTGAGTACGAAGCGGTGTGAACCGACGGAAAGGAGAAGGCGATGAAAGGAAAAAAACCGGAGATACTGGCGCCGGCAAACAGTCTGGAGGTACTGAAGACAGCGGTGGAATACGGGGCAGATGCCGTTTACATTGGAGGAGAGATGTATGGACTCCGGGCAAAGGCGAAAAACTTTTCCGCTGACGATATGAAAAAAGGGATTGAATATGCCCACAGCCAGGGAAAGAAAGTTTATGTGACCGCAAATATCACTGCACATAACCGGGATTTAGAGGGCGTGCGGGCTTATTTTCATGAGCTGAAAGACATCAAACCGGATGCGCTGATCATATCGGATCCGGGTGTTTTTTCCATTGCCAGAGAGGTGTGCCCGGAGATTGATATTCATATCAGTACCCAAAGCAACAATGTAAATTATATGACCTTTCGTTTTTGGAAGGACCAGGGGGCGGTGAGGGTTGTGACTGCCAGAGAGCTCTCCCTGGAAGAGATTGGTGATATCCGTGACAACATACCGGAAGATCTGGAGATCGAGACTTTCGTCCACGGAGCTATGTGCATTTCCTATTCGGGACGCTGCCTGCTGAGCAATTATTTTACCGGAAGAGACGCCAATCTTGGCGCCTGCACCCATCCCTGCCGCTGGAAATATTATATTATGGAAGAGAAGCGTCCCGGGGAATATCTTCCCGTGGAGGAAAATGAGAGGGGAACCTATATATTCAATTCCAAAGACCTGTGTATGATCGAGCACATTCCACAGTTGGTGAAGGCGGGGATCGACAGTTTTAAGATTGAGGGACGGATGAAGACTGCATTGTATGTGGCAGTAGTCTCCCGGACATACCGAATGGCGCTGGATGATTATTTTGAAGATCCAGAAAAATACGAGAAAAATATTCCGTATTATAAGGAAGAGATCGCAAAATGCACCTACCGGCAGTTTACCACCGGATTTTTCTTTGGTCCCACCTCCCATGAAAGCCAGATTTATGATCATAATACCTATGTCAAAGGGTATGTCTATCTCGGAATGATCAGCCGCGTCGGTTCAGATGGTTCCGGCGTATTTGAACAGAAAAATAAATTTTCCGTGGGAGATGAGGTAGAGATCATGAAACCCTCCGGGGAAAATGTAAGGACAAAAGTTCTCACCCTGCGGGATGAGGATGGAAATGAGATGGAAAGCTGCCCCCATCCGGGACAAAGTATAACCATAGGTACGGAATGTACTCTGGAACCTTTCGATATTATACGAAAAGAGGGGGAAGAATGAGTGTAAAGACGGATCTGCTTTCGATCCTGGAAGCGAACAGGGAACAGGATCTGTCGGGAGAAGAGCTCGCCAGAGAGCTGGGAGTCTCCCGGACCTCTATCTGGAAAGCGATTAAAACATTAAAAAGTGAAGGATATCAGATTGAAGCAGTAAACAACCGGGGGTACCGGCTGCTGGAGATGACGGATGTACTCAGTGAGGAGGGAATCCGTCTGGAATTGGACGACAGTTGTCGAAATTTCCCGATCAAAGTCTATAGAACCGTTGATTCTACAAATGTAGAAGCGAAGCGTATTGCCTTGGAAAACGGCGTCCATGGGATGGTTCTGCTGGCGGAAGAGCAGACAAAGGGAAAGGGACGGCTGGGGAGAAGTTTTTTTTCTCCAGCGAATACTGGTATCTACATGAGCATACTGCTAAAACCGGAACTGGCTGGCTCCGATGCTATCCTGATCACCACGGCGGCTTCCGTGGCGGTGTGCCGCGGGATCCAGAAGGTGCTGGGAATCTATCCTCAGATCAAATGGGTGAATGATGTTTATTGGGAGAACCGAAAGATCTGTGGGATCCTGACGGAAGCAGTATCGGATTTTGAGGTGGGAAAGATCGACACCGTTGTAGTGGGCATTGGCATCAATTACAAGACTGAGGATTTTCCCCAGGATCTGGAGAAACGGGCTGGCAGCGTGGCGAAGGATACCAGTGTGCCCAGAAACCGTCTGGCTGCAGCAGTCATTAATGAATTCTGGGAGATTTATTCCCATCTTACAGACCGCAGCTTTATGAAGGAATACCGGGAATATTCCAATGTCATTGGAAAAGAAATATCTTTTTTGGAAAAGGATGTGTGGAAAGAAGGAAGGGCACTGGATATCGATGATGACGGCGGACTTGTGGTGGAGTACCTGGATGAAGAAGGCAGGAACCAGATCAGGGTGCTTCATACGGGTGAAATCACAATAAGAGTCAGAGAATGAATCATTTCAGAACCTTTTTTCTGTTGCGGAATATAATATAATGAGAATAGTTTCATCGGGTGATATGGTGAAAAAGGTAGTTTACATATTTGGCGTCTGCATTTTGAGTGTAATGATCTTCCATGAATTTCAGAAAAATACGCCGGAAGAGGCGGCAGAAAATGTGGCAGTTTTCAAGGAATCTTCCAGTGATCCAGAGGACAAAGTGAAAAAGACTGCATATCTGACCTTTGATGACGGTCCTAGTGAGATCACGCCAGACATACTGGATACCTTAAAGAACAAAAAGGCAAAGGCGACGTTTTTTCTCGTCGGCAATGAGATCACCGCGGAGAGGGAGCAGATCGTGAAGCGGGAATTAGAGGAAGGCCACAGCATCGGGGTTCATACCTTTTCCCATAAAAAGGATGAGATGTATTGTAATGAAGTGACATTCTTTGACGACTTCAACCAGTGCCGGGAGCGGATCCGGCAGGTGACAGGAATTCTGCCCAGGCTGCACCGTTTTCCATGGGGCAGCAACAATGGTTATGTGTGTCCCATCGTGGACGATCTTCTGGAAAAGCTAAAAAAAGAAAATGTAGTGAGCTATGACTGGAACGTCTCCGGAGAAGATTCGGTGGGGCAGAATGTCCCGAAGGCGGTCATTTATAAAAATGTAGCGAAGGATCTGGAGAAGTATGACCAGCCCATCATTCTTCTTCACGACTCGAATTCCACGAAGAATACCTCCGAGGTTCTGGGAGAAATCATAGACTTGATTGCAGAAAAAGGCTACTCCTTTGGAACGCTGGATGAACGAGAAGAGTATACCTTCCCCCAGAGCTGGCGGAAATAGGGCTCAAATCCGTACCATCGACCTAATGAGGATAAAAAAAGAATATGTATTTTCCAGGGAGGAAAGTACATATTCTTTTTAATTGCCATAAATTATTTGTTATCTCTGGACCCTGCCAGAAGCGTCTCCGCCAGCCAGTTTCATAACCTCATCTACAGAAACCTGATTGAAGTCGCCCTCGATGCTGTGCTTGAGACAGCTGGCAGCCACGGCAAACTCAATGATGTCCTGTGGCGCCATATCCTGAAGGCAGGAGTAGATCAGTCCGCCGCCAAAGGAATCTCCGCCGCCCACACGGTCTACGATGTGCATCAGGTACTGCTTTGAGAAATAGTAGTCATTTCCATCATAGAGCATGGCTGCCCATTTATTGTCGTTGGCGGAGATGGAGGTGCGCAGGGTGATGGCTACCTTTTTAAAACCAAAACGGTCAGCCAGCTGTTTTGCCACTTCTTTGTAACCCTCGTGGTTTACCTGTCCGGCAGTCACGTCGGTTCCTGCCGCTTTGATACCAAATACATCATTGGCGTCTTCTTCGTTGGATATACAGACGTCTACATACTGGCACAGCTCGCCCATTACCTTTCCGGCTTTTTCCTTACTCCACAATTTATTGCGATAATTTAAGTCACAGCTGACAGTGATCCCTTTTTCCTTTGCTGCCTTGCAGGCTTCCAGGCAGATGGCAGCGACATTGTCACCGAGGGCAGGAGTGATGCCAGTAAAATGGAACCAGTCAGCCCCTTCAAAAATCTTATCCCAGTTAAAATCTTTGGTGGTGGCAGTGGCGATCGAGGAACCAGCACGGTCATAGATGACCTTGGAAGGTCTCTGGCTGGCGCCCTTTTCCAGATAATAGATGCCGACGCGGTCACCGCCTCTTGTGATATCCTTCGTGTCCACCCCAAAACGGCGAAGGGAATTGACACCGGCCTGTCCGATCTCGTGAGCCGGCAGCTTTGTGACAAAGCTGGCGTCCATTCCGTAATTTGCAAGGGAAACGGCTACATTTGCCTCACCGCCGCCGTAGGTGGCGCCATAAGACTCAGCCTGTACGAAACGGGTATAGCCCTCCGGTGCAAGACGCAGCATGATTTCTCCAAAGGTTACAACTTTTTTAGACATGATTTATTCCTCCATATATAGAATGCTTAATTATGATTATAATTATCCCTTTATTTTATGTCAAGAATGATTTGTTTCTTTCGCAGTATCTAGCGGGATTCCGTCGAGCACGGCGGAGATCAGGGCATCCTCATCATAGGTGAGTTTCAGGGAGAACATTTCTCGTTCTTCCTCCAGAAGCCGGAAAAATATTTTATCTCCCTCCCACAGGTTCAGATCCTGGATCCCGGATTTGGGAATCCAGACCAGCTCCCCCTCGCTGCACTGGGCGACAGAGCGGGTATCCGCTGTGGCTGTGTAGAGAAACATATACTCAGTGGGCCAGTTGGTAGTAGTAAAGGTAATGATACCCCGCAGTCGGTAGTCGGTCAGCGTCAGTCCGGTTTCTTCCAGAACCTCCCGCTGGAGACAATCATCCGGGGATTCTCCCGGTTCAAAATGACCGCCCACGCCGATCCATTTATCCTTATTGATATCATTTTCCTTTTTGACGCGGTGCATCATCAGGAAACTGTCTTCGTTTTCAATATAGCATAGGGTAGTTAGGGGTAATTTATTCATAAGTGTGCTCCTTCTCTTAAATTACTTTCATTGTAACAAAGAAATGGTTCTTTATCAAATGGTTTCCAAAAAGAGATTGCATATCTGCCATATAACAAGTTATAATGATAGTAAAAAAATTGGTATCAGCTGCAATATTTTAGGAGGACAAACCATATGACAGATTTTTATGATACAGCAGAGCGGAGGGAGAGGGTGATCCTGGTAGCGGTCTCTCTCGGAGAAAAACAGGAGGGCGGTGAAGCAGCGGCAGACATTTCCCTGGATGAGCTGGAGGAACTGGCGGAGACCGCAGGCGCCGAGACTGTGGGGCGGCTGATCCAGAACCGGGAAGGAATCCATCCAGGAACCTATATCGGCAAGGGCAAATTGGAAGAGCTTTGGGAGATGATCCAAAGCCTGCAGGCGGATACGGTAGTCTGCGATGATGAGCTGTCTCCGGCACAGATCGGAAATCTGCAGGAAGAGCTGCAGTGTAAGGTCATCGACCGGACAGTGATGATCCTAGATATTTTTGCCGCCCATGCGGGAACCAGTGAGGGTAAGCTTCAGGTGGAACTGGCGCAGCTTAAATACCGGGCGTCCCGGTTGACCGGTCTGGGTAAATCGTTGTCCCGGATCGGTGGTGGTGCAGCGGGAAGCGCCGGGGGGATTGGCACCAGAGGACCAGGAGAGAAAAAACTGGAGATGGACCGTCGTCTTATCAGAGACCGCATCTCCATGCTGAACCGACAGCTCAAAAATGTGGTCAGCACCAGAGAGACCATGCGCAAGCAGCGTAGAAACAATGCAGTGAAGGTAGTGGCTATCGTAGGGTATACCAATGCGGGAAAATCCACACTGCTCAATGCGCTGACTGCGGCGGAGGTTCTGGAGGAAGATATGCTCTTTGCCACGCTGGATCCTACCACAAGAAGTTATGAATTTGAGAGCGGACAAAAGGTTTTATTTACCGACACTGTCGGCTTTATCAACAAGCTTCCCCATCATCTGATCCAGGCATTCCGGAGTACGCTGGAAGAGGCAAAATATGCCGATATCATCCTGCATGTGGTGGATTGTTCCGATGAACATTATGAGATTCATATGGATGTGGTGTATGATACTCTGAAACAGCTGGGAGTGCAGGACAAACCGGTGCTTACGGTGTTCAATAAGATTGACCTTCTGCCAGAGGGAGCCGGGCAGGTGTTCCGGGATACTGTCAGTGAGGCATCGGTGAAGATCTCTGCTAAAAAACGTGAGGGTTTTGACGAATTGCTGGAAAAGTTGGAAGATATACTAAATGCTGGGTTCGTCCGCATCGAGAAAACCTTTTCCTACGATGAAGCGTCGAAGATCCAGTTGATCCGCAAGTACGGAAATCTGGAACTTGAGGAATATACGGAAGAGGGGATCTTTGTGAGAGCAGCGGTTCCATCGGAGTATGTGGGACAGGTGATGTAATCTATGAATAAAAAAATGGAGATCATCGCGGCAGTGGACCGGAACTGGGGGATCGGGTATAAGAACCATCTTTTGTTCCACAGTAAAAAAGATATGTCCTGTTTTCGCCAGCACACCATGGGAAATATCGTTATCATGGGAAGAAAGACACTGGAGAGTTTTCCCGGAGGCGTGCCCCTTTCCGGACGGACAAATATTGTTTTGACGAGAAATGGTTTGGCTGAGCAGACAAAAGAAATTAGCAGCGGGTATATCTCTGAGGATACTGGAACCCGGCTGATACCAGTCAGATCCGTGGAAGAGGCACGAGAGATGGCAGAGGATTTGCCGGGGAAGATTTATATTATTGGGGGAGGGGAGATTTACAGGGAATTTCTTCCCCTGGTTTCCACTGCCTATATCACGCAGTTTAATGCGGAGAAGAAGGCGGATACTTTTTTTCCGGATCTGGCGGCAGATCCGGAGTGGGAGCAGGTTTCTGCCAGTGAGGAATTCCGGGAAGAGGAGCTTTCTTTCAGGTTTTACCGCTATGAAAGATTTCTGCCGAATAAATCCCGTAAAATGTAAAAAAGGTATGGAAAATATTGCAAGAAAGAGTTAAAATAGAAGTAGCCTGACAGTGGGCTACTTCTATTTTTGCAAGCGGGGGAGCATACGGATGAAAAATATTATATTGGTGGTAGATGATGATAAAACCAACCTAATACTTGCTCAAAAAATTCTTTCTCCGGAGTATCGCATCGCAGCATGCAATTCAGGCATGGCAGCGCTGAAATATCTGGAAAAAAATAAGCCGCATCTCATTCTGCTGGACATCAGTATGCCTGAGATGGATGGCTTTGAAGTGTTGGAAAAACTTCGTCAGGATCAAAGGACGGAGGCGATTCCCATTATCTTTCTGACTGCGGACGGGCAGTCAGATACGGAAGTGAAGTGCTTTCAGATGGGCGCCCTGGATTTTGTAAAAAAACCTTTTGTACCGGATATTCTGCTGAGCCGCGTTGCGAAGACGATAGAACTGGACCAGTACCGTCACAATCTTGAGGATATGGTGAGTGAGCAGGCGGAAAAACTGATGGAGAGTACCCAGAGGATCAACCGGATTCAGGAAACTGTTATTGTGGGTATGGCAAACCTTATTGAGAGCCGGGATGGGAGTACAGGGAAGCATGTAAAAAATACACAGATGTACGTGCGGATGATCTCCGAGGAGCTGCAGAAGAGACAGCTGTTTACCGGACAGCTCACAGATTCTTATATCGATGATGTCTGTAAGGCGGCGCCGCTTCATGATGTGGGAAAGATCAAGATTCCTGATGCAGTGCTGCAAAAACCGGGTAAGCTGACACCGGAAGAATATGACGTCATTAAGTTACATACTACTTACAGCCGTAAGATCATTCAGAACATTATTGGTGATGTGGAGGATGAACACTATGTAAAAATTGTGGAAGATATCGCCATGTATCATCATGAGCGCTGGGACGGAACGGGTTATCCGACCGGACTGGCGGGAGACCGGATCCCGCTGGCGGCACGTATTATGGCGGTGGCAGATGTATTTGATGCCCTGTATGAAGAGCGCTGTTATAAACCGCCCATACGACCCATTGAGCGGATCATGCAGATTATGTCAGAGGGCAGGGGGACGCAGTTTGATCCTGTTATTATCGATGTATTTGTGGAAATGCTGCCTATGTTAAAAGAAGTGCTGAATATCTTGTAGGAAGGGATGGTAGATGGGTTTGGAAGAAACACAGTATAAGAATATTAGAGACAATAAAAAAATTGAGCGCATTGTACTAGGAATTTATACCCTTCATGTCTCTGCTCTGTTTGTTGCAGCGGTGATGGCGGGATGGAATGTTTTTGCTGTTGAGATTCTTTTCGTCTGTATTGCGTCCGGCTGGTTCGTTCATTTGCGAGGGTACAGGGATACTATTTTTCGTGCCAAGTTTATCTCGGTCATTGCCTGGACTGCTTTTTCGATCTATTCCTTTTACTCTGTCAATTTTATCTCGATGGTCTCTACGATGACGGCGGTAATTGTTCTGCTTGGTATCTTTTGTATTCCCAAAATCATTTATATGGGAGCGGTATTTTCCACCGTGATCCTTTTATATCATGGTCTGATCGCCCGGACAGTCTTCGCTGACACCTTCAATGATGGTGTACGGGTATTTTTACATATCTTTTCCATGTATGTTGTAACCTTTGTGATATGGATTTCTGTGCGGACCCAGCAGGAGACAGGGGAGCGGCTGCTGGAGAATATCCATGAGCTGGAGATTGCGGAGCAGAGCAAAGACGATTTTATGGTAAATGTATCCCATGAGATCCGCACTCCTATCAATGCCGTGTGTGGAATGAGTGAGGCGATCCTCCAGGAAGATATTCCGGAAAGTGTCCGAAAGGACGTGATTGATATTCAGACGGCGGGGCGGATCCTCCTCTCCACGGTCAGCAATATTCTGGATTTTTCTGAGCTGGAGAGCGGAAAAATGGAACTGGCGGAGGAAAATTACAATATTACTTCCACCATCACCGATATCATCAATATGGCCCTGACCCTGGAAAATGGCAGGAGAATTGAAATGATCGTGGATTGTGACGCGAACCTACCCAGCAGTCTTCTGGGAGATGAACAGAAGCTGCGGCGCATTATCATGAACCTGCTGGACAATGCCATTAAATTTACAAAGGAGGGAGGCATCCTTCTCCGGGTAAAGGGAAGAAGAGAAGAGTATGGCATCAATCTGGTGGTGAGTGTACGGGATTCAGGTATTGGCATGGAGCGGCAGGATATGGAGAAGATCTTTACCAGTTTCAGCCAGGTAAATTCCAAGAGAAACCGGGAGAAGGGGGGAGTTGGACTGGGACTTGCCATCACTCAGGCGCTGGTCCGCCGGATGGGTGGTTTTCTCACGTTAAAGAGTACGCCGGGAGTGGGGAGTGAGTTTATGTTTACCATTCCCCAGAAGGTGCTGGATGAGACTCCTATTGTATCCATCAGGGACAAAGGCCAGCTCTATGCGGTTTGTTATATCAATCTCGATAAATATGATTATTCCCTGGTGCGGGAGGGCTATGAGACATTGATCCGGCATATTACCGAGCAGCTGGGTATTGCGTTGCGAAGCTGTCGCAATCTCTCCGAGATGAAGAGGCGGATGGAATACGAGAAGTATACACATTACTTTATCAGCTGGAGTGAATATTGTGAGGACAGGGAATTTTTTGAGGATCTTGCCAAAGAGGTTACAGTGGTACTGATCCTTGATTATGGACAGGAAATACAGCCAGGCAGCAGTATGTTCCGTATCTATAAGCCATTTACCGTGCTCTCTATCGCCGCTATCTTCAATGGGCAGAAGATCATCCAGAACGAAGACCAGCATCTCGCCCTGCATCACCGATTTGTGGCACCTGAAGCCAAAGTGCTGGTAGTAGATGATAACGTTATGAACCTGAAAGTCATGGCACGGATCCTGCTTCCGTACCAGATCAAGGTGACCATGGCAGGCAGTGGGCAGGAGGCGTTGGAAAAACTGGATACGATGGAGTTTGACTGCGTATTCCTGGATCACATGATGCCAGAGATGGATGGTGTGGAGACGCTGCACAAGATCCGTAAAAAACCAGGTTCTTATTTTCGGTCTCTGAACGTGATCGCGTTTACCGCCAATGCCATCGGTGGCGCCAGAGAGATGTTTCTCTCAGAGGGCTTTAACGACTTTATTGCAAAACCGATAGAATTAAGCGTACTGGAGAGGATGCTGCGCCGGTACATTCCGGAAAACAAGCAGATCATAGTGGAAGATAAAGAGGATGCGGCACATTCATCTGCTGTTTCCACGGATTCTTCCCACAATGCGGCAGGACGTCCGGCGGATTTCTCCAGAGATATTGAGAAAGCTGATACGACAGGGAGTATGGCCAGCCGGGGATCGGTGTATAAGGAGTCAGAGGCGCTGGCTGACCTGACCAGGGCAGGCATCGATATCCAGCAGGGAATGACCTACTGTGGCGACAAAGAAGGCTTTCGTGATATCACATTGATCTATCATTCCGAGGGTCCCAAACGAAAGGCAAATCTGGAGCAGTTTTTCAGGGAAAAGGATTGGAAGAATTATGTAATTATGGTACATGCCTTGAAAAGCAACTCCAGAGGGATTGGTGCCAATGAACTGGCAGAGCTGGCCCTGAATCTGGAGATGGCGGGAAAAGAGAACCGCATCGATTATATTTTTGAGCATCATGAAGAACTGCTGGACAAACATGATAAGCTTCTTCGCTGTTTTGAAGAGAATCTTTTTCTGTTTCCTGACGGATACGGGGAGACCGGCGGTGCAGAATTGCAGACAGAAGAGATGCCAGAGTTGGAAACAGGGACAGAGGAAAATAAAGGGGAACAGAAGCCGTCAGAAGGGGAAAAACCATCCCCTGAGCAGCTGCTCACATTGCTGGGGGAACAATTAGAGAGTTTCGAGAGTGAGGGTGTGGAGGATACGTTAGACCAGCTGGAAGAATATACGTTTCAGGGAAAAGCACTGAAAGAATTATCTGGAAAGATCAGAGAAAAAGTGAAGGACTTTGATTTCCTGGGTGCTGCTGAATTATTAAATGAGTTATGGAGGAGACCATGATAAAGAAAATACATAAATTAGTACATTCTGTATTTGAGGGCAGGGATTTTCATGAGCGGTTTGTCCTGATGATCCTGGCGCTGGCTTTTGCCGCCTCACTCATTGGTATGGGGCGGATCCTGCTTGGGGCGGGAATTTATGTACTGTTGGCGCTGGTGCCGATGTGCGCCGTGTCTGGTACAGCGCTCTGGATCGTTTACAAACATCATAAGACCAGTCTCGCCTCATGGCTTCAGGTTCTTGTATCCAACGTTATCCTGTTTCCCATGATATTTATTATGAGCAGCGGAATGGAGAGCGGCACTCCGGTGTGGATCGTACTGGAACTGACTTATATTTTTGTCCTTTTCCGGGGAAAAGAATGCATCGCAGCCCTTGGTATTTCTTTTCTGGCACTGATCGTCACCTATAGTATCGTCTACCGCCATCCGGAGATCATTCCCATGGTAGCCAACCGCTATTACAGTTATGTGGATTCTTTGGTGACTACAGTTGTAGTAATCTGTTTCATCGGCTTCCTTTTGAAGATTCAGTCCCTGTCCTATGAGAAAGAGAAAGAAAAAGCCAGAAAACAGAAAGAGGAAATGGAACAGATCGCGCATTCCAAAGATGTCTTTTTCGCCAATATGAGCCATGAGATCAGGACTCCTATCAACACGATCATCGGCCTTAATGAAATGACACTGCGGGAAAATATTTCGGATGACATAGCAGAGAATGCCATCAATATCCAGAATGCCAGCAAGATGCTTCTGACCACTATCAACGATATCCTGGATCTGTCCAAACTGGAGTCTGGAAAGATGGAGATCGTGCCGGTACAGTATGAGGTCAGTACCATGTTCAGCGATCTGGTAAATCTGATCTGGCTGCGGGCACACCAGAAGGAGCTGGAATTCAAGGTGGATATTTCCCAGAATATACCATCCATGCTCCATGGTGATGAGGTGAGGATCAAACAGGTGCTCACCAATATGCTTACCAACGCCGTGAAGTATACCAAAGCAGGTTCAGTCACACTGTCTGCTAAAGGGGAGCGTATTTCCGGCGATAAGTTCCGTCTGAGGATCTCCGTGGCAGACACCGGGATGGGGATCCGGAAAGAGAGTCTGAACGACCTGTTTCATTCCTTCAAGCGTGTTGACGAGGAGATGAACCGGAATATTGAAGGCACTGGTCTTGGGCTTACAATCTCCAAACAGCTTATGGAGATGATGGGTGGAAAGATTTCAGTGGACAGCGTGTATCACAAAGGATCTGTCTTCACAATAGAATTAGAACAGGGCATTGTTAATGCACAGCCCATCGGTGTGATCGATTTTGCCGCCCAGAAAAAACTCAGTAACCGAAAAAGTTACCAGGAGAGCTTTGTGGCACCAGATGCCAGGGTGCTGGTGGTGGATGACAATGACATGAACCGCATGGTGATCCGTAAACTGCTGCGGGATACCGAAGTGAAAGTTGAGATGGCAGCAAGCGGTAGAGAATGTCTGAGAAAGACGTCGGAGAACTTCTATCACGTTATTTTCATGGATCATATGATGCCAGATATGGATGGAGAGGAAACCATGCATGCCCTGCGCAGACAGACAAAAGGTTTTTGCCAGAATGTCCCTGTGATCGCTCTGACAGCGAATGTCATGACCAATGCCGAGCAGATCTACCAGGATAAGGGGTTTGACGGATATCTGGCGAAGCCGGTCAATGCACCTTTGTTGGAAGCTACTTTGCTTAAATTTCTGCCGCCGGATGTGGTGGAATATGTTTCGGAGGAGAACAGCGACAATTCAGAGGAGATGGAAGGAATCAATCAGATCACCAGCGTGCGGAAAAGAAAGGTCGCCATTACGGCTGACTGTATCTGTGACCTGCCTGAGGAATGGCTTCAGAAGCTGGGGATCAGCCTTATGTATTGTTATGTTCATACAAAAGAGGGACGTTTTTGTGATATCTCGGAAGTTTATTCCGACAGTCTGCTGGATTATCTCAAAATAGAAGGAAATTATGCCCATTCCTCCACGGCACCGGTGGAAGAGTATGAATATTTCTTTGCGGATGCCCTGGAGAAGGCAGA
Organism: uncultured Eubacterium sp.; assembly: GCA_910585745.1. GTDB lineage: Bacteria > Bacillota > Clostridia > Lachnospirales > Lachnospiraceae > Eubacterium_F. Next base: position 13,504 of record CAJUFM010000030.1, on the reverse strand, counting down.
ACATGTCATACATATCACAGCCTCCATCGATCTCAGTGGAGCATATCCCAATGCTATTCAGGCGAGCAAGAGTTTTGACAATGTCACAGTGTTGGATTCCAATCACATCAGCAGCGGCCACGGATTAATGGTACTGGCTGCCGCAGCAATGGCGGAGGATGGAAAAAGTGTGGAGCAGATCCTTGCCTATTTGAAAGAGCTGCAGCCTCATGTATGTTCCAATTTCCTTGTGCCGAGCACAGAAACCCTCTGCCGGAATGGCAAAATAAGCTCCTTTATCCACCGGATCTGCCGCGGCCTGAACCTGCATCCGGTTCTCTATATGTCCCAGAATAAATTAAAACTTTGGAAAATTGAAGTGGGAAACCGTCAAAGAATGAACAGAAGTTATGTGAGAAAACTTCTCCGCCACAGCAAGGATATTGACTCCCGGGTATTATTTCTTACTTATGCGGGGTGCAGCGTCCGTCAGCTGGATGATATCATGGCAGAAGTAAACCGATACATCCGATTTGACCATGTCATATTACAAAAGGCCTCGGCCACCGTTTCCAGCAATTGTGGTGTGGGGACCTTCGGCCTAATGTTTATCCGCAAGGGTGAGGAGAATTCCAGAAGGTGACAAAAAAGCTGTTGTCAGGTACAACGAATATATGAGTTATTCTATATTCGTTGTATCTTTCGAATCATCTGTATCTTCCTCTTTGGAGGATTTCATTTTATTCCTTTTCTGCAGGAAAAGAACCAGAAGAAGGATCAGCAGGATAATAATAGCATAGGGTGAGATGCGGATAATAAAGAAAAGCAGTGTCTCCATAAATAACAGGAAAGTTTTAAAGGTGTCCTTTATCGTCGCACCCAGCCGCTGCATAAAGGTGTCAGTTTTTTCTGGTGTCTCTTCGTATTTGCTCACTTCACGGATCGTCAGTTTTATCGTGGAGTAGTTTACATCGGTTTTGATCTCGTTCATCCGGGTTTTGATCTGTGCGATCTTAATTTGGAGTTCTGTAAGTTCCTTTTCAATACTTATGGCATGTTTGTCATCGGTGATATCGGCGAGCATTTTAATATAGCGTTTCTCTTTTGCCTCGTAGATACCCAGCGATGTGCCAAGGTCGGTATATTCCTGATTTACGTTTTCGACGTTGGACTCTTTGGAACGGACATCACCGAGCTGTCCGGCGCCGGAGAGAAAAGTCTCGTATTGATTCTGTGGCACCCGGACAGTAGCGTTATAGGATTTTGTTTTTTCTGAATCCTCTATATAATATTCCTGACTGGATAATCCGTCGGAATATTTTTCTTTTTCTACAAATCCACCAGCATTATTTAGCATTTGGCGGAATGTATTGACAGAAGTTTCATAGTCCAGAGTGTCGATCTTGAGAGTGCATGTATAGATCAGCATCTCCGTATTGATCTCTGGTTGTGGCTTGGCAGCAGTTTCTTCCGCTTTTTCTGTCTTTTTCCCGGGATCTTCTCCAGAAGCTTCATCTGCCCCGGTGCCTTCTGCCTCACCTGCTTCCATGGAATCATTTTCCAGGGCAGTCTCAGACTGACTATATGATCCTCCAGAATCGAGCTGGGAGCCAGAGTTGTCCTCTCCGCTCCCACAGCCACAGATCAACAGCAAGGGGCACAGGATCAGCAGGACCCAGGAACAGATTCTTTTTCTTGATCGTAGATTCATAAGCAGTATCCTCCTTTTCCTTTATTTTAACACATCAGGAAAAAAAGTATATAAATAACCTGTTACGAATGATTTACATTCATCGTAACAGGTTATAGGATCAGAACAGGATCAGCCGTAGACCTTTTCTACGAGACTTGAGTTATCCATACCCTGGAAGGGGAGTGTGCCGTGAGCATCGAAATATGTTTGCCATTCCTTTAGGTGCCGGCGTCTTGAGGCAATCTCATCCTCGACGTTGTCCGCATTTAACAGAACGCCAAAACCCGCATATTTACAGGGTTTTCCTGCCATGGTATCGATCATAAGATCCCCGATCTCATAGTAGTAATGAGCGATATCATAATAATTATATACATTCATTGCTACGTCGTTGAAAGTGTTGAAACACCATACGTCTCCGCAGGTCTGCACTACCTGCCGTAGAAAATGATAAAAGCTGTCGCCCTCATAGCCCATCATCTGGCCGGCAAAGACAGAACCAAAAAAGACTTGAAATTCTACATTATGTTTATCACATAGCTTTTTCATACGTTTCAAGGAAGCGATACACTGGCTGGTGACTTCGGACTTATCCTTGGTACCGTTTTTCAGTGTCTTATAAAAGGAATCTACTTTCTTTTTCATGAGGAAATTGAAATATTCCTCAGTTCCCTTCTTTTCATTAAAATAATTGTAGTATTTGGTAAGGTTCCGTTCTCCAGTCTCCAGACATGGGTACCTATCGGAATCATCAGTGATCTCCTCGAAGGAAAGTTTTAGGTTCTTAAACAGGAATGTCATATATTCTGAGATCTTCGAGTCACCGCTGAGCATCGCCGGAGTTTCGTAGATGGCACCTCTGGATTCCCGGTCAAACTGCTTGATCTCAGAAGTTGAGATCTGGAGCAGGATCTTTTTTGCTTTTGTATTCTTCACGATATATTCGGTATAGGCTTCATAATCCTGAAAGTTTCCGGACATTACCCAGCAGTTGTAGTAATTATAACCATCCAGTTCTTTCAGCTTGTCCGTGCGCAGGGCGCCGGCCTTGGAACCACCGATGAGATACGCCTCGTACCGGTCAGAAAAATGTTTGATGTGTTCTGCTTTCAGTTCCCGGAGATAGTCATTTTCATCCAGCTCATAGCAGTCTCCGCCCTGGCTCCGGAAATATCCATAGGGATCTACAAAATAGTTGATTCCCATGATCGTGACCAGGGCAGCCAGGATGAGACAAAGAAAACTGATACACCATTTTTTTGTCGTCATATTTTCCTCCAATCATACGCGCCGGACTTTACTTTAAGTTTGCTGCATCCTTCGGGATATTGCTGGGATCATCAAAATCAGCAAGAGGGATCGTGCCGGTCTCTTTATAATATTCCCGGATCTTGTCGGTCTCTTTTTTGCGCAGCGCAATCTCAGAAGCTATGTTTTCCGGTGTCAGATAGACGCCGAAGTTTTTATATTCTGTCTCTTTGCCGCTCATTCGCTCGATCATCAGATCGCCCATTTCAAAGTAGTAGTGACGTGCATTGTAATAGTTAAAGGGATTGTAAACCAGATCATTATAATTGTTAAAGCACCAAAGCCCATCCGTGATCTCCACCATCTGGGTGAGCCAGTTGTAGAAGCTGTTCCCCTCATAGCCCACCATTTCACCGATAAAGAGAGTGCCTAAAAATACCTGGAGCTCCACATTGTTTTTATCACAGAGCTTTTTGATGTCTTTCAAGTAATTCAGGTTACTGTTGACCAGATCCGCTTTATCTTTTGTTCCTTTTGTCAGACGGGGCAGATAGGGATCCACCTGGGCTTTCATAAGGTAATTATAATAATCGGCTGTGTCATGGTGTTCCTTGTAAAAGCCATAGTATTTGGTGAGATTCCGCTCTCCGGCCTGAAGCACCGGATATACGGTCTCTTTGTTTGTGATGGTGTCGTAGCTCACCGAAAGATTTTTAAATAAAAACTTAAATACCTCTGCGGTCTTGCTCTCCCCGCTCATAACCGCCGGAATTTCATAGATATCTCCCTTTGCTTCCCGGTCGAATTGGGCGATCTCTGAGGTGGAGATGTGGAGAAGGAGCTTCTTGGGATGCGCGTTCTCAATGATATATCTGGAATAATTGTAGTAGTCTTCAAAATTTCCCGACAGCAGCCAGCAGTTGTAATACCGGTAGCCGTCAATCTCAGAGAGCTTATCGCTGTGGATCGCACCGGCTTTGGAACCGCCTACCAGGTAAGCGTCATAGTCCCCGGCGTGATATTTGATATGTTCCGCTTTCTGCTCTCTGAGGTAGTCTTCTTCGTCCATGGAGTAATTCTCTCCCTTCTGGGCTGAAAAATATCCGTAGGGATCGATGCAGTAATTGGCGCCTGCAATAAAAAGAAGACTGAGTATTATGAGAAATACAAACCCGATGGTCCATTTTTTTGTTGTCATTTTCGTCATACCTTTCCATACTTATATAAACGTAGCTTAGAACTGGAAGTAAAGGAACTGAACGACCTTATCCATATTCAGGATACAGATGATCAGCAGTGCTGCCGCATACAGAAGATATTTCCAGTTTGGCTTGAATTTCTCTGAAATCTTTGAGGTGGTAGGGCAGAACCAGCAGATGGCAAGTCCCACCACAGTGAGAAGACACATGTCCCAGTTGTCAACAAAGAGCGCTTTCAAAGTTGACAGGTGAAGGGTGGAGAAGTTTACCAGGCCCTTCAGTACGTGCTTCGCGTTGGTAAAGGTATCGGATACAAACAGGATCCTGGTCAGCACCGCCAGAAGGAATGTCAGCGGTACACCGAGCCAGAGGGGGGTGTTCTTTTTCCGCTTGTTCCGCCAGGAGGCGATACATACGAGGAATCCATTGACGATTCCCCAGACTACGAAAGTCCAGCCTGCGCCATGCCAGAAACCAGATACGAAAAAGGTTACCATGGTAGCCACATAATAGTTTCTGTATTTGACGCCTTTACGGTATACATTACGGAATACATAGGCGCCGAGGAAACGGGAGAGAGTCATGTGCCATCTCTGCCAGTATTCCTGAAAATCCTTCGCTTTGTAAGGAGAATTGAAGTTCTGGGGGATCCGGATGTTGAACATCCAGCCCAGACCGATGGCCATATCAGCATAGCCGGACAGGTCAAAATAATAGGAAACGGTATATTCTATGGAGTGGAACCAGGACTTGATGATGGGAAGGTTGGCTGTCACATTATTAAAAAAGCCCTGGGCATCCGTGGTGAGCGGATCGGCGATCAGCATTTTTTTGGCGCAGCCGATGGAGAAAATAAAAAGTCCCATCGCCACATTATCGAAGATCAGTTTGTGGTTTTTCTTGTTCTCAAACTGTGGAACAACCTCTGCGTGATGAATGATCGGCCCCACGATCAGCTGTGGGAAAAAGGTGATAAACAGCAGATAATCCAGGACATCATAGCTCTCGGTCTCCCCCCGGAAGGAATCCACGAGAAAGGCGATGAGCTGGAAGGTAAAGAATGAAATACCGATGGGCAGTATGATGTGCTGCAGCGGTATGTGGGTTCCGGCGACAAAGTTCACATTTTCGATGAAGAAGTCTGTGTATTTGTAATAACCCAGAAGCCCTACATTTGCCAGGACGCCGGCGGTGAGAAGGAGACCTCTCTCGATACGGTGTTCTGCCCCCTGCAGTTTGCCCAGTGTGTTTCCAACGACATAGTTTCCGATGACGCTTCCCAGGAAGAATGGGAAGAAGTCCGGGCTTCCCGCCGCATAAAAGTAGAAGGAAGCCAGTACGAGCCAGATCTTCGCCAGATTGTGGTACTGAAAGTGCTGCAGGAGAAAATAACCGCAGAAGGTGATCGGCAGGAAGATCAGTATAAATTCGTATGTTGAAAAAATCATGATTATCTCCTTAAAGTTCTTTTACAATGGAATATTTCCGTGTTTTTTATGAATGCAGTTGATGGAGCGCTTGTCAGAGAGCATCATAATGTCGCCATAGATGCGCTCCCTGGTCGCCTGGGGCTTGATGATCTCATCCACATAGCCGTGCATGGAAGCGATTCCCGGATTCATGAATTTTTCATTGTATTCATCGATCTTTTCCTGGCGGAAGGCTGCTTTTTCGGCAGGATTCATATTTTTCATCTGTTTTCCATACAGGATATCAGCGGCTCCGTCGGCGCCCATAACGGCAATCTCTGCGGTAGGCCAAGCGTAGACAAAATCGGAACGCAGGTGCTTGCTGCTCATGGCGATATAAGCACCACCGTAGGCTTTCCTCAGAATAATATTTATTTTTATCGTTGTAGCCTCAGAATATGCATAGAGAAGCTTCGCCCCATGACGAATGATACCCTTGTATTCCTGGTCCTTTCCAGGCAGGAAGCCGGGCACGTCAGTCAGGGTGATGATCGGAATGTTGTAGGCATCACAGTAGCGGATAAAACGGGCGGCTTTGTCACTGGAATCGCAGTCCAGCACGCCTGCCATGAAATTCGGCTGATTGGAGACAATACCAATGCTGACTCCTTTGACCCTGCCGAAGCCCACAACTACATTTTTCGCAAATTCTTCCTGGACCTCTACGAAGGAACCCTCATCTACGATGCCGTAAATGACGTTATGGATGTCGTAACCCTGGTTGCTGTGCTCTGGGATCACATGTTCCAGAGATTCATTAAACTGTAAGTTTTCATTATATTTGGGAAGTCTTGTCCCTTTTCTGGTATGAATGCAGCCGTCCTCATAGCAGGGCGGGATCACAGCGATGAGATCCCTGACTTTCTGGAAGCAGTCCTTCTCAGAAGGAGCGTGGAAATGAGCCACACCGCTGCGCTGTGCGTGGACTCCGGCTCCGCCCAGGCTGTCTGCAGTAATGTCTTCGTTTGTGACGCTTTTGATCACTTTTGGCCCGGTCACGAACATCTGGCTGATGTTGTCGATCACAAAAATAAAGTCAGTGATCCCCGGACTATATACGGCTCCGCCGGCACAGTTTCCAGCAATAATGGAAATCTGCGGGATGTAGCCGGATGCCATTGTATTATAATAGAAGATCTCACCATAGCCGGCAAGGGCATTGACGCCTTCCTGGATCCTGGCCCCGCCGGAATCGTTGATCCCGATGATAGGGCAGCGGTTTTCGATGGCCATCTTGATGGCATTGGCGATCTTTAAGCCGTGCTGCTTGCCGAGGGTACCTCCGATCACGGTAAAGTCTTCAGAATAGATTACTACCTTCTGCCCACCGATCGTACCATAGCCGGTGATAACACCGTCGTATGGAAACTGTCCTTTTTTGATATTGAAAGCATCTTCCAGATTGGTGATATTTGAACCAATTTCACGGAAGGAATCCTCATCCAGCAAAAAGCAGATTCGTTCAAGGGCATGCAATTTACCTAATTTGTGTTGCTTTTCCATGTTATACATGTTCATTTCTCCATTCTTTCTTAAAATTGCCTATGCTTAAAAATGGGCAATTTGCCATAATTACACAAATATAATCATATCACAAGAGCGGAATATGTCAATAGCTACCTTATTAAAGAGTTTTGGATTGTGGCTTTTTTTCCGATCAGTTTATGATTTTGATTGATTTGTCGAATTTTGTCGAGCGAAAGTTCCAAAAATTAGGAGAAAAAGCTAGAATCAGATCCGGATCTGCATTATAATGCTGAATAAGGAAAGGCAATCGGGAGGAACGGGTAACAAACCCTATACAGCCCTGACACACAAAAAGGAGATAAACGATGAAACCAATGACCAAAAAAAGAACAAAACACCACACACAAAGACGGATCCTGGCCCTGGTGCTGGTGGTGGCCATAGCCCTACAGAGCCTGTCCGGGACCGGCGTGGCGGCAGAAAAAGCAACTACGAAACAGACCATCCAGTCAGAAACAACAATACTGGGAAAATACGGAATATTTGCGTCGGATAGAAATCTCCAGCTCTACTGCAATGAGGCTAACCTGGCAGCAGACCTTTATACAGGAAAAGATTTTATCTGTTCCGGATCCAGGATAAACATCGAAGGAGAAGCAAACGCAGGCGGGAGCGTGTATCCGTGGTGTGGTCAGTTTGCCGTCTCCACAGTCAACCAGGGATACAAAGAGGAGTCCTTACCAGATATCCGGACCAGGATCGAGAAAAAATCCGACCACTGGGAAGAACAACAAAATTACATGAATGTCAATGGAGAAGAAATCTGTAACGGTTATAAAAAATCCGCTTCTGGCATACAGATCAGCGGGACAAGCTTCCGGGGGAACTGCTACCTGATGGCAGAAGAAACCATCCAGTACAGCGTGGACAGCCTGAACCGGGATGGGGGGAGGGTGGTTTTATACTCAGAAAACGGAGACATCTGTATCAGCGGAAGCGATATCGTGGTCAACGGTATACTTGCCGCCCCCAATGGCAACGTCCGTATCAACGCAAACCGGGTGACAATAAACGGCCGTATATATGCCAGAGGAGTGGAAATGTCCGGGACCTGTTTTAACATGAAAGCCTCAAAAAAAGATATGGAACTGCTGGGAGAGGGAGACACGGAAGAAAAGAAAAAAATTATTAAGATCTATGACAGTGAAGAAGAGTTCACAGAAGGGACCACGAAGGAAGTAGAGATGGGAGGAGGAGAACTCAAACTGTCAGAAAAGGAAGCCCTGGTTCAGAAGATAACAAAAAAATACAATGAAAAGGCAGCCGACGGTGTTACCGCAGAAGTAACCCTGGCCACAGACAGCACATCCGGAGGAGGAAAGCTGGACTATCAGATCACTTTTGCTGGGAACAGTTCAGAAGAAAACCAGATACCAGGAGAGCAGGATGCGTCCTTTGCCAAATACAATGGAAACCTGTATGCACTGGTCCATAAAAACGTACTGTGGAAAGAAGCAGAACTATTATGTCAGATCTATGGCGGGCACCTGGTAACGATTACAAGCAGGGAAGAAAACGAGGTGGCAGCAAAGCTCGTTAAGGAGCGGGACTCTTATTATAACGCTATCGGTTTTACCGACGAAGGTGACGAAGGGAACTGGAAATGGGTGACAGGGGAAAAAGCCACCTACCTGAACTGGAACCCCGGGGAGCCCAACAACTCTTTTGGGACTGGCCAGGACTACGGCTACATGTACTCCTGGGGGAAATGGGATGACGGATACAGTAGCGAGCGGGCACCGTTTTTGTGCGAGTGGGAAAAGAAAGAAAAACTGGTGCCGGAAGAAGGACGCCATATCAAGCTGGTGGTGGAAGTACAGGGGAGGGTGGAAGCCGGGGAAGGCTGGGAGTGCACCCTCCATGAGGACGGGAGCACAACGGCTGTCTATGAAGCTGATACTCTGGGAGAAATCCGCTCCTGTCCTCTCTCCTTTTCCCTGATACCGGAGAAAGCAGAAGGTTACCAAAAGGTTATCAAAGACAGTTATTATACATATTACGATGTCTATGGAAATGGCCATCGGATACCGATGGGAGATCTGTGGCTGCCATCAGAGCATGTAGCAGAAGAAGGGACATGGAGTGCTGTATACGACAGTGGAGAAAATGGAACCCGGTGGGGAAGGGTGTGCTGGGAAGCCAGCCAGGCAGGAGATTCGGTGGTGACAGCCCGTGTAAAGGCATATGACCCAGAAGAAGAAAGCAGCTGGGAGGAAGCAGAAAACGGAGGTAACCTGGAAGGAGTCCAGGGAAGATTCATCGAAATCTCGGTCACTCTGAAACGGAGCCAGGATTTCCGGAGCCCGTCGGTGGACTGGGTGATGGTGGCAAATGAAGAGGCAGATCCATATGAGGTAACAGACATCACAGTGGAGAGTAAGATTCTGTGCAATGACACGGTATTTGAAAACAGTAGCATGTCCGCCTACTGCCAGGTGATAGGTGGTATTTATGCCGACAGCCGCCAGACCAGGTGGTCCCTCTGGAAAGACGGCATAAAACTGGGAGAAGAAGCATGGGAGGTCCGGGAAACCAGGCCATTTTTCACAACGTTCAGGATCAAAACCCCTGGGGACTACCAGCTCCAGGCAGTGACGGAATATAAGGGAAGAAGCATAACTGCCCAAAGGGAGATCCAGGTCTGCAGACTGCCCCGGATCCGTCCCATCGAACCATTAACAGAACCAGAAGAAATCAACATGGTCATCGACCTGCCGGCATATGCAAAACCGGGCAGTACTGTCGAAGGAAGGGTACTCTTTCCCCATGGGGAAACACTAAAGGGTGTAAAGATCTATGAGGGAGAAAAAGAAACAGGACGGTCGGAAACAAAGGAAATTAGAGTCACCCTGCCTGAAAAAACGGGAGAAACCATACTGGAAATAGAAGCCTGCCTCAAAGACGGAAGAGTGGTGACCCAGCAGACAAGTATCTATCTGGACGGGAAGGCACCGGAGATCCGGATCACCCCCGAAAAGGAAAGCTATGAACCAGGAGAAAAGGGAGTATTTCTGCTGGAGATCCAGGACGACGGCGCAGTACAGGAAGTACGTACGTACTTTGATCAGACAGAGATCTTCTACCAGCATAACAATCAGGTAGAGATTCCATCCCTGCAGGAAGGGGAGCATATCCTGGAAATAACAGCGACAGATGGGGCAGGAAATACCGCCACCAGAGAATACCGATTCACTGTGGCACCATTACAAACACCGGAACCGTTACAAACACCAGAACCGTTACAAACACCGGAACCATTAAAAACAGAAGAACCAGGCGAGACACCGGAGCCAGAGAACCCCGTGGGGAATCCCCCGGTGGCAGCCTTTGACTCCCCGAAAGGAGAAGCCATACTGACAGAGCCCGTGGACATCACAGGTTCCGCTTACGATGCGGAAGAAATGGACTATTACACCCTGGAGTACCGGGTCTGCGGGGCAGAAGACTTCATTCTCCTGGAACGGTCCACAGAGCCGAAAAAACACCAGGCCCTGGGACATCTGGACACCACCATGCTGCCAAACGGGCATTATGAGGTACGTTTAAGCGTGGTGGACAAGGGAGGGAACCGCAACCGCGTCACCCGGAAATACGTAGTCGAGGGAAGTTTAAAAACAGGGGCCATGAACCTGGGATTCACGGACATCACAGCCGTCCTGGGCGGGGCAAAGATCAACGTAAACCGTAGCTACAGCAGCGCCAATAAGAACAAAGGTGACTTTGGCATCGGCGGGAACCTCGGCATGCAGGGAATGACACTGTCGGAGACAACACCGCTGCATGAGGGGTATAAGCTGACCATCGCCGGATCCTGGTCCGCCCCGGGATACCGCCTGAACGAGACAAAAAGCCACGACATCATCATCGCCTACGGCGACGGGACCAGCGACCGGTTTGAACTGACCATGACACCGGACAGGCGGGAGCTTGTGCCGATCCATGAGGTGGAGCTGGGCTACCGCTGTGTGACGGATCCGGGGGTAAAGCTGGAGATCGACGGGAATAACCTGGCCGTGATCCAGGATACAGAAATGCTCCTGGCTGACACCTCCATGTACCGGCAGGTAAACTACAGACTGACCACCAGGGAAGGGACAGCCATCTATCTCAGCGCCGCCACCGGCGTTACCAGGATGGAGGACAGGAATGGAAACACCATCCGGGTGGACAGGAACGGCTACCATTCGGAAGACGGGCGGAGCATCACTTTTACCAGGGATTCCGAAGACCGCATCACCTGCGCGGAAGACCCGAACGGAAAACAGACCCGGTATTCCTACGATGAAGCAGGGAACCTGGCAGAAGTGACGGATCAGGCAGGGCGCACCGTCACCTTCCACTATGACCGGGAGCACAACCTCACCGGGATCACCGATCCATCGGGGGCCGCCGTGGCAAGAAACGAGTATGACAAAGACGGACGCCTGACGGCCATCATCGATGTGGAGGGGAACCGGACGGAGTACGGCTATGACATCCAGGGAAGGACTCAGGTGGTAAAAGACCGTCTGGGGAACAGCACGGTCTATGTATACGATGACCGGGGAAACATCCTGCAGCAGACCGACGCCAACGGGAACACCACAAAAAACACCTACGACGGCAGCGGAAACCTGCTGGCCAAAACAGATGCCAATGGAAATACGACCCAATATGCCTATGACGGCAGAGGAAATATCACCTCCGTCACGGATGCGGAAGGAAATACCCTGAAAAACACATACAACGGGAGAAACCTCATCACTGCCATGAAGTCCGGGGATGAGGAGATTCTCATCGACTACGACGAGGCAGGGAACATCGAAGAGACCACAGACCTTGCCGGAAACAAGACCAGCTACGAACACGATGAAAACGGCTGCGTCACCGGCATCGCGGATGCCATCGGCACCCTGGCGTCGGCACAGTACGACGGGGACGGGAACGTGGTCCAGAACACGGACAGCGCCGGGGCCAAAACAACGTATACGTATGATGAAGAAGGGAAACGGCTCACCCAGACCCGCCATGTGGAGACAGAAAAAGGCACAGAAGAACGTACCACCCGGTATGTTTATGATGAAGCCGGGGATCTGGTCCAGACGGTAGACCCGGAAGGAAATATTACCGCCATCGAGCGGAACCTGCTGGGGCAGATGACCGCCTCCACGGATGAACAGGGGCGCCGGACCGCCTACGAATACAACAGGCAGGGGGAAGTGAGCAGGGTGGCCTATGCGGACGGCACGGAAGAAACTTTCACCTATGACCCGGAAGGCCGTGTGACAGAATCCGTAAACCGTCTCGGACAGAGCCAGGCCTATACCTATGACAAGGCAGGGAACCTGATAAAGAGCACGGACAGCCGGGGGAACAGCACCACCTACACCTATGACCGCAATTACAATGTAACCTCTGTGACGAACGCCGCCGGGGCGCAGACGGCCTATACTTACGACGCCTTAAACCGCAACACCTCTGTCACGGATGCGGAAGGGAACACAACAAAGTTCACTTATAACAGGTATTCTTTCCTGACCGGGGTAACGGATGCGAAAGGAAACACCACCACCTACGAATACAACAAAGCCGGAAACCGGGTAAAGACCACCTATCCTGACGGGAGCAGTGTGGAGGGCGGATACGACGGCAGGGGGCGCACCATCTGGCAGAAAGATGCGGCTGGGACAAAGACAGAATACACCTACGATGGGGCGGACCGCCTGGTCCGGGTGGAGAACCCCGCTTCCGGGGCAGCCTCCTACACCTACGACAGGGCAGGAAACCTCTGCGCGGTGGAAGACGCCAATGGAAACGTGACCTCCTATGAATATGACGGGGCGGGAAGGCTGACAAAGACCACCCAGGCAGACGGAAGCACCGCCACAAGAACCTACGACCGGTATGGAAGGCTGGAAAAGAGCACCGACTACAACGGCGTCACCACCACCGTAGAATATGACAGCCAGGACCGGGTGGCACAGGAAAAGACCGGGGATTCCATAAAAACCTATGCCTATGATACCTGTGGCAGGCTGACGGGGAGCAGCAGTGAAGGCAGCACCATCCGTTATGCCTACAATAAATACGGGGAACTGTCGGAAAAAACCTATGAAAACGGACAGAAGATCAGTTACAGTTACGACCAGTTTGGGCGGAAAGGATCCGTCACGGTAAAAGACGGTGACAGGGTGCTGGACCGGACCACCTACGCTTACGACGCCATGGACCGCATCACGCGGGTGGTGGCAAAGGACGGGACAGCGGCAGTCTATGCCTATGATGAAAACGGGAACCGCAGCGCCGCCACCTTTGCCAGCGGGGTCAGGACCACCTATGAGTATGATGCGCTGAACCGCCTCCTGGTGCAGAAAACCGTTGACAAAACTGGTGCGCTTACCGCACAATAT
>CAJUFM010000029.1 GCA_910585745.1 uncultured Eubacterium sp. | reverse complement strand
TAAAATGTATGTAGTGGTTCCCATTATTTTCACTGCGCCCTTCCCGCCGTGGGGCGCTTTTTGATAACAATCTTCACACAGGATCCCCGCCTGCTGATCATGAAAATAGAAAAGTTCTTCTTTTTTTCCACAGCCGATACACGCAAATAAACGGGGTGCTTCCCCGTTTACTGCAATCATTTTAAATTCAAAAATCGTTTTTACAAGGCCCCGGTTCAGCGACGGTACCTTGAGTGCCCGCAGTGACTGGTAGAGAAGTTTTAATACCTCTCTGGCATCGAGATTTTCTCTGGTAAAATAATCTGCCACCTCACAGAAATACATTCCCATGTAGATGTCCTCCAGTTCCTCCCGCAGCTCTGAAAAATAATTTTTAACTTCGACAGAAGAAACCGTATAGGAATCCCTGCCCCGGTATACACTAAATTCTCCAAAGGTAAAAGGCTCACAAGCCGCCAGCAAAGGGCTCTTTGCCCGTCTTGCCCCTCTGGCAAAGGCGGAGATCTTGCCTCGCTCCTTCGTAAGTATCACGATCCGTTTGTCATTTTCACCAACTGGAGTGCCCGAAAGCACCATTCCCGTCACTTTTTCCTGCATGCTGCATCGACTCCATACGATTAAACTCTTTCATTCTCCCAGAACACTCCCCATATTCATCCGTTGTATTTCTAGCGGAATCTACGTATTTTAAGTAATCCGAGACTTTTCCGCTTTTTGCAAAATCATTCCAGCTATCACCCTTCATATTGGTTTCCTCCGTGGTTTTTTTCTCCGCCGGAAGGATTACTTTAAGTTCAAAAAATCATCTTTCCCCTGAATCCTTCCACCGGTGTTCACTTTATAGATTCTCCACAAAGGAATGCTGCTATACTAGAACATTCTGCCAGATCATCCATCCAGCTTCTTATTGTACCCAAAATTTTTTAAAAGAAAATCGCTGTCACGCCAGTCTTTCTTGACTTTCACCCAGAGTTTTAGGTTCACCTTCTTCTGCAAAAATTCTTCGATCTCCACCCGCGCCTGGGTTCCGATCTTTTTGAGCATCTGACCCTGTTTGCCTATGATGATTCCCTTATGGGAATCCCTCTCGCAGATAATGGTGGCATCGATATCATACAAATTTTTATTATTATGGCGCAGCTTCATCTGATCCACTGCCACCGCAATGCCATGGGGGATCTCGTCGGATAGGAGACGCAGTGCTTTTTCCCGGATCAGTTCCGCCACGATCTGGCGCTCCGGCTGGTCCGTCACCGTATCCTCATCATAAAACTGCGGTCCCTCCGGCAGATACCCAAACATCACATCAATCAAATGTTCCACGCTCTCACCGGTCCTGGCAGATACTGGAACGATCTCTGAAAACTCCATGATCTCCTGGTAGGCATCGATACACTCCAGTAAATGTTCTTTTTTCACCGTGTCGATCTTGTTCATCACAAGAATTACCGGAATATCCGCTTTTTTCAGCTGCTCCGCAATATGACGCTCCCCCTTGCCAATAAAGGTTGACGCCTCCACCAGCCAGAGGATCACATCCACTTCGTCAAAGGTTCTCTCTGCCACCGTCACCATATACTCACCCAGCTTATTTTTCGCCTTGTGGATCCCCGGCGTGTCCAAAAATACGATCTGACCTCTCTCATCATGAAAAATGGTCTGGATCCGGTTCCTGGTAGTCTGGGGTTTATTGCTGGTTATGGCAATCTTCTGGCCAATGATCCGGTTCATCAGTGTTGACTTTCCCACGTTGGGCCGCCCCACCAGGGAGACAAAACCGGACTTAAATACAATATCCTGATCTGAATTTTCCATACTTTCCTCTCATCCTTCAGCCTGGCAACGCTACATTGTCACCGTGACTTCAAATAACTCCTGGTTTTCCTTTACCTTTTCTTCATTTCCCAGTACACAGATCCGGTCCTCAGAGAGTATAGCTTCCACCATTTTGGCGCAGCCACGTATATCTTCTTCCCTGGCAGCCAGGATCTCCTCTCTCTCTCTCTGAACATCTTCTTCGGTAATACCGGTGATATAGGCCGACATGGAACGCCCGCCCTTCGCCCGCGGTGGCAGCGGCGTGTCCACGGCACTGATGGTTCCTATGATAAATTTGGTCATATCCCGTTCATCCGCTTCAAAATTCCTCAGATATTCCGGCACACTCTGGTAAACCTCATTGGTTTCGGCAAGCTTCGGATCACGGTAGGATACAAAATATCCATCCCCGATATCCGAAAATCCACACATGATACCATAGGCACCGCCCTTGACACGCACTTCGTTCCACAGATATTCATATCTCAGTATAGATCTCAACACCTTATAGACACCACTATAACCGATACCTTGTTTTCTGTAATTGCCCACTCTCGCTACATACTGTATCTGACCTGCCGTGAGAAAGCCCTCATTACAGGGAATCTCTTCCTGGGATAACTCCGGTTTCGGCATCTCTGCCTCCTTTTTCTCTGGCAGACGCCCCGCCAGTGCAGTAAATGCCTTTTCAAATACCGGATAGTCCGCTGCTGCACAGGTGATCCCTGCTAACATACGATCCCGGACAAAAATATTTCCCACGAGAAATTTTAATACCCGGATCAGGTTCTCTTTATGGTTTTCAAAATTCTGATCCAGCTCCTTTAGAAAACGGTAATACGAGATTCCGCTGAAGGCCTCATCGAAACAGGATGGTTCTGACAGATATGCCAGCCCCCGGCTTACCGCCGTGCCGTGTCCCGCTGAGATCAGCTGCATCTGCAGTGAAGAGCACTGTTCAGCAACAATCTCCTTCAATCTCTTTTCATCCTCCAGATGGGAACTGCTCACCGCCTCATAAAACAGATCCAGTATTTTCTCTGTTTTGTCAGTAAACACCTTTGTAGCAAACGAAGCATAGGCATCATAATGCCCCTTTTTCACCCGGTTTCTCATTATCTTCGCATCAAAGGACATATCTCCTGCATTCTGCAGGATCTCGTTGGAATAATCCAGCTTATTATGCAGATCCGTGTCCACACAGCCCAGCACCGACATAAGAAGACTGATATAGGGCGCGTAGTCCGCCAGCCATGGCTTGATGTCAAATAAAAGATTGATATAGTTGATGCCGTTAGTAAAATAATCGTGATGAATGACGTCACAGCCTGCTGCCCGTTTTTTAATATTAGAAAATCCAAGGGCTTTCTTTCCGATATCTTCCCTTGCCAGCAGCGGAATCTTCGCTAGATCCTCCTTCGGCGATGGCTCCTCCTGGTACTCCCTGAGCTCTCTTGTCTGACGGATCAGTTCCTCTCTCTCTGTCTGGGACAGTGTCTCCAGATACCCGGCAAGACGCTTCTCCACCTGCTCTTCCATCTGGGCAGTCAGCCCGGTCTTTGGCTCCACCGTCACCACTGAACGGTGGGTGTTGTCCAGCAGATATTTCTGGATCAGGGACTCAAAATATCCCTCATCCATCTTTTTGCGCAGTTTCTCAAAGGTATCGTTGGCGCGTATATGGATAAACGGCTTATCCTTGTCGTAGAGCCAGCTGTCAAAGATCTGGAGCCCATACATCAGCCCCTTGGGATAGGAGCCAAAATCCGCCTCCCGATAACGGAATTCCAGGGAATTCAGCCCTGCGTTCAGAGAATCCCGGTTGATCCCCTGCTCCACCAGCTCTTCCAGCTTCTCCCGTATCACGGCGACAAACTGCTCTTTCTTGTCGCCAGCCACATTTTTAGCAATAATGGAAAAGACGGGCTGGCATATACTTTCCTCGAAAAAGCTGATGATCTCACTGCCGATGCCAGCATCGAGAAGAGCCTGTTTCACCGGGGCACCCACCCCTTGAACCAGCACATAATTCAGCACTTGAAAAGCAATGTAGAGATCTCTGTCCAGAGACGTACCAGTAACGGCATTGTAACTAAAATACGTCTTATCCTCTTCGCTCTCGCCCTCTGTCAAAGAATAGTATACCTTCATTTCCTTCGGCGCATCAAATGCCTTCTGAGGCTTTACTTCTGAATCCACCTCCAGATAGTCAAAATGGCTCAGATATTTTTCATCGATCCATTTCAGCTTTTCCGCCATATCCATATCTCCATACAGATAAATATAGCTGTTGGAGGGGTGATAATATTTTTTATGAAAATCCAGATACTGCTGATAGGTCAGATCCGGAATATTTTCCGGGTCCCCTCCCGATTCAAAACCGTAGGTCGTATCGGGAAACAGCGACTGCTGAATCTTTCTCTCCATCAACTGTTCCGGGGAAGAATAGGCACCCCGCATCTCATTGTAAACCACTCCATTGTATTTCAACGGGCCTTCTGGTTTCTCCAGCTCATAATGCCAGCCCTCCTGCATAAAGATCTTTTCTTCCTGATAAATATTGGGATAAAATACAGCATCCAGATAAACGTGCATCAGGTTCTGAAAATCTTTTTCATTGCAGCTCGCCACAGGGTACACAGTCTTATCCGGAGCAGTCATGGCATTGAGGAAAGTATTCAGGGAGCCCTTCGCCAGTTCGATAAAAGGATCCTTCACCGGGAATTCCCTGGAACCGCATAATACGGTGTGTTCTATAATGTGTGCTACTCCTGTAGAATCCTTTGGAGGAGTCCGGAATCCGATAGAAAATACTTTATTATCATCCGCTGTCTCGATCAGAACCACCTTCGCTTTTGTCTTCTCATGCTCCAGCAGATACCCCTGGGCATTCAGCTCATTTAACTCCTGTTGTACAAGTATTCGATATCCTTCTACTGCCTTCATACAATCTCCATTTCCGTCAGGGAAACCTTCCCCGCTACTTTTCTTTCTTTTTCTGCGAAACGGCTTTCTTTTTCACTGTCTTCGCCGTCTTTCTTGTCGTGCCGGTCTTCGACTCTGTGCATTGAAAGATCTGCACCGCTGACGGCGCCAGCACGAACTCGATAGACTGGTCCATACCATCATATTCCACGGCACGGGACTGCCGTAATCTTGGATTAATGTTTCCTTTTCCTCCAAAGGCTATACTGTCACTGTTAAATATTTCTTTAAATTTTCCAGCAAATGGAACTCCCAGCTGGAACTCTTCGTATACTACCGGGGTGAAATTGCACACCACAAGTAATGTCTCTTTTTCATGTCTTCTTAAAAAGGCAATGATGCTGTGGTCAGCATCCAGCATACTGATCCATTGGAACCCTTTGGGATTGTAATCCTCCGCGTAAAGAGCCGGATGTTCTTTATAAAAACGCCAAAGCCCCGCCACATAATCCTTTAGCATAGAATGGGGAGACTTAATGGCGATGATCTCCCCGGAACCACTGGCTGCCGCCTGCTGATCCTGCAGAAGTTCCCAATCCAGCTGTCTCTCCTCGCTCCACTCCCGCTCCTGGCCAAATTCCTGTCCCATAAACAAGAGCTTCTTCCCCGGATGTACCGCCATATAACCATAAGACAGCCTAAGCTCCGCCAGCTTCTGCTCCGGCGTCCCTGGCATCTTCCCATACATGGAACCCTTACCATGTACCACTTCATCGTGGGAAAATACAAGCATAAAATTCTCTGAATAATTATATACCATGCTAAAAGTCAGCATCCCATGCCGTCCTTTGCGGAACAGCGGATCGGTGCGTATATATTCCAGAAAATCGTTCATCCACCCCATGTTCCACTTAAAATCAAATCCAAGGCCTCCCTCTTCCGGCAGCCCTGTGATCATAGGAAATGCTGTGGACTCTTCCGCAATGGTTACGGTCCCATCTTTTCTGTCTTTTACCTTCTGGTTCAGCTTCTTTAAAAATTCCACTGCCTCCAGGTTCTCATGGCCGCCATACATGTTTGCCACCCATTCTCCATCCTGTTTTCCATAATCCAGATAGAGCATAGAAGCCACGGCATCCAGACGAAGCCCGTCCGCATGGTACTGCTCCAGCCAGAACAGTGCATTTGCCACAAGAAAATTTACCACCTGGGGGCGTCCATAATTATAGATCAAAGTCCCCCAGTGAGGATGTTCTCCCTGCCGCTTATCCAGGTGTTCATACAGACAAGTTCCATCAAACCGCGCCAGACCGTGCTCGTCCTTGGGAAAATGCGCCGGCACCCAGTCCAGGATCACCCCGATGCCATTCTGGTGAAGGGTATCCACAAAAAACATAAAATCCTCTGGTGTGCCGTACCGTGAGGTGGGAGCATAATACCCTGTCACCTGATATCCCCAGGATGCATCCAATGGATGTTCCATCACTGGCATCAGTTCCACATGGGTATATCCCATCTCCTTACAGTACTGGCTTATCATGGGCGCCAGTTCCCGGTATGTATAAAAATCCTTCTCCACATCCTGTTCCTCCAGCTGGGGCTTTTTAAAAGATCCCAGCTGGAGCTCATAGACAATGACCGGTTCTTTTGCCAGATCCGTCTTTTTCCGCTGTTCGATCCACTTCTCATCCTGCCAGGAATACCCGCTGATATCCCACACCACACTGGCATTGGCAGGACGTTTTTCACAATAATAGCCATAGGGATCTGATTTTAAAACGGTCTTTCCGTCAAATCCATGGACCTCATATTTGTACAGATATCCTTCTGAAACACCGGGCACAAACAATTCAAAGATCCCGGAATCCAGGCGCTTCATCGGATTCACCCTGCCGTCCCAGTGGTTAAAATCCCCCACAACGCTCACAGAGACCGCATTGGGCGCCCACACAGCAAAATACGTCCCCTTAAATCCACATGCCGTCCCAGGATGAGCCCCAAGCTTTTCATAGATCCTGTCATGAATCCCTTCCTCGAACTTTGCCGCATCCATCACATCTACGAAATCCTCCAAAGCATAGGCATCACACAGATCCATGCTGTAGTCTTCATATTCTACAGTATAAGAATATTCTGGGATCTTCTTACAGCCAAGAAATGCCGCAAAGTATCCCTCCTCGTCCATCTTTTTCATCGCCGCCGGCCGACTTTTTCCCTTAACTTTTACAGCTACCTCTACCGCTCCCGGAAAAAAGCAGCGTACCAGTACGTCACCCCGCACCTCCACCGGTCCCAGCACATGTTTCGGGTTAGTGCACTCCGCATATTCCAGATCCTCGATCTCCGGCCAGTCCATATAATCATCCAGCTTTAATCCCATCATGTTCCTCCTCTCATCACTCTTCGTACCATTCCAGAATCCTCTCACCATCTTCTGTATATCTTGGCTCTGACTCTGGTGTGTATTTTTTCAAAAGATGCTCCATAGGAAACGTATACAAAAAGGCAGCTGTCCCCGGCACAAATGCCAAAATCATCGGCACCAGTGATTGTACCACTGGAGACGGGAACAGAAGGGGTAAAAATATCCCGGTGATCCCCGCCAGCAGGATCACCAGCAACACCAGCGTATGGGCAAAATGGCGAAAGGCGCAAAACAGGGAAAGCCGAAAGATCTGCAGGATCTTCATCGAAAAACGGGATAAAACACAAAAGGCATAGGACATAATACACAGCAGGATCAATGCCAGCGCCAGATAAACCCCGATCAGATACCCGCCATATTCTGACTGGTTATTGACAATGGTAAAATTAAAAAACAAAAGTCCGAATACCGCTGCAAAAACCACCCAGATCAACGTAGCAGGTGCAAAATTTTGTTTAAAACTTCTCCAGAACTCCGTCCACACGTAGCTCCTTCCCCTGCGCAGCACCTTTGCACTCACATAATAGAGAGACGTCGTCGCCGCCCCAATAGTGATCAAAGGTATACAGAAGACCACATAGATCAGACTGAGCCATCCAATATCAAAAACTTTCGACAATGCCCTCATAACACCATTGTCTGCATTGAAAAAACGTTCCATGATCGGTTATTTCCCCCCTGTCATCTAGATCCTATGTATAAACAATCCACTTCTGAGCTTTGGCTCAAACCAGGTAGATTTCGGCGGCATCAAAAGATTGTTATCCGCCACGTCAAAAAGCTCGATAATAGATGTGGGATACATGGAAAATGAAATGCACATATCTTCACTGGCTCTGCGCTCTAATTCCTGTAACCCACGGATCCCTCCGACAAAATCAATCCTGCTGTCCGTCCTGGGATCTCCGATACCAAGAACGGGACCCAGAAGATTATCCTGCAGTACAGATACATCTAAGCTCTCCACCGCATCCTTTCCCTTAAACAGCTCCGGTTTCGCCGTCAAAACATACCATTTTCCCTCGGTATACATACCAAAAGTTCCTTTTTTCTCTGGAGCTACCGGCGTCTCTGACTCCTCCACCTCAAATTTTTCCTTTACCTTATCCATAAATTCATCCAGGGAAAGACCATTCAGATCCTTTACCGTACGGTTATAATCCATGATCATCAGCTCATCATGGGGAAACAGCACAGAAAGAAAGTAATTGAATTCCTCCTCCCCAGTATATCCAGGATTTTCCTCCCGTCGTTTCAGCCCCACCTTTACCGCGGAAGCTGCCCGGTGATGTCCGTCTGCAATATAGATCTTATCAATCCTCTGAAATGCCTGGTAGATCGTATCCACATCTTCCCTTGCGCTGATCTTCCACACCCGGTGGGAGATCCCGTCCACCGCCGTAAAATCATAGACCGGTTCTGTCTTCACATACTTCTCCACCACCCGGCTGATCTCCTGGTCAGCGCGGTAGGCAAGAAAGATCGGCCCGGTCTGTGCCGAACAGGTATCCACATGGGTAATGCGGTCCACTTCCTTGTCCGCCCTTGTATTTTCATGCTTTTTGATCACCTGGTTCATGTAATCGTCCACAGAGGAACATGCCACCAGCCCTGTCTGGGTTCTCCCATCCATCTCCAGCTGATAAATATAATATACCCGGTCTGGATCGGTAATATAGACGCCATCCTCGATATCCTTCTCCAAAAGCTCCCTCGCCTTGTCATAAACCTCAGGGGCATAGGTGTCCACGGAATCATCAAAACTGGTCTCTGCCCTGTCAATCTTTAAAAAAGACATGGGCTCTCTCTGAACCTCTGCCTTCGCCTCCTGCCTGTTATAGACATCATATGGTAACGCTGCCACTCTGTCCGCCAGCTCCGCCGCCGGGCGCACACAGCTAAATGGTCTGATCTCTGCCATGTTTTCCTCCTTATCGCCACACCTGTCCGTGACCTCTTCAAGATTTCGTAAAACTCATACCCTTAGTATAGCGAAAAAGGGAAAAGAAAACAAGCCCTTCTAAAATACTTTACAGTTCATTCACAATTGGAAAATTTAAATCTTAGACTTTGTATAAACGGAAAAATTCCCCTTCTTTTTCCAGTAATTCATCAAATGTTCCTCTTTCTACAATTTTACCCGCATCCATCACAATGATTTCATTGTATTTTTGCATAAGTGCTTTATTATATCTATGGGTGATATTTATAATAGTCATATCCTCATCCAACAGTCTTTTTTCAATTTCATAAGCAGTAGCATTGTCAAGCCCCGATGTAATCTCATCAAGAAAGGTCATTGCTTTATTTCTTAAAAATAGCCTCGCCAAAGCAATCCTCTGTAATTCGCCGCCCGAAAAATTTTTGCCATTCTCCTGAATTTTTTCATCCACTCCCTCCGGAAGTTTTTGAATAGTATCATAGATGCCTGCCTTCTGTAATGCCTCAATAACCTCGTCTTTTGAATAATTCTGATATAATGCCACATTATTGAAAACCGTGTCGTTGAATATGTAGGTCTGCTGATAGCAAACCGGACTTATATGCATGATACTTTCCTTGTTTAGCCCTGAAAGCTCGTGTCCATTGATCAGAACCCGGCCTGTATAGTCCGTTCCATACTCCGTAAGTAATTTTATGATGCTTGATTTTCCGCTCCCGCTTTTACCAACAATGGCATACTTCTTACCTTTCTCAAAGGTCAGTGTCAGTTTATCCAACGAAAAACTTTCACTGATCTTTTGATCAACATTATCCAAACAGATTTCCCGTATATTTTCTTCAAGATTCTCTTTATTATCATTTTCACTTTCCTGTTCTAACAAAGCTTCTAATTCAGCTGTCACTTTCTCCATTGATTTTAATTGGATCATCCCATTGGAAATAGCCCTGCATGGCGTCAGAACAAAATTCATCATATTGGTGATCGCCACTATCTCGCCAACCGTGATCCTGCCTGCTACAGCAAAGAACATACAACTCCCCAAAACGATCAAAAAAGCCCCATTGTTTACAAAAGAGGCTAACGCTTGTGCCCAATATAACGTCTGGGAGGAATATTCGTTTTTCCTGCATACAAAATCGCTTAGCTTTTGCTGCTTTCCCAGGATCTGCTTCACGGCATCAAAGGTTCTTATAACTTTATGACCTCCCAGATCACTTTTTATTCCATCCAGATAAAACTCCAAAGCTTCCGTATACTCTTTTCTTGAAAAACCGATTTTCTTTTTCAATATGCCCGGAACCCCAAATTGCACAATACTGACTGCGGCTACGATCAGCAAAATAAACGGTTCTACACAAAGTAAGTAACTGACAGCAACAACCACAAAGACAGCCTGCATAATCATGCTATATACATTGTTGACCCCGTCATTTAATATGATATTAATATCTGTAGTAAATTTTGAAAGATAATATGCCAACCCCTTTTTTTCAAACTGATTGGCAGAAATACAAAACAGCTTATGCATCAATTGATCGCGCATATCCTTTTCAATATCCCGCGCAACAATCGCCTGACTCTTCTTGCTTACCCATTCAAAGATAAATACCCCTATGCTAAAAACAGCAGCAATAACGCATTTTCCCAACAATTCCCTATAGCTTGAAGAATCGATCAGAAGCTGCATAATATAGGAACGTAAGGGAGCCATGATACCAACAACAATCACCGGAATCAGGCTTAGCAAAAACTTATATCTGTTCTTTTTAAATATTTTTTTCAACAATTTTCTTCTCCTCCTTTTATCGACTCAATTATAACAAAACACACCCTTTACAGTCTACCAAATTCTAGTCGATATGCAGAAAAACAGCATATTTTTCCCCTTATGAGTGTTCGTAACACGAGTGAAAAGGAAAGCTGCAGAAATATTGGAGGGATCATTGAGCTGATTTACCAGGAAAGGCAAACAATGAGTCTACCATAAGGAAGAAAAGCGCATTAGGCTTCTTTTTTGATGCATCTTTAAATGGGTATAAATATGGATTGAATATCTATAATCCAGATGCGGGTGGAATGAATAAAATCCCAGAACAGGCTTATTAGAAATTCAAGGTGAAAGATATAAAAAGTCATATTATCATTCCAACAGCGTATCTGTTTTGCACCCTCAATCAAGTGCAAAATATTTACATTATACATATGCTTTTATCCTTCTCGCAAATCTGTTTTATAGTTCCGTCTTTGATAAGGTATGCTGCCCCAAACAATGTTGTCGTTTTGTTTTCAATCATGAAATAACTTCCGTCTTCCAAAGCATATAATTCCCTACCATAGCTATCCGAATAAGTAATATCCTCAAATAAACGTTGTCCATCTAAAATATCATCTTTTATATCCTGATAATGTGGTAAGATCATTAATTTTGTGATTCCTAATCCGGATAAAAATCTCTCATATTCCTTATCAATGCTTTCACCCTCCAGTTCCGGCTGTGCATATACAATCTCTGCGCTGTTCATTGTTCCAGCACTAATGCCAATTAAAATTCTGTCAAAATCCTTAATACGTTCTTTTAAACGTATTTTTTCAAAAAACTTATTTTGTGTTGGAACATGACCACCAGCAAGTATAAGCACATCATAAATGGAAATATTATCTACAAGTTTTTCATTTCTATTATCGCATATATACATTTGGCTGATTGATAATCCACTCATTGGAAACGATGCTGCAAAAATGTTCATTATACTGTCATTTACTTCTATATCGTCTGCGTCTGCACTTATTATCAAAACTTTTGAGTTGTCTTTCCAATGTTTTTTTAAATTGTCTAATAGACCATTCTCTGTGCTTAACTTCGTGGGTATTCTTGTTCCATTCTTTTTGTATGAACCGCCTATGTGACTTGTTAAATATGCAATCATTACATTCTCCTTATTCTATCCCTTGATCAAACGACACACACCATCCATTTCTTATATTTAAAATTATAACTTAATATGTCAGTTTGTACAATTATTTTTACTGATAATCCGTTTTTTACACACATTAAGATATTCTCATTTGGCTTTTTGCAAAGCCCTGAAAAATGGGAAAAATTGAAGATACAAATATATAAACATGAATTTGCGTAACTAATCATTGAGGAAGCAACAAAGGAACACCAGGCCACACCAACTCTGGCATGGAATCCAATTTATTTAAATATACAAATATAGTCTGTTTATCGCCCCATATTCCTGAGTCCGGTTTTCTTGTGCATAACGTTATATGATATTAACAACATCACCATACCTATCATTCATTCAGTATAACTGATGAATGGTTGATTATTTTCCGAAGCTGGTAGGATTTTTCAAAAATCGCCCCTCCAACTTTTTGTAAACCTTTTCCTAAAACAATCTCTTCCAGGAAATACATATTGCTAAAAGCACCTTCACCTATATTTATCACACTGTCTGGTACTTCTATCTTTTTTAGACGGGAGCATGAAGAAACATATGAGCACTGATCGTATTCAGATTTTCAGATAACCTGATCTGCTCTAATTTTTCACATTTACTAGAGGCATATTCTCCAATTCCGCTTTCATTTTTCATATTCCTATTTCCCCTGCTCTTAAACCAGATTCTCTACCTATGCCTATACACTTTCCTCCCATCAAATTTCACCACT
The DNA here is from genome assembly GCA_910585745.1 of uncultured Eubacterium sp. GTDB lineage: Bacteria > Bacillota > Clostridia > Lachnospirales > Lachnospiraceae > Eubacterium_F. The sequence continues at coordinate 24,017 of CAJUFM010000029.1, read as the reverse complement.
TCAATGGCCTTTTTTACACCGTCCATATCGTATCTGGAACTGTCAGTCAACAGAAACTTTACCTGGTATTTTTTACCCTTTTTTAAATTCTTCATCACAATCTTTACTTTTTTATGCTTATCTTCCTCACGATATATAACCTTGTATTTTTTATCCTTTCCAGCCTCACTATAACAGACCAATATCGTCCCAAAATAACTGGTACCCAGTTCGGATAAATCCACTGTCACAAGGGCGCTTGATCTATTCTTTCGTTTTATTTTTACCTTATAAAAGCGTGGGATCATGATCCTGTCTCCGTGAGTATCATACAAGCTGTCCAGTTTACAGTCTTCAAGCCCCATGCAGCGTTTACCTGCTAAATATTTTTTCTTTGAAATAATGTTCCATCCTGAAAAAATATATCCTTTCTTCGTCACTTTTCTTGGAAATTCCACAATGTCACCATAGCGATAAGATTTAGGAAGTTTTCCCCTTACCTTTGCACCATTGAGCTGATAGGACAGCTTGTATTTTCTTCCCCTGCCAAGTGCTACACTAAAAGGAAGAATACTCTTCGTTCGCACTCCGTTCACAAACCAGCTGACCTGGTCTGTTTTTGTTCCAGTCTGGGTTATGTCAAAAGAAACAGCAGAAAGATTATTGATTTCCCGGACGCGGTCTGCTTCCAGAAAAATATTATTGCCTATTTCTTTTACCCCTTTTCCAATTGTCACCTTTGTAAGACCATAAGCGTGGTAAAATGCCAGCGGTTCAATCTTTTCCACGCTGTCCGGTATCACCAGGTTTCTCAGGTTTACGCATCCGGAAAAGATACGTCCTCTGATAACCTTCAATTTCCCTGGCAAATGAATTTCTTTCAACTCAGAACATCCCTCAAAAGCATTTTCACCGATCATCTCTACCGAATCCGGGATCATTATCTTCTCAATCCTGCAATTCTGAAAGGCTCCACTCTCAATAGACACAACACTGTCCGGTATACTGATTTCTTTAATACTATCATAAGGAAAAGAACGAAATTTAATACTGGTGATACCAGGGTCAATAACTACTTTTTTAGGTATCCCTTCATAGGGTTCTGGAAGAAATTCTCCTTGTTTCATCTCCCCTTCCCCGCTTATCCTGAGTACCCCATCCTTCGTTAATTTCCAGGTAATATTGTCACCACAGGAACCAGCCGCCACTTCTGTGGCGGCAAGGCTGTCCTGGCAGGATAAAATCATCTGAATGCAGAAAGCAATAAGCAATACAGTAAAATGATATTTTTTCATTAGGCTCCTCTTTTTATCCAAAAATTCTTTATATCTTTTATAGTATATACTACAATTTTTAATAAATCAACTAAATTCCAGCGTATATTCTCATCTGTAATAAAATCCCCGTTTCTGTACAAACTATAATCAGTTATACGACATCTGAGGAGGATTTTATGAAAGTACAGGATTCCACTAAAAATTTCATCAAATGCGGAGTATACGGGTGGGGGTTTGAATGCCTCTGGACCGGGCTTCACTCCATATTTTCCCACAAAAATAAAGAATACACCTGCCGGACTTCCATGTGGATGTTCCCCATCTACGGTATGGCGTCCCTGATCAAACCGATTTCAAGGGCAATGAAAAATGTAAATGTGATAGTGCGGGGAATGGTGTACACCACTTGCATTTTTGCCACGGAATATGGAACCGGAAAGCTGCTCAAAAAAAATCACTGCTGCCCATGGGACTACAGTGATGCCAAACATAATATCAAGGGGCTCATCCGGCTGGATTATGCCCCCCTGTGGTTTATTGTAGGATTAATTTATGAAAAAATTCTGAGGGCATAACTAAACCGGCTTCTGAAAACTCACACGGGAGTTTTCCGGAACAGACTCCGTGATAAAGGTATTGCCACCTATAACAGAATTCTTACCGATGACCGTGTCCCCGCCCAGGATCGACGCATTGGAATAGATCGTCACATTGTCCTCGATAGTAGGGTGGCGCTTTGTGCCGGAAAGCTTCTGGCCGCCTCTGGTGGAAAGCCCTCCCAGGGTAACGCCCTGGTATAGTTTCACGTTATTTCCAATGATCGTGGTCTCACCGATGACGATGCCGGTACCGTGGTCGATAAAAAAACATTCCCCAATGTCGGCACCGGAGTGGATATCGATGCCCGTCTTGGCATGGGCATATTCCGTCATGATCCTCGGTATGTACGGTACGCTGCGTATGTAAAATTCGTGGGCGATGCGGTAGACAAAGATGGCAAATAGACCAGGATAGGAAAATATGATCTCTTCCTTGCTCTGGGCCGCCGGATCCCCGTCAAATCCCGCCTGCACATCCTTTAGGAGCAGTTTCTGGATGTGGGGAAGCTGTTCAAAAAATTCACGGCAGATCTGTTCTGCCCGGTCTTTATTTTTCTCATCTGGATTACCCTCCAATGACTCTGCCCTGAGCACTTCTTCCTCTTCATTATAGGCAAAGGCACAGGCGATCTGCTCACAGAGCATATTATAAATCCCCAGCAGCCGGTCGCCCACAAAGTATTTCGGCAGTCCCCTGGTGGCATCCTGCTCTCCAAAATATCCCGGAAACATCACCAGGCGCAGCTCCAGCAGAGCATCAATGATAACCTTTCTCTCCGGCATGTTCTTGCCCTGTTTTGTTGAAAACAGAGGCTCCCCTTCGTAATTATCAGCGATCTTTTCCACTACATCCTCAATCGTATGCTTTGTTTTCTGATTCATAATGGAATCTCCTTTACAAAGGTATCGATATACTCCCAGATCTCATCCTTTCCCTCCCTGTTCTGGGCAGAAAAAGGGATAACTGGCGTTCCCTCCACCAGCTGAAGCTTCTTCCTGATCATGGAAATGTGCCGGCTTCGGGCATTTTTACTGATCTTATCCGCTTTTGTGGCGATGATCAGCGGATTAAATCCCTTGGACAAAAGCAGCTGATACATCTTTACATCATTTGCCGAGGGCTCGTGGCGGATGTCAATGAGAAGAAATACCACCCGCAGAGCCTGGGAAGTATCCAAATATTTCTCGATCATCTTCATCCATTTTGCCGCCGTCTCCTTCGACACTTTCGCATAGCCGTAGCCGGGCAGATCCACCATATAACAGATATCATTCACATTATAATAATTGATGGTCTGGGTCTTGCCCGGCTGGGAAGATATTCTGGCAAACCCTTTGCGGTTCATCAGCGTATTAATGAGAGAAGATTTTCCCACATTGGATCTTCCCCAGAAGGCAAGCTCAATTTTATCATTCTGTGGCAGCCTGCTGGTGATGCCGCAGACTGTTTCTAATTCCAGTGACCGGATTACCATCACATTCTCCTTTTCTCCTGCAGATACCTATCCTACCACTGCGGTATCCAGTACCTTTTTCATCTCACCGGCAAAAACGATCTCCATTCCCCCAGTGATCTCCTCTTCCAGTTCCTGCACATCAGGTTCATTTTCTTTTGGTACGATAACCCTTGTGATCCCTGCCAGTCTGGCAGCCAGAAGTTTTTCTTTCAGGCCCCCGATGGGCAGCACTCTTCCCCGGAGTGTCACTTCCCCTGTCATGGCAGTTCTGGCATCCACTCTTTTCTCTTCGATGGCAGAATACAGCGCTGTGGCCATGGTGATACCAGCAGAAGGTCCGTCCTTTGGCACAGCCCCTTCCGGAACATGCACATGGATGTCGTGCTCTTTAAAATATTCATTATCTTTTTTGCAGATCGAGCGGACAAAACTGAGGGCGATGCGTGCGGACTCCTGCATGACATCTCCCAGCTGTCCGGTGAGGATCAGATTCCCCTCCCCTGGCATGATATTGACCTCGATCTCCAGAGTGTCTCCCCCCACCTGGGTCCAGGCGAGTCCCCGCACAATGCCGATCTCATCCTCTGCATTGGCTTTTAGATTTGTATAGCGCCGTTTCCCAAGGATCTCCTTTAGATTCTTTCCGGATACCCGTAGCTTTTCCGTCTCTCCATTCACGATCTGTCTCGCCGTCTTCCGGCAGATCCTGCCGATCTGACGCTCCAGTCCGCGGACCCCCGCTTCCCTGGTATAATAGCTTATGATATCCCGCAGCGCTTTATCATTAATAGACAGGTTCGATTTTTTCAATCCATTCTTTTCAATCTGTTTGGGAATCAGGTATTGTTTTCCGATATGAAATTTCTCATTTTCTGTGTAGCCAGAGATCTCTATGATCTCCATGCGGTCTAACAGCGGTCTGGGTATCGTATCCACCGTATTGGCAGTACACAAAAACAATACTTCCGACAAGTCCACCGGCAACTCCACATAGTGATCGGTAAAATGCTGGTTCTGTTCCGGATCCAGCACTTCAAGAAGTGCCGAAGAAGTATCCCCTTTATAGTCACTGCTTATCTTATCTATCTCATCCAGCAGCATCAATGGATTTTTTACCCCGGACCGTTTGAGGCCGTCGATGATCCGCCCCGGCAGAGCACCGATATAGGTTCTTCGGTGTCCCCGGATCTCCGCTTCGTCCCGGACACCTCCCAGGCAGATCCGAACGTATTTCTTCTCCAGGGCGCGGGCCACTGACTTGGCAATGGAAGTCTTTCCTGTCCCCGGAGGGCCTACCAGACATACGATGGGCGCCTCGCCTTTGGCATTCAGTTTGCGGACCGCAAGAAATTCAAGAATCCTCTCTTTGACCTTTTCCAGTCCATAATGGTCCTCATCCAAAACCTCCTGGGCCCGCAGAAGATCCTGGCTGGATTCATCCATCTTATCCCAGGGCAGATCCAGAAGCGTCTCGATATAATCCCGCGTCACCGCACTCTCTGATGAACTGGAAGGCAGGCTGTCAAGCCTTTTGATCTCCTCCTCCAGTTTTTCCCTGATCTCATCGGAACAGATGAGCTGCTCCAGCTTTTCCCGGTATTTCTCCTCATAACTTCCGGCACCTTCACCCAGTTCATCCCGGATGACCTTCATCTGCTCACGGAGAAAATACTCTTTCTGGTTTTTATCCACTTCGGATTTGACTTTGGTCTTATAATCGGCACGGATCTTAAGGATATCGATCTCTCTGGCAAGATATTCAGAAACCAGATAAAAACGGTTTTCCACATCAAAGCACTCCAGCACCTGCTGGCGCTTCTCCAGATCCATCGGAATATGCATGGCGATAAGATCCAGCAGGATATCCAGATCATTTTCTTTCTGGATCTTCTCATAGGCACTTCTTCCCGCACTTGGATTCTGCCCCAGATAGAGGGTATACATATCCTTTATATCCCGGCACATAGCGGTATATTCGATCTCCCGGATATTTTCTGCTGCCGCCGTCTTATCATAAAATACCACATCTCCCATCAAAAATGGCTCATTCTGAACAAGGGCGGTCAGAGTCCCTCTATGTCTCGTAGAAACCAGAATACGGATCACATTGTCTTCCAGTTTTATGACCTGCCGTATCCTTGCCACGACACCGATGCTTTCCATATCTGAATACAGGGGCAGTTCTACCCGGTCATCTTTCTGGCTCGTAATGAAAATAATGCTGTCTTCCGCCATCGCCTCATCCACTGCCCGCTTGGTGATATCACGATTCACATCCAGATGAACCAGCATTCCCGGTAGAATTGTCATTCCTTTCAATGCGATGATTGGCAATGTTTTCATTTGTTCATCCATGACATCTTGTTCCTCCATTCTTCCCTTTGTACCACATGCCGACACTCAGGCACTTTCCCCAGTTTTCTCTTCCAGAAGGATCACCTGGTCATCCTGGCCGATCAGTTCCGGAATTCCTTTCTTATCCACAACCGCCTTTGTGATCCGGCACTCCTTTACATCCTCTCTGGAAGGGAGCTCAAACATATAATCCATCATACAGTTTTCGATGATAGCACGAAGTCCTCTCGCCCCCGTCTTCCGCTCGATGGACTGACGGGCGATCTCCCGCACAGCCTCCTCTTCAAAGGTAAGACGGATGCCATCCAGCTCCAAAAGCTTTTGATACTGCTTTGTAATGGCATTTCTCGGTTTCACAAGAATCTGGGTCAATGCCTCCTCATCCAGCAGATCAAGGCTGACGGTCACTGGTACACGTCCAACAAATTCCGGTATGATACCGAACTTCACCAGATCCTGGGGCAGCACCTGGCGGAACAGATCCCCGATATTGGAGTCTGTCTTATCTGAAATCTCTGCGTTGAAGCCGATGGATTTCTTGTCGATCCTCGATCCGATGATCTTATCCAATCCATCAAAAGCTCCTCCACATATAAAAAGTATATTCGTCGTATCGATATGATAAAACTCCTGCTGGGGATGTTTTCTTCCTCCCTGGGGCGGAACACTGGCTTCTGTTCCCTCCAGGATCTTAAGCAGGGCCTGCTGCACACCCTCACCGGACACATCTCTGGTGATGGAGGCATTTTCTGACTTCTTGGTGATCTTATCGATCTCATCAATATAAATGATTCCGTGCTCTGCACGGGGGATATCATAATCTGCCGCCTGTATGATCTTCAGCAGGATATTTTCCACGTCCTCACCGACATATCCCGCCTCGGTCAGCGTCGTGGCATCTGCGATGGCGAAAGGCACATTCAGTACCTTTGCCAGGGTCTGTGCCAGATAAGTCTTACCGGAACCGGTAGGACCTATCATAAGAATATTGCTCTTCTGGAGCTCCACGTCCATGTCCGCAGCAGACATAACCCTCTTATAGTGATTGTAAACCGCTACAGAAAGCGCTTTTTTTGCCTCCTCCTGACCGATGACATATTCGTCCAGAAATTCCTTGATCTCTTTTGGCTTCAGCAGATTGATCTCCACCTCTTCCACATCATCCCCACCATACATTTCCTGGTATTCCTCTGCAAGAATTTCTTCACAGAGCTCAGTACACTCGTCACATATATAGACACCTGTCGGTCCTGCGATCAGTTTGCGAACCTGTTTTTCTGTCTTTCCACAAAAGGAACAGCGAAAGGATGTCTGATTGTCACTATTTCTTCCTGCCATAAATTTCTCCCTTTCTTCGCACAATTAGAACTTTTCTATCAGATAAAAAAGCACATGGTGCCACCCGGAACATATGGTGGCACCACAGATATTATTTCGATTCATGATTGACAAGGATCCGGTCAACAAGCCCGTACTGAAGTGCTTCCTCAGCCGACATAAAGTTATCCCGTTCGGTATCCTCAGCAATCTTTTCCACAGTCTGACCTGTATTGGCAGCGAGGATCTCATTCAGCTTTTTCTTCGTTTTGAGAATATTCTCTGCCACGATCTGAATCTCCGTCGCCTGTCCCTTCGCTCCTCCGGATGGCTGATGGATCATGATCTCCGCATTGGGCAGTGCAAGTCTCTTTCCTTTGGCGCCACTGGAAAGCAGGAAGGCTCCCATACTTGCTGCAAGCCCCATACAGATCGTAGAGACATCACATTTGACATAATTCATTGTATCGTAGATCGCCATGCCGGCTGTCACAGAACCGCCAGGGCTGTTAATATACAGGTTGATATCCTTGCCTGGATCCTCAGATTCCAAAAACAGCATCTGTGCCACCACAAGGCTTGCTGTCGTGTCATTTACCTCATCCCCCAGAAAAATGATCCTTTCCCGGAGCAGTCTAGAATATATATCATAAGAGCGTTCGCCTCCCCGGCTCGTCTGCTCAATGACATAAGGAACTAAAGCCATATTATTTTCCTCCATCTGCACTACATTCATGTATCGTGTTACTCTGCATCTTCCTCCGCCTTATCGGAAGCCTCGATCTCTACGGCTTCTTTCACCAGAAGATCCACTGCCTTTTGTACAGCAACATCTTTGGAAATCTGCTCTTTTTCAGCCTCTCCAGCCATCTCTTTGAGCTTATCTGCTTCCATTCTGTACATCTCAGCCATTTTCTCCAGTTCTTTGTCAATGTCCTTATCTGTAGCCTTAATCTCTTCTGCCTCTGCCACAGCCTCCAAAACAAGCCGGGTCTTAATGCGCATCTCTGCCTCCGGTCTCATCTGATCCATAAGTGCCTGAGGCTGCATGCCAGTCATCTGCATATACTGCTCGATGGAAAGTCCCTGCTGCTGAAGTCTTGAAGCAAACTCATTTACCATCTGGGATACCTGCTCATCTACCATCGGAGCCGGAAGCTCTACCTTTGCATTTTCAACAACCTTCTCCAGCACTTTATTTTCTTTCTCTGTCTTCACCTGGGCTTTTCTTCTATCAGTCAGAGTCTTTTTCACACTCGCCTTGTATTCCTTCAGCGTATCGAACTCAGAAACCTCACTGGCAAATTCATCGTCCAGTTTAGGAAGCTCTTTTACTTTTACTTCCTTGATCTCCACCTTGAACAAAGCAGGTTTGCCCTTCAGACTTGCTTCGTGGTATTCCTCTGGGAACGTAACATTGACGTCCACTTTATCGCCAGTCTTTTTGCCGATCAGCTGGTCTTCAAAGGTATCGATAAAGGAATGGCTTCCGATGGTCAGGGAATAATCCGTGCCCTTGCCGCCTTCAAATGCCTCGCCCTCTACAAATCCTTCAAAGTCGATAACTGCGATATCATCCTTTTTGATCTCTCTGTCTTCTACTGTCATAATACGTGCATTCTGCTCACGTACACGGTCAATCTCCGCATTGACATCCGCTGCCAAAACTTTGACTTCCTGTTTTTCTACCTCGATACCTTTATAATCTCCCAGTTCCACTTCTGGCTTCACTGCAACAGTTGCGGTAAATACAAAAGGTTTGTCTTTGCCGATGTCTTCCACGTCGATCTCCGGACGGGATACAATCTCAAGACCGCACTCCTTTGCCGCAGCCTCATATGCCTCCGGAATTGCAAAATTAGCGGCATCTTCATAGAAAATTTCAGGACCATAAAGCTTCTCGATCATTTTTCTTGGTGCTTTTCCCTTGCGGAAGCCCTGGATCGAGATCTTACCCTTATTCTTATGATAGGATTTAACCATAGCCGCCTCAAAATCCTCTACACTTACCTCTATCGTGATCTTTGCCATACTGTTTTCAAGATTCTCTACTTTGTAACTCATGTTCTTATTCCTCCAAATACGATTTCTAAATTTGTTTTAAAAGGCAAGCTCTTAAAAGCATTCCCATTTTTTTTGTTTTTGAAACAAGTCAGAAAATTCCCTGCGGGCAGACCCGCTTTCTCTTCCCTGTTCTACCACACCCGGTAGTTTCCACTCAGCGCCAGCAGGGCAAACAGATACAGACAGTTGTCATAATATCTTCTCTCGCCGGTGCGAAGCGGCGTATTCCAGAAACGCTCCACACACTCTTTGGCATAAGGTCCGTCTGCCGCCAGAGAAGCCTGGGCATTGGTGGCAATGATCGCCACAGGATGAAGAGCCGGCTGGTCAAGAACCGTACCATCGATCTCATAGGTCATAAAATCCTCACCGCGGTGGGTCTCCATAAAGAATTTCTGAACCTTATTATTGTTCTCCTTGTTCCAGTCATCCGGTGCAAACCACTCATAATCCAGACCGATATTAGCGATCACCCGGTAAGAATCACTGTAGTACCAGTCATGGCGGCCGCCAAAGATATCCTGTTCTTCCGGATACGGCGTTCCATCATAATAAGCGTACTCTGCCGCCAGCCCGGTCTCTGGATGACAAGCTTTTTTCAAGTATTCACGGCTTGCCTGGGCTGCTTTCTTCCAGAATTCCCGGTCCTCTTCATTTGCCCACAGGGCAAACAGCTCATAAAAATGAGGACAGTGATAAGAGGGGTCGCTGAATTTACGGCTGGGAATAAAACGGATCAGATAATTCTCCGGCTCCATGATCGGATCCCCCGGCTCCTTTTCACCGTTATGTATGCAGGCGCTAAGAATATTTTTTGCCTCCTGGGAATAATTGAAGATTCCCTCTCCGTCTCCCCAGCGGTGGGAAGCAAAGAAAAGCGCCATAGCAAAAAACTCCTCCCCGTCCGGCGCAGGCCCATAGTCATTCTTTGTTCCATTGGTCTGGCAGGACCAGGCAAAATATCCTTTGTTGTAGCCTTCTTCCATATACATATAAGTCCTCGCCCATTTCCAGACGCGGTCAAATTCATTTTTCATATCCATCTGGACACACATCATCATGGCATAAGACATGCCTTCTGTTCTGGCATCAAAATTTCCTGTATCCTCAAAATATCCCATGTCATCCCCGGCTTCAAAATAAAACTTTTCACCCTCCGGGCCATAAAATACAGTGTGGAACGCATCCTTTAACTTTTTATCGATCTCTTCCTGTGAATGTCCACACTCGGCAAATACATTTCGATACTGTTTTGTGTAATAAGCACCTTTCATCTCGTTTATCCTTTCTTAGCATTTATTTAGCAGCTTCATGCCCTTTTGCCCTCAAAACGTCCAGGATCCTGTCGACGTTTTCTTTGCATAGCGCGTCAGTCTTTGCTTCCACCATAACCCGTATAAGAGGTTCGGTTCCGCTCTCCCTCAGCAGGAGTCTTCCCTCGTCTCCCAAAGCAGCTTCTACTTCTTCTGCTGCCTGGACGACATCTTTATCTTCTCTGGCAGCGGCCTTATCCTTCACCCGCATATTCACCAGCAGCTGAGGATAGATCTTTAGATCTTCTGTCAGTTCAGAAAGCAGCTTTCCTTTTGAAAGCATGGCTTCCATGATCATAAGGGAAGTGAGGATCCCGTCTCCCGTAACAGCATGTTCTTTGAAGATCACATGTCCGGACTGTTCTCCACCCAGCACATAATCATGTTCCATCATACTGGCACAGACATATTTATCCCCCACTGCGGTCTGTTCGTACCGGATACCAGCACGGTCAAAGGCTTTATAAAGTCCCATATTGGACATCACGGTAGTGACTACCATATCATCTTTCAGCAACCCTTGTTCCTTCAGATAAACACCACACAGATACATAATATGATCTCCTGTGACCACCTCGCCTTTCTCATTGACAGCGATACAACGGTCTGCATCCCCGTCATAGGCAAAGCCCGCATCCGCGCCGGTATTTTTCACCAGTTCCTGCAGATTTTCGATATGTGTGGATCCACAGTGGCGGTTTATATTCATCCCATCCGGAGTATCTCCTGTGGTATGTACCTCTGCACCCAGCTTTTCAAATATTTTTCCTGCGATGCGGGAGGCCGATCCATTGGACATATCCAGTGCAATCTTTTTCCCTTTAAAAGAATGCTTCACCAACCCTCCAAGGTACTCTTTGTAGATTTCTTTTCCTTCGGTGTAATCATAACACCTCCCAAGATTCTCTCCTGTAGCATAAGGAAGCTCCGGTATCTCCCCATCAATATATGCTTCTATCTTCTCTTCGATCTCTTCCTCCAGCTTATGTCCCTTTTCGTTGATCACCTTGATGCCATTATCCCTATACGGGTTGTGGCTGGCTGTGATCATAATGCCAAAATCAAATTTTTCTTTTCGTATAAGATAAGAAATGCTGGGTGTCGTTGTCACATGTATCTCATAGACATCCGCTCCACTGGCTGTAAGTCCTGCCGCCAGGGCAGTCTCATACATATAGCCGGAAAGCCGTGTATCTTTTCCCACCACTACACGGACACGATGTCTGCCATCCTGAAAGTAATTTCCCAAAAAACGTCCGATCCTGAAAGCATGTTCCGCTGTCAGCGTAACATTTGCCTCTCCGCGAAAGCCATCCGTACCAAAATACTTCATGACGATCCCCTTTCAATTTCGCTTATATACTGCATATCTTCAGGGCATAGCTTTCCCCTGAAAACAAGATATCTAATATATACTATCATAACAAGCACATTTATTCAAGAAAAAATTGCAGTATGCCCTGTTTTTGCCCTACTTTATAATAGTGCCCCCGCCAAGCACGCAGTCTCCCTCATAAAACACAACTGCCTGTCCGGGAGTGGCTGCTCTCTGGGGACGGTCAAATACCACCTCTACAGTATCTCTGTCCACCATGCGGATAACACAGTCATCCCCCCGGTGGTTGTACCGGATCTTTGCCGATGCCCGCACTTCACCATCCAGTTCCGGTACAGACATGAAATTCAAAGCATTGGCGCGGAGGGTGGTGGAAAAAAGCTCCTCGTTTTCACCCAGCACCACCTCTCCCGTCTCCGGGCGGATCTCTGTCACAAAGACCGGCCGCCCCAGAGCGATGCCAAGTCCTTTCCTCTGGCCTATGGTATAGTGGGTGATCCCTTTGTGGGGACCTATGATATTTCCCTGCACATCCACAAAATTTCCGGTCTCCATCTTTTTCCCGGTTTCCCTCTCAATAAAGGAAGCGTAGTCATGATCGGGCACAAAACAGATCTCCTGGCTGTCCGGCTTGTGCGCCACTGGAAGCCCGGTGTCTTCTGCAATCTTCCTCACCGCTTCTTTTTCGTACTCCCCCACCGGCATCAGAGTATGTTTCAGCTGATCCTGGGTCAGGCTGTAGAGAGCATAGGTCTGATCCTTCGCCGCCGTCACCGATCTTTTAAGGGCATACCTGCCATTTGGCAGCCGGGCAACTCTGGCATAATGTCCGGTGGCGATGTAGTCAGCTCCGATCTCTAAACTCCTGCGCAGAAGGGATTCCCATTTGACATAACGGTTGCAGGCTATGCAGGGGTTCGGTGTCCTGCCGTTCAGATATTCATTGACAAAATAATCGATCACATTTTTCTGAAACTCTTCCCGAAAATTCATGACATAATAACGGATGCCTAGACGTTCTGCTACACGTCTGGCATCCTCTACTGCCGATAACCCGCAGCATCCGCCATTCTCCTCCTGAACCAGAGAAGTATCCTCCTGCCAGATCTGCATGGTTACCCCGATCACTTCATAGCCCTGTTCTTTCAGAAGGTATGCCGCCACCGATGAATCCACACCGCCGGACATACCCACGACTACTTTTTTACTCATCTCTTACCTCATTTTCACTTCGCAGAGAGAAAAATTACTGCTCTCTCTTTTTACCCTTGAACATGTTGATCACGGATGGAACGACAGCGATAGCAGTCAGTCCGTAGCCCATGGCAAGGTCTTTGTAGTATGCAGTGGAAAACTCACTGTACTCCAAGAGAAACGGTATATAATGGTAGGACTGGCCAAAACCATAATTCAGTTCCTGCATAATACTTACCGTAACTGCTAATTTGTGGGCAAAATAAACTGCCACAAGATCAATTACAACACACAGGATCATTGCCGGTATATTGATACCGCCTCCCAGCAGTTCAAATCCCTTGATTGAGCAGATCATCATGATAAATCCTGCGATCCCCGCGATATAGCCCAGCTGGTAAATACCAACCCATGCTGCTACTCCGATGGCCACACCCACCAGTGCGCCAACAATACCTGTTATCCAGTTTAATCTTCCTGTTCTCTCCATCTTTCTCCTCCTTCTGTGCCTAAGAACTAAAAGTTCTTATCAAGTTTGGGCGTGGCCGCACAAACTTTTCTTCCTTATTTTTTTATTAACAGTGACTTTCCAGTCATCTCCTCCGGCTGGGTCATTCCCATCATCTCGATGAGAGTAGGTGCGATATCCGCCAGACAGCCGCCTTCCCGCAATGTGTACGCATCATCATAATTCACCAGGATAAACGGTACTGGATTAATGGTATGTGCGGTAAATGGCTGTTTCGTCTCATAATCAATGAGCTGCTCTGCATTTCCATGATCCGCACAGATAAACATCTGTCCATCCACTTCTTTAATGGCGTCCACAACCTTGCCGACGCATTCATCCACTGCCTCGATAGCCTGGATCGCTGCTGCCTCCACACCGGTATGGCCAACCATGTCCGGATTGGCAAAATTGACGATGATCACATCATACTTATCAGACTTGATGGCGTCCACCAGGCCCTCACACACTTTATAAGCACTCATCTCTGGCTGCAGGTCATAGGTCGCTACTTTCGGAGAATTAACTAACAGTCTGTCCTCTCCCTCATTTGGCTCCTCTACGCCTCCGTTGAAGAAAAACGTAACATGTGCATATTTCTCCGTCTCAGCAGTACGAAGCTGCTTCAATCCGTTTTTCGCCAGAAACTCGCCGAAGGTATTATTGATCTCCACCTTATGAAACGCTACAATTTTATTCGGAATCGTCACATCATACTCCGTAAATGCCACAAATGTTAATGGGAAATACCCATTGGCACGCTCAAATCCCTCAAATTTATCATCGCAGAAAGCTCTTGTGATCTCTCTTGCGCGGTCCGGACGGAAATTATAGAAAATAACAGAATCATTTTCTTTTACCGTGGCTGCCGGCGCACCATCTTTTACGATCACGGTAGGAAGAACGAACTCATCGGTCTCCTCTTTATCATAAGACTGCTGTACGGCGCACAGTCCGCATTCTGCTGTCTCTCCCTTTCCAAGAACCAGTGCCTCATATGCTTTCTGGACACGATCCCAGCGGTTATCACGGTCCATCACATAATAACGCCCCATCACAGTAGCTACCTGTCCCACTCCGATCTCTTCCATCTTGTCCATAGCAGCCTTTACAAAATCTTTTCCCGATGCCGGCGGCGTATCCCTTCCATCCAGAAAAGCATGAAGGTATACATTTTCAATCCCGTTTCTCTTCGCCAGCTCTAACAGCGCATACATATGTGTATTGTGGCTGTGGACACCACCGTCGGACAGAAGTCCGAAAAGATGGAGGTCAGAATTATGTTTCTTACAATTATCTATCGCCTGGAGAAGCGCTTCGTTCTCAAAGAATACCCCATCTTCAATCTCTTTGGTGATTCTTGTCAGCTCCTGATACACGATACGCCCTGCGCCCATATTCAGGTGTCCAACCTCAGAATTTCCCATCTGTCCCTCTGGCAGACCAACAGCCATACCGCTGGCATTTCCCTCAACAAAAGGACACTCTGCCATTAGTCTGTCCATGACCGGCGTCTTTCCTTCGGCAACAGCATTGCCCTCAGTCTTATCATTCAGTCCATATCCATCCAGGATCATCAATACTGTAGGTTTCTTACTCATGTTCTAATCTCCTTTATATTCATAATTGCAATTCTATATTTATCTTCTTGATCAATACTGGAAGCTGCTCTTTCAGCCTACCCCCAGGCTTCCCAGTTCAAGATATCTCTGGTACGCTCCATAGGTCATCTTGACGGCACTGTCTCCGGAGCCCACCACCACCATACTCTGATTCAGTTCTTCTTCCGTGGCTGCCACCGCATTTAATCCACTGGTTCCTGTCTGATATGATGTACTGCCTGCCTTCTTCTGGCTCTTTGTCACATCCCCACTCAGCTTATTGGGGCTGACAGTAACTGTTTTATCCGGAACAGTCACTCCTTCCTTCATATAGGCTGCAATCTTTTTTACATAGTTTTGTGTCTCTTTAAAAGGCGGAACACCACCATACTGTTTCACTCTGCCGCTGCCGGCATTATAAGCTGCCGCTGCCAGCGTCGTATCCCCGTTAAACTTCTCCAGATGTGCCGCAAGCAGCTTCGCCGATCCCATGATATTCTGTTCCGCATCGAAAACATCCTGTATCCCAAGACCTTTTGCTTCTGCAGGCATGATCTGCATGATCCCTTTTGCTCCGGCAGAAGAGACGCAGTTCGTGTTAAAATTTGACTCTGCCTTAGCCACTGCTGTCAAAAAATCATAGGAGACGCCATATTTTTCCGAAGCGCGTCGGAAGATATCTGCAAGGGTTGTTGTCAGCGTGCCATCCGAATTCCTCGTTCCCGTGGTTCCTTTCGTCTCCGCTATATTTCCCACAGAAGTATTTCCCATGGAAATATTATCTGCCTTCTGAGAAGAAGTATCTTTTGAAGAAATATTTTCTTTCGCTGCTGCCGCCTCAGAAGCAGCTATATTTTTTTCCTGTTGTTTTAAAACTTCAGAAAAGGGAGTGATGGTCGTTTTTCTGCTTCCTGCCCTGTTGGCATACACTTGATTCCGCCCATCTACTGCCGATATATCATTTACTGTAAGTGCCACATCTTCACCTCCATTGGTTACGCATGACGCCACCGCCATACTTCCACCGTATATTATACAAGAACTCTGACATTTTTGCAAGATTATGTAAAGTCAATTTTCAATCCCCTGTTTCCGGTATATCCTGGAAAGCCAGTAAATACATGCAGCCAGACCAGGAACTGCCGCCGCCATCAGAACCAGCGTGATAAGCCCCTGCAAAAGCTGAGGGATACCTAACTGCTGCTGAACAAATGATTGTACATAGTTCATCAGGTTAAAAACCAGATGAAACATATAGACGCCAAGAATTGAATTTGTCTTTTCATAAATATAGGCCAGCAAAACTCCCAGCAGGGACGCATACACCCCCTGAACCAGATTCATATGATACACCCCAAAAGCGAGACCGGACAATATGGCTGCCGGCCAAAAGGCAAACCCCTTACGCAGTGTCCGGAATATCATGGCACGAAAAACGATCTCCTCTGCCAGAGGTGCCCATACCGCTACGATAAACAGAGTCGCCCACGCCGGCAGGACGTTGATGTCCACACCTTCCATTAATTTTACATAATTTCTAAATGAATGTGGAAACGTAACAGAAATAACCGTCATCACGATGCTGCAGGCATACTGGGCAAAAAAAGCCAGGGCTGCCACACATGCCACAGTCTTCAGAGAAAGTATCTTACGGTAATCTACTGCGGATACATCCCGCCGTTTCCGGATAAAATAATACCAGGATCCCATCCCCGCGATAAGAATAAGATTTGTCATTGCTATGAGGATCAGATTAAATCCATAGTCACGCAGCATTTGTTTCAGGATGTTGTCCGGGATCTCTTTTCCTCTCCACTGCATTAGCATGATATGTATCTGTAGCTCAATCCCTATGATAAACTGAAGCAGGATCGGTATTGCCAGATAGAGCACAGCAAAACCGGTTGATTTGAATTTTTTCATTTTCTCCCCCATATAAGTTCTTAGTGAAGCCGGAAATACTCCGGCCGCTCCTTATATTATACCATCACCGGATAGATTTACAAGCCACGAATTGAAAAAGCTCAACCAGACGGTGCCAAATCGGAACAGGTTCGATTTAGCACCGTCAGGCCAGCCAGAATAGCAGTTGATTTTCCCTCTTTAAAATGTTAGTATTAAAGGACATAAATATATCTACAGAACGGAGGAAACATCATGAAACTCTGGGGCGGACGTTTTACAAAGGAAACGAATCAGCTGGTACACAATTTTAATGCTTCGATCTCCTTTGACCAGAAATTTTACAAACAGGATATCCTGGGAAGCATTGCCCATGTGACGATGCTGGAAAAACAACATATACTGACAACCGATGAAAAAGAAAAGATCATCGAGGGATTAAAGGGAATACTGGAAGACATCGAATCCGGCGGGCTGGAGATCACAGCAGAGCACGAAGATATCCACAGCTTTGTGGAGGCCAATCTCATCGAACGCATCGGGGAACCGGGCAAGAAGCTTCACACCGGACGGAGCCGGAATGACCAGGTGGCCCTGGATATGAAACTGTACACCCGGGATGAGATCGTAGTACTGAATGACCTGCTCAAAGAACTGCTGACAGTCATCCACAATATCATGAAAGAAAATAAGGATACCTTTATGCCAGGATTCACTCATCTTCAAAAAGCACAACCGGTAACTCTGGCCCATCATTTTGGCGCTTATTTTGAGATGTTCCGCCGGGACCGCAGCCGTCTCCGTGACATCTACGACCGGATGAATTATTGTCCCCTTGGCTCCGGCGCCCTGGCTGGCACCACCTATCCTCTGGACCGGGACTACACGGCAAAACTTCTGAATTTTGACGGACCTACACTGAACAGCATGGACTCCGTATCTGACAGGGATTATCTGATCGAACTTCTGAGTGCACTGTCCACTATCATGATGCACCTGAGCCGTTTTTGCGAAGAGATCATCCTGTGGAATTCCAACGAATACCAATTTGTGGATATCGATGATTCTTATTCCACAGGAAGCAGCATTATGCCCCAGAAGAAAAATCCGGACATCGCTGAGCTCGTCCGCGGAAAGACTGGACGTGTCTACGGTGCCCTGATCTCCATTCTTACTACGATGAAGGGGATCCCTCTCGCCTATAATAAGGATATGCAGGAAGATAAAGAACTTGTCTTTGATGCCATCGACACGGTAAAAGGCTGTATCTCTTTATTTACTGGCATGATCGACACCATGAAGTTTAACAAGGAAAATATGGAAGCCAGCGCAAAAAACGGTTTTACCAACGCTACAGATGCCGCTGACTATCTGGTGAACCACGGTGTCGCCTTCCGCGACGCCCACGGCATCATCGGGCAGCTGGTACTAACCTGCATCGACAAAAATATTTCCCTGGACGAACTTCCCCTGGAAGAATACAAAAATATATCCCCTGTCTTTGAAGAGGATATCTATGAGGCAATTTCCATGAAAACCTGTGTGGAGAAACGAAATACCATCGGCGCCCCCGGCGAACAGGCGATGGCGCAGGTTCTTGCCATCAATGAAAAATATCTGATGGAGAGCTGAGATTCTTTAAATATATTAAAAGAGGCTGTTAAACTGATTCTTTTTCCAGTCAGTTTAACAGCCTCTTTTATTTGTGAAAAGCTTCCAAGTATATCGCTTTCCCTTTTTATATTTTCCAGTCTTTTCAGCCCTGCATCGAGGTCTTCTGCCAATCTACTTGAACATATCCAGAATATCCTTGATCGCTTCCACATTTGACTGGTTCAGATCTGCGATTCTGATAATAGAATCAGCGGTCTGGGTCGTCATATCATTTTTGACGATGATATCATCCACCCCTTGTTCATTATCATTGGATGCCATCTTGACATTATTGATCTGTTCCCGGATATTCGTCGCGCTCTCCGAGAATGCAGAAGATTTATCATGGATGTTATGAATGACTTCCTGGATATCATTCACCACAGTTTCATACTGACCGGCCATATCTGCAAATTCCTGGAATCTGCCAGACACATCTTTTTCCATAAACGCGATGATATCTTCAAAACATGCCTGAATGCTTTCTATACTTTTGTTTGCATCCACACAGAGTGCCTGAATCTGGTTGACTGTCTCTGATGAATTCTCCGCCAGGCTTCCAATCTCTCCAGCGACAACAGCAAAGCCTCTTCCTGCCTCTCCTGCCCTTGCTGCCTCAATGGAAGCATTCAGTGAAAGCAAATTCGTCTGGCTCGTAATATCCAGGATCTGAGTCGCCATCTCATTGATCTTCACAAGGGACTGAAGATTTCTCATGGCAGCCTCAATATTCTTCTTCGTCTCCTCCACCTTTTTCGTATTGTTTTCCAATGTATCCGCCGCTGTTCTGCTCATAGTGTTTGCCGTCTGGATCAGCTCATCACTCTTCTCGCTTCCATCCCTGGCACAGTCCGTAATATCTCCTACAATACCATGGATTTTCTCAACCTCACCTGTAACTACTCCTATAGACGAGTTTGTATTAAGGATGCTGGCAGACAATTCCTCCGTCGTCGCCGAATTGTCCTCCACACTCCCCATCAGATCCTTTGAAGCGGTCCGCATAGTCTCTGAACTTCCCACCAGGGACTTGGAACAGTCATTCAATGTACTCACCATCTTGCGGAATGTAACCGCAAGAGAATCCACCGCCGTAGCCAGCTTGCCAACCTCACTCCTGTGCCCAATATAACCCTGGATCATGTCATCCTCACTCAGGTCCAGTGTCTCAATCTTCTCAATCTTCTTGATCACCTTCTTGAGCGGTTTTAAATTGATAGTTATCATTACCCACGACATAATGGTAATCAAAAGAAAAGCGAGAACGCAGACAAAGCCGAGCACCAGCCGGCTACTGTATACTGGCTGGTACAGTTCATCTTTATCATTCCGGATCACCAGAGCCCATCCTCTCTCCGGGATTGCCTTAAAGACCGAAAAATATTCTACACCATCTTCCCCGTTATATGTAACCTGCCCGGTTTCCTTCCCGCCATCAATCATGGACATGACATCCAGAAGAGATTTTTCCTTGATCTCTGTCAGGATCAGGTCGGGGTTATCGTCAAATATATACTGCTTCTTCTCTACATTGATAAGCGAATAAATCGTATTCTCAATGCCATGGGTGGAAACAGAATCCAGCCGCTGTGCAAGACCATCTGTCTGGATCGCGCCTCCGACAAATCCGAGAGGAGTATCCCCATCATAGATCGGGACATACATGGATATTATGAGCTGTCCCGATGCCGGCGATTTCAGAATACCCGTATTAAATATACCGCCCTTTGCCGCCGTCAGATTTTCATGGAGCTGTTTGAGCGAGTCGCCCTCTCGCAAGACCATACCTACCGCAGAGGTATTGGAATGGGTCAGTGTTTCCGTTTTCCAGTCACAGACATACAGCCCCTCCCAGCCTTTCAGCGCTGCAAAATACTCCGAATTATATGTCTGTAATTCTTGACGCTTGGCCTTGTCGCTGGTATTTCGCAGAAAATCCAGAATATCCCCTTCTTTTGAAAACGATATGAGCTGACTCTCCGCATTTAATATGTACTCGTCGATCAGCTTCGTTTTTGCCTCCAGGGATGTCTGCATATTATTTTCCACATCATTGATGAGTACCGATGTAATATTGCTATTGGATATATAAAATACCACCCCCATCGATACCGCTGAAATAACAGCAACTATTGTTGCAATTACAAACCCCATTTTCCAGTTTTTCAACATACTTCCTCCTGTCTAAAGCAGCTTCCTCCTGCTTTGGTGTGTTAGTAACTTATCCAAACTTTTTGTTCTAATAATAATCGTAACATAATAGTTAGAGTTTTACAACCATTTCCAGCACAACACTGCTTAAAAACTGCAAAATTCTTTATTGATCCGGTGTCACTTTCCAGTTAGGTTGAAGCTAGTAAACAACTTCCGGTCCTTCTGGCATAATTTCTGCTCCCTTTGCTTCTATTTCTTTTCATAAGCATCCTCCTCATCTGACGTTTTCATAATCGTACCTGTTATACTTTCATTTTACCTGTTGTATTTTCATTTTTTTATAGTATAATGAGACATATTATTTCCATTTCTGTCGCATAAACGCAGGTTTGAGCTTTTTGATCCCAGGGAGGTATTTACTATGAAAATGGAAAATTACAGCTTTACATTAGAAGATACATTGGTCCATGTACCCATGATCAGTTACCGGCATTTTACAGAACCACTCCCACGCCACTCCCACAGCAAAAACACTTTTGAGCTCCACTATGTAACTTCTGGAAAAGGATACGTGGTTTTAGAAAACAAAACATATCCTCTTTCCCCTGGAGTACTCTACATAACAGGGCCAAACATTGCTCACGAGCAGATCCCTGACGAATCGGAAGCCTTAACTAAGTTTGGTCTTTTTTTCCTGATATCTGAATCCGGGCCAAAAGGCTCTCTGGCTGATCTGTTTATGAAACATAGCCTTTGGCTGGGAGACGCCGGAACAGAAGTCGACACTTTGGTGCGGGTAATTCTTTGGGAAAAAACGAACCAAATGCCTGGCTATAGGCAAAAAATCCCATTGCTGCTGGCAGAGCTTATGATCGAGTGTGTGCGGAGCTTTATTTCTGACGGAACAATTTACGATAACAAACTGCCAGCTCCGTCGAAGAAACTTAGTGTTGATCTGGTGCAGGAAGAAAATACACTGCTGGTAATTGATGAAATCTTTCTCTGCCGATACGCAGATATTACACTGGAGCAGCTTGCCGACAACATCGGCCTAAGCACACGCCAGGCGCAGAGACTTCTGGAAAAGAATTACAATAAATCTTTTTCTGCCATGAAACTGGAAGCCCGTATGGCTGCCGCTGAGACACTGCTCCGCAACAGTTCATTGAAAATAACTGAAATCAGCAACCGGATCGGATATTCTTCTATAGAACATTTCTCAAATGCCTTTAAGAAATTTTATGGGGTCAGCCCCGGCCAGTACCGTAGCTCCACGGCGCAAATTCATTAATTGGCTGCTTGGCAGCACCAGCTATTCTTTTTCTCCAATATTTCCTTTAGCATATATTTTATTTGCTTTTTATGTAGCTATATGTTATAAACAATATAATCATTTCATTTTGAAAACAGGGGGGGATTCATATGAGATATATTTCCAGAGAAACGGAACACCCGACAGCCATCGATTATTACTGCGAGGCGACACAGACAACCCAGGATCATTTTCCAAGGATTCCTGCCCACACCCACAACTATTATGAAATTTATATCTTTCTTAATGGTTTTGTTAAGATTGCGATAGAAGATCAGATCTATAATGTAAAATATGGTGATATCATGCTGATCCCCCCTTACAGAATCCACCAGCTGCTCCCAGCCTCTGATAATACAAAATTTGAATACCGGCGTATTTATATGTACATTACCGAGCCATGTCTGTCCTCTTTTGATTTCAACGGCCAGTCTCTTCTCACTCCCATCCAGCAGGCGGCGCAGGAAAAGCGCTATTTATTTCATATCCCAAATGAAGATTTTGAACAGATCTATCAAGCGATGTACCTCCTGTTCCGTAGTAAAAAAACAGATTATTATGGAAAAGAGATGCTGAACCGCTCCCGGATCATTCAGATCATCACTTTATTTAATAAATACATCCAGGTGGAAACAGAATCCCACGATATGACACACATCACTCCTGTGATTGATGACGTCTTTACTTACATCAATCATCACTATCAGGAACCTCTCTCACTGGATCTTCTGGCAAACCATTTTTTCTTGAATAAATATACCTTGTCAAAACTGTTCAAGGAGCAATTGATGCTGACGGTTCACGAATATATTACGCTGAAACGGATCAGTACCGCAAAACTTTTGATCAAAGAAGGAACCCCTCCGTCAAAAGTTCATCTGGAAGTGGGTTATTCAAACTATTCCACGTTTTTCCGGGCATTTAAAAAATTAGAAAACTGTTCCCCGGAACAGTTTCTTGCCCAGTTGAAGAATGAGCTGCCCCAATAACAACAGGGCAGCTCATTTTATGACTTTTATATTCCAAGTTCCTTGTATAATGGTTCCAATTCAGTACGAATAGCTTGCTGAATTTTATCCATATTCAGCCGATCAATCATTGCACTGCCTTTCTGAAACCAGATAAGGAGAAAACTTTAAAATTTGTTTAAGATAGCAGAAACAACAAGGTGAAGTGAATATCTTATTTGGCAAAATTACAGAATCTCTGTTATTTTATTTTGACAATGCTAAAATCTTGGTTCCCCGAATTATATGTCGTTACGGCTGTATATTTTCCACCCGATTTATTTTAAAGATTGGACTTATTAGCGATTGCTTTCACTAGCAACATCATGGGACGACGCAACTCGTCTTTCATGCCCGGAATATTCATCATTTCTTTGGGTGGCTCTGCTTCTTCCACCACTTCAAGCTCAAAACCACTATTTAGTAAACCCATTAAGATTTGCGTAAGTGTATGATGTTGTTTTGTTACATCACATCCGAGAAAATTTGTTTTTCGTTCTCCGGGATAAAAGTAATTATCAAGCGGCCAGTATTGAGGTTTGCCCTCATTGGTATAAACCCAGTCCTGCCCTACACCAGATGTAAAAATCGGGTGTTCAATGTTGAAAAGAAATACTCCGTCTGATTTCAGAGTTTGATGTATTTTTTGAAATATCTCATCTAAATTCTCGATATAGTGCAGAGCCAGATTGGAGACAACACAATCCCATGTATTTGCCGGATATTCATATTCCTCTATTCCACAAATACGGTATTCAATCTTGGACTCTGTGTTTCGCTTTTTTGCTTCTTCAATCATTTTCTGGCTTAAATCAAGTCCTAGTACTTGTGTTGCTCCTTGTTCCGCTGCAAATTTACAATGCCAGCCATAACCACATCCCAAATCAAGAACTTTTTTTCCTTGAAGCTGTGGAAACAGAGGTTTTAATTGGTGCCATTCTCCAGCAGAACTTAAACCGTCTTTACTGCGTGGCATTTTTGCATATTCT
>CAJUFM010000028.1 GCA_910585745.1 uncultured Eubacterium sp. | reverse complement strand
GATATCGTAAACTCATCAGTAGAAGACCTCGTCGCTTTTATTAACTCTAAGAGCAAAGGCCGTATTGCTGATCCGCAAGAAACGGCAAAAATCTTACAGGCTGCAGCCCGCAACTCATACCGGCTTGATAAATGCCTCTATGAGCCGCTTACTATCTCAATCGCTTCTTCCTTTAACTGTATCAGTTCCTTTGAAAGAGAACTCAAGGCGATTGATAAGGCAATCCTTCAAACAGTTCAGGGACTAAACCCTGACGAGTACACGGTACTGAATTCCATTCCCGGAATCGGTAAAGTTTATTCAGCCGGTATCTTAGCCGAAATGGGTTCCATTAAGGCTTTTCCTAATGCCAATGCTCTCGCAAAATACTGTGGTATCGTTTGGAACGATAATGACTCTGGCGACTTCGTAGCCGAAGACAAACACATGAGCAAAGCTGGCAACAGATATCTGCGCTACTACATCATAGAAGCTGCCGGAAGTGTTATAAGACACTGTCCTGAATACAAAGCCTTCTATGACAAGAAATATGCTGAAACAAGAAACCATCAGCATAAACGAGCACTCGCGTTGACTTCCCGTAAATTTATACGTCTGCTCTTCGGTCTGCTGGACAAGGGCCAACTCTACTCTCCGGAAAAGAGTAGGTAATCCATATCGAATTCCTAACTTACGTCTTTTTTGAGAAACAAGCCGTAGGTTTATTAAGGTTACCCTTTTCCCTGAAAATCTTTTTAAAATAACTCTTGACTATTTACCAAATTGCTTTCTCAATAATTTTCTCACAGGCACCCTTGTATCCCTCCTCTTCCCCATACTGTTCGACAATGTATGGAAAAAGAAAAAAGGCACACCACTCATCGGCATGCCTCTTCCCATAAGTCCGAGCCTGTATCGGACTTCCCTTATTAAATTGTAATTTTGATTCTCACGGTAACCTCCCAGATCTATGCCATCATATACCGATAAGTCAATATTCTGATCAATCTCTTCATCGTCCTCACCTCCTTTATTCACCATCGCTCCAGTCCATTACATGCTGCATAACATTATCAAACTGGCTAAGCGTATCTGACACATCCATAAGCGCTGTTCCTTCCTGTTCCACTGTATCAATCCTTTCATTTTGTACTGCTTTTACCGGTTCAGGCATATCCACTTTAGATGCCAGCAGATTACAGCCAAAAAGTCGTATGACATCCTCATATATCTCTGTACGCACTGCACTTTTCATCTTTGAAAGCTCTGCCTCCAGATCATGGTCTGTTACATAATGAACTTTTTCTGCCTCCTGTACTGCGGTTTTCGTCAGATCATCACTTTCCAACATAGCTACATAGCAGTTGATCGCATTGATAATAAACTGATTTTTCGACTTATGCACTGCCAGATTCAGATCATCCAGTATTCCCATAATCTTCATGTGTTCCGGACTGTTGTAGCTTAAACGGACAGTCACATGTCGAAATTCTTTTTTTTCCATCCGTCCTCACCTCTTATGCTGTTCTTCTTTTATTAAGATACAGGGTTGCCATTGTCTCATAACCAATCGCATTTGCCCTTACATCTTCAATATAAGAAATGTTACGTTGGTTCAGTCCGGCATACTTCTTCATCAATCCGGCACCACCGCCAACAAAAGTAATTGGGGTGGTTTTCACATTTACACCATTCTCAACAATAATGCGGAAAATGGACTTTGTGTACTTCTCGATTTCTTTCTTAATAATGTCAATGTATTCCTGATCGAGATTGGCATCTCCTTTGACCATTACTTCACGAATCATAAACTCGTCAATCTTGGTGTTCATCTTGCGTACACAGGCTTCATCAATTTTGCGCATACAAGTAATGATACCGTTCGGATCAGAACCACTGCTTGATTCATCAGGTGCCCTATCGATAATCTTTAAGGTATCAACCGTCCAAGAACCAATATCCACTACAAATTCCTGACCTGCCATCTGTGGCAGCCTGTCAACCACTGCTCCATAGCACTGTGGGTAGACTAAAACCTTTTCAATCGTAATGAGATACTGTGTCTTTTCATAACGGAACCTTACCATTCGATTTTTTGACAGATAATTGATAAAATCTTTTTTCTCTGCTCCAAATCTCCCAATCGGCAATCCGACTGCAAGTACAACTTTTGCATTCTTCATTCCACGGGCTTTCAATTCTTTTGCAACTGCTGCCAGAGTCAGAAGATAATAATTCTCATTGCACACCTTATTTTCCTGAACCTTTAGCCTTTCACCACCGATCCGATAATATTTGCCATTGTACTCCAGGATGTTTTCATATACCATTGGTTCTGAACCAAGCTCTGCCACGCCCGACACAAAGCAGGAATTACGTGTCTTAATGTGGCTCCAACCATGATCAATTCCCAATGGGATCACTTTTCCATCCATGTTTTTTGCCTCCTTTTCGTTATAATTTTTACTACAGAGTGAATAATGTACGTGAATGTACATAGCAGGATTTTCACTCATTTCAGCAAATTCTTAAAACTCAGTTATTCTTGATTCCCGTCATAACAATTTGCTAAAATCAATGACTATCCAAGACATAAACTATCGTATTCTCTCGACATATTATGACTTTGCATGTCACACTTAGATTTCTGTGCTCAACAGAAGATCATGAGTTGCCAACTCCTACTCATGCGAAGCTGTTTGCCCTCTGGAATATTCTTGTTCCGGATTGCTGTTTTATCCAAATCAAAATATTCATCGCACTTTCGGTGTCCTTTTCCTCTTATATTTAATCCAACTTTGCAATCATTGGTAATACTGCGGCGGCTAACAGCCTTTTATGTTTGAACAGTCTTTCGACCAACCTTCATCGCCAGCTACACAGTATATCCCTCTTATGAGGGTTAAGAAGTCAGGGATAATATGCCTACTATTTAATTGTCTGTCGAACGGCAAGTCACACAGCATTTCTTTGAGTCAATTTGTTCGACACATATAGGATAGCAAATGTATTCCATCATTTGTTTTGTCCGACATCTAATATCCGGCTGTAGTAGATATAAAAAGTCGTATTTGATATGTTCATCAAAAAAGACCTATCAACAAACTATTCGTTCATCAATAGGTCTTTAAGAAAATAGTATTTTATTATTTTAAAATCACTCTATTCAGATTGTGATTTTTCCTTTGCTTCCTTTTCGGCTTTTTCCTTATCCAATATATCATGTATCTTATCTACATCAATATTGACTTTCAGGTAATCGTCCGGCTTTCTGTTTTTGTTGCCCAAAACGCATACCGTCTCCACATGTCCCCCCTGCCCAAACATATCACACGCCCTTACCTTCCTCACCTCATACCCTTTCTCTCCCAGCAGCTTTACATCCCTCGCCAGAGTGGCAGGATCACAGCTCACATAGACGATTTTCTCCGGCGCCATCTTTACAATGGTATCCAGCAGGACAATGTCACAGCCTTTTCTCGGTGGGTCCACCACGACCACATCTGCCAGAGCCGCCACCCTTTCTGTTTCACTCTCCGTTTCGTTCCATTCTTCACCTGGGAGATTTCTGACGCCTCCCAGCTCTTCTGCCAGTCTTGGAACGACTTCCTCGGCGGCTCCGCAAAAAAACTCTGCATTATAAATTCCGTTCAGATGGGCATTTTCCCTGGCATTTTTAATTGCCTCCGGAACGATCTCCACCCCGTATACCTTCTTTGCATTTTTAGCCAGAAACAAAGAGATCGTACCGATCCCACAGTAGAGATCCCACACCGTTTCCTCTCCGGTTAAACCAGCAAACTCCAAAGCGGTCTGATAAAGTTTTTCCGTCTGTACCGGGTTGACCTGATAAAAAGACTGGGGAGAAATGTGATAGCGGACCCCGCCGATGCTGTCCTCGATATACTCCTGTCCCCAGAGAAGCAGCATCTTCTTCCCAAGTATAACATTGGTCTGATCGGTGTTTATATTTAGCAAAATGCCTGTCATTCCAGGAATTCCACTCAATTTTTCTACTAAAGTTCTCTTTAGGTCCTCACTGATCTGCCGGCCATTTATGACAAGGCACACCATGATCTGACTTGTAGTATAAGCGCGCCTGATGTAAATATGGCGGACCAGGCCTCTGTGGCTGACTTCATCGTAGGCTGTCACATGCTGTTCCTGCATCCAGGAAAGCACCGTCTCCAAAATTTCTTTCATACAGGGATGCTGGATCGCACAGTCTGTCACAGGGATGATACTGTGGGTGCGCCCTGCATAGAACCCCGCCACCGGGCGGAGCTCACCGCTGTCATCTTTCTGCATCCTGACGGGAAACTGAGCTTTATTCCGATAATGCCATGGCATTTCCATACCTAAGACCGGCAGCCACTCCACCTTTTCTGCATTCACTCCGCCGATCCTCACCAGGCAGTCCCTGACCTTTTTCTCCTTGTAGGCCAGCTGTTTTTCGTAAGAAAGATGCTGCAAGGTACAGCCGCCACACTGTCTTGCCACCGGACATTTCGGTTCCACCCTGCTGGAACCCGAACATTCCAGCACCTCCATCATTCTCGCAAAACCGTATTTTTTCTTACATTTCATGATCTTAGCGCGGATGGTTTCTCCTGGAAGGGCATCTTTGACAAAAAGGGCATAGCCATCAACATGGCCGATGCCCTCTCCGTTATTACCCAGATCATCTATTTTTAATGTGATTTCTTGATTCTTCCTTAACTCCATATTCAGCCTCATTTCAAATCTTCTACATGATATCAACAAAACAATCATACCTTAACCGGCTGTACAATTCAATAGTCTTTTAAAATATAATACATTCAATCCTTCTCTTCAATAGAATCGTAATTGTTAGGCATCATGTCACACACTTCATAATCTTCATAAAACTCACCGGGGTCGCCTGACAGCATCCGGTTATTTCTATCATATGTATAGCGTGATAACCAATCCTCACCTTTTTGTAAATAGCGCAGGCTGCCTGTGCGGAAATCATAGGAAGCCGGCATATTTTTCTTCTTCTCCGGATTCTCAAGATACATCAGACATTTATCCTCTGTCATACTCACACAAAATCCCCTGGCCTTAAAATAGGCCTTCTTCGTGCAGGGCTGTTTGCCATAAAGTCCTTCCCATTCTTTGGAAAATAATCTCAGACGTTCTTTCGGGTTTGTAAGGCATTCGTTCAACTTTTCTTCAAACTCAAGCACCACATCGGGAGCCCGAAGCCCTTTGCTGAGGATCACCCGGTTCTGGCAGACCTCCCCATTTTCCCCCTCTCCATCGATCACCACCTGTATATACAGTCGGTTTGCACGGACAAAACAGGCTTCACATCCGTAGGTATGCTCTTTTCCCCCGATGGAACATTCTAACAATCCCCTCTGTTTCAGCAATTTTCTCAATTCCTCGTTGGTAACAAAACATAAACTTTTATTTTCCCTTAGATCATACTGCCATATCTCTATCTTTTCTTCCTTGGTATTCCACCAAAATATATCGGTCTCTGAGACCGCAGAAATATAAGCAGAGTATTCATCGTCATAGTTCTCCTCTGACGCCACAGTGGCTCTTTCCCCGGTCTCCAGGTCCACACGGACCAGTTCCCATTTATCCTCATCATATAAAAAGACGCTTCCGCCCCACAGGATCGTCTCTCTCATATCGATCAAAAAGCTGTCTGTGCGGAAGATTTCCTCCCATACATAACTTCCCTTCTGCATATCATACACGCACAGAGACGTCGTCAGCACCTCATCCCTTGTATCCTCTACTCCCTCAAAGACAATATATCTGCCATCACACTGCACTCCCCGGTGATCCCTGCCTACATGGCTTCTCGTCAAAACCAGCCCCCGCCAATCTTCTGCCCTCAGAACTAGTTCCTCCGCATTTTGATCCATTTGAAAACTGTTTTTATTGATCGGAGACCGCCAGACCCCACCCACTACAGACTGGCGCTCTCCACCTATTTCTCCTTCAGCTTTTTTCGTATAATACACCCAGTCATTATCGGCATAACACACCTCATGTATATCCTTGACGTAAATCTTGCGTTCTGAACCCTTTTCTATGTCCCGTTCCACAAGTCTTGCATCCTCGGAATAGCAATGCTTGATATAATACATGTTCCGGTCGCTGCAGAATGTGTATCTGCTGTACCCCCCGGTATCCGAAACTGCCTGTCCACTCACCGCGGAAGCGGATACTGGCTGTCCACTTATCACAGAGGCGGATACTGCCCCGCCGGATATACTGTTATCCCCTGAACGAGTGCTGTACTCACCGCCGCAGCCAGCAAAAAACAGGGCTGCAGCAGTAAGACTAAATATCACCCTCATAAATTTAAAATGTTTCTTCACTTACTTTACCTTTACTTTAATCTTCTTAGACAGGCCATTCCATGCCACACAATAGATATAACATGTTCCGCGTCTGCCTCCGGTAATGGTTCCCTTTTTTGAAACCTTTGCGATGGATGGATTTGCAGAGATATAACGCACCTTTTTACTGGCTTTATTCAGCTTTTTACCTGCCGCCTTTACTTGCAGTTTTATCTTTTTGCCAGATTTCACGCTTATAAAGGACCGTTTTGCTTTCAATTTCACAGGATCGCTGTACTTTCCACCCTTTGTTATACTATAGGCAGGAAGAGATCTGGATATAGACACCCGCTTTCCGTCAATGATCTTATAAGCCATCACATAATATCTATACTGTGTTCCCTTTTTCAAGCCCGTTCGTTTCCATCTGAGAACCTTTTTACTCACTGTCCGCAGACATTTATATTTGCCATTGCCTTTTGCCCCGTAAATATAATACCCATCTGCTGACTTGACAGAATTCCAGCGAATGATCTGTGATTTACTGGAAGCAGAAACTCTGGCAATGAGCAGTTCAGACTTGAGAGCTCCCCCATCCAAAATACTGTCGTCATCCTCATCCGGCAAGAGATTGTCATTATCTGACATAGCAGGATCCTTTTCTGCTGGCGCAGATGTCTGCATATTGCCAGGAGTAAGGGTTGGTTTATCTGCTGGCGGCTGGACTGGCGGTTTGTCAGACGGTGCTATGGTTGGCTTTACATCCGGTGTCACCCCTGGATTTTCTCCTGGTGTCGCTGTCGGCGCTGCCGTTGGTTTTACTCCTGGAGTGTTTGTTGGTACTGCCGTTGGTTTTACTCCTGGGGTGTTTGTTGGTGCTACCGTTGGCTTTACCCCTGGGGTGTTTGTTGGTACTGCTGTTGGCTTTACTCCTGGGGTGTTTGTTGGTGCTGCCGTTGGTTTTACTCCTGGGGTGTTTGTTGGTACTGCTGTTGGTTTCACACCCGGTGTCACCACTGGCTTTTCTCCTGGTGTCGCTGTCGGCACTGCCGTTGGCTTTACCCCTGGGGTGTTTGTTGGTGCTGCTGTTGGTTTCACACCCGGTGTCACCACTGGCTTTTCTGTCGCACCAGGCGTCATATCCGGTTTTCCTGTCGTACCAGGGGTTACATCCGGCTTTGCATCTGGTGTTGCTGTAGGTGCTGCCGTTGGGGTCACCTCCGGCGTAGCTGTCGGCGCTGCCGTTGGCTTAACATCTGGTGTCGCTGTGGGCTCCACCGGTTCCTGACCATCACCATAGATGGATTCCTGGAAATCCTTTGTCTGGAATAAATATGCCCGGAATATCTCCGCTTTCAGCTGCTCTACCTGAGTAGCCTGAGCCCGGATATTGTTGGAGCCGCCTGGAGTCACATTTACATTGACTAAGTCACTCTCCACAGCCTCTTTCATAAGCTGCTGCAGGGCAGCAAAGTTTTTGATGGTTACCGTCTGCTTATTCCACTGAATGGTCACAGGTTTTAATTTTTTGACATTTTCAATTCTTTTCTGGAACATTCCCTTCTTGAAATCAGCCATTGTTGCATATGTGCTGCCAAATATGTTCCTAAGGATATAAGTATCTGACAAAATGGTCTGGTCTGACTGAGCTGCTGATTTGTACTGATTGGAAATATAAGGAACCATGCCCTCATAATATCCATATTCGGCAAGAAGCTCAAATGCCTGGCGGCGGATCATAACATCACCGCTGACACCGAGGTCATTCTGTACGCCGGCATAATTGGCGCTGAACAGAGGCACGACATAATAGCCGTTGCTTGCCATAGTCCCCGTCGTCTTCGTTCCATCCACTTCATAACGGGATACGATAATGCTGTTTCCAATCAGATCGTCAATGTTATTCAATTCTTTAGCCTCATCAAGTGTCAGCTCTCTCACAGAATCCAGATTGTGTTTGGAGCCAGCATCTCCCTGATTGCTTCTCGTCTTAGTATCCTCAACCTGTTCCAGTTTATGGAACCACTTTTTCTTTTCTTCTGGTGTCTTTGAGAACATAATATCTGCTTCCGCATAATCCAGCGTATAAATAACATCCAGGATACCGCTCATATAGGACTGCAGATCTTTTTCGTCCTGGAAACGCTCTGGCACTGCATTATGGAACCTTTCATTAAAAGCCTGACGGTCATAGATCAGATTCAGGTTAAAAACAGGAGGATCGTTCAATTCATAAGGTTCAAACATTCCCCTGGTATACACTTCCGCCTGCATTCCGTCTCTTATGCCATATTTGTTCAACATAACAGGAGAGACCAGAAGATGAGTTAATTCATGGGCATAGGTAGCAAGCCCCCGCTCTGATAATGCCTTTGACAAATAATAGCGGACACCGGTACCGGCCGCCATGCCGTCCGAAAACATGAAATTATCATATAAATTCAGGGGGGTAAAAAATTCCTTGACACCTATAGAGGCTTTTTCACCAAATTTAGCTGACCACTCTGTCTGCCCGCTGGTTGTCGTATCCGAATAGATCCGCAGACTGTCCAGAACGATGCGGTTTGATGTGAGCTGTCCTATGTTCTCCGGTTTCGTGACCCGGCGCCAAAGGTCAATAAACGCCTTCTGCTGTCTGGCGCCCTGCTCCAGGTCCTCTCGGAACTCCTCCCGTTTTTCCGCATATTGGACAGGATCGGATATTTTTAGATCCCGGTCCAAATAACAATCCACGATTCCAAATGTGATCGTAGCGGAATTGGCTATGACATAAATGCTGTCCTCCGATACATTGAGCAGAGGAAGAATATAGGGCTGCATCACCGCGTCATTATATAATCTGCTGTATAAACCTGTACCAGCCGTGGAATCCGATGTGGAATCATCCACGATAAACGCAGGGCTCTCCTGAAGAAGCCACTCATCCAACGTCATATCCGGAATCCATTTCTGTCTGTTTTCCTCCAGAAAGGCATCCAGATCAAAGGAACCAGTGACACTCCAGAATAATTTATTATAACCGAATACGTTGTTACTATTGGATAACTTTAACGTATCACCGCCTGCACTGCCGATCTTGATCAGCCAGTCCAGAACATCCACCTTGATCCCATAAGTGCCTGGCTCATAGAGAAGGACATCCTTGATATTTTTCTCTCCCATATTAAAATTGTACAACCGTTCTATGTATGCGAGCCCCAGCAACAGTTTCTCTTTATTCTGTGATATCTTTTCTGTATAAAAAGTGCTGCCTTTGTCCTGGGCGCCGGCAGTACTATCCACTATCCTCTGGATGGTCTGACCGATCTCACCTTGAACTCTCTCAAATGCTTCTCCAAAAGATATTGCCTTAACATTATCCTGGTTCAGCTCCTGAATCGCCTCTTCGTCGGTAATCTTCGTAATATCTTTCCCATCCCTTTTCGAGATCTCCAGCTTTTTATTCAGCTTTTCTGTCGCTGAATACCTGGAAGGGACCAGCAGAGCAGCTGTTTTTTCATCCGTATAATAATCTACCGCCTTCAGAGTTGCTTCCGTATTCTGGCTCACCGTTTCTCCCAAGCTGGCAGCAGAAGAGATAAAAGAAGGAAATATCATCCCCATCATCATGATCACCACTGCAGCTGCAATTCTAATTTTTTTCATCCGCCATCCTCCTTCATTTATATATAGATGTCATTTTGGTATTTTAATTCATTATACACTAATTCCCTGGCAGATGGCTACAAAATTATTTATAATCTTTTTATGAATTATTAAATAAAAGCTTTCATAAAATAAACCTCAAAACATAAATCCATTAAAAAACAGATGTTTTGAGGTTTCAGATTCTTTTTGCTATTCGTTTTTAAAGCTCAAACTTACAACTGTCACAGTCCGCCTTCGGAAGTCTGCCGCAGGTTACTCTCGAACATACGGTTAAAGCCCAGCCAGTCCATATTATCTTCTGCCTGCTCAAAGATCTCCGTCAGTGTCTGAAGTTTGGCATCTGCATTGTCCGCGAGATGAAGTGCCATCGCTTCTAAAAGAGCTGGTACTTTGGGGGAACCGAACTCCAGCTTGCCGTGATGAGCCAGAATACAGTGCAGCAGCTCATTTTCCAGTTTTTTGGGAAAACCACTGATCTCTGCTATCGCGGCAGACAGTTTTTGTGCCCCGATATAAATGTGTCCCAGGAGCTGTCCCTCATCGGTATAATCATTTCGAGGAAAAGCTGCAATCTCATCGATCTTTCCCATATCATGGAACAATGCCGCGGCGATCAAAAGGTCTCTGTGGATATTCGGGTACGCTCCAGCAAAATACTCGCACATATTTGTGACGCTGAGTGTGTGCTCCAGAAGCCCGCCCATAAATCCATGATGGACACTCTTTGCAGCGGAATGCTTTTTAAATTTCTCCACAAAGACCTTGTCCTCCAGGAAAAATTTGTTTAAAAGCTGACTGAGATATGGGTTTTTTACACTGCGTATGTAGGAGAGAATCTGCTCAAACATTTCTCCCACATCCTTTTTGGTGGTGGGGATGTAATCTGCAGGATCGTATTCCCCTTCCTCACTTTTACGGAGTCTGGAGATATTCATCTGGATATTTCCCTGAAAGCTGGTCACCAGCCCTTCACAATAGATATAATCCATCGCCTCAAAACTGGCAATACCATTATTCAGCTCCCAGATCTTGGCATCTGCCGTCCCGGTCTTATCCTGAAGGATCAGGGAATAATATGTCTTTCCCGCCTTAGTCTTCAGGATCTGCTTTGATTTACACAGATACGTCCCTGTCAGTTTTTGTCCTTCCCGGTAATCCTTTAAATAATACATCTCAATCCCCTTTAAACCTTTCTACTTTGCCTTCGCTGATACTGTCACAAACGGACCGAATATCTTCTTTCCCTTCATATTCTTAAAAGATCTGACCTTAAAACTGTATTTCATGCCACGGACGGCCATCTTTTGACGATAACCCGTAATCTTATTTTTCTTAATGGTCTTCACGCGGTTAAACTTCGTCTTAAAGCCCTTTACATGAACTTTCATATAAACCTGATATCCGGAAACATTTTTATTGCGTTTCCATCTGACCTGAACGCCGCCCTTCACTCCTTTGGCACGAACGCCCTTGAGCTTGGCAGGCACCATCGCCACAGAAACTTCCTTAGAAGCATACCCTTCGATGGTCTCACCATCCGGAGTTGTAAATACCGGGGTCACTTTATATTTGTAAGTGGTTCCTGCTTTCAATCCGGTATCAGTAAAAGAAACTCCCGCTGATATGCTGCTGCGCAGGGCATACTGACCCTTGCCGGATTTACGGTATACATTATAGGAACTGGCTCCATTCACGGCGCTCCAGGTGATTGTAGCTTTTGTAAGCCCGGCCGCTTTCTTAGAAGAAACCTGGTTAGAACCTTCCAGTGGATGGAACACCAGACCTGCTCCTGCTGCAAAAGCAGCTGCCTTTCCATTCGCTTTTCCCCAGATCTCCGGTCTGGCAGCCGCATAGGATATACTGCCCCCCTGCTGCCCCTGGAAAAACAGGCTGCTTCCCTGGATCTCCACATCCGCCATAAACACTACATGTTTTAGATATGGACAACCTTCAAATACTTTGTCCGCCACAGCTGACACTTTAATTCCATTGATCTTCTCCGGAATATAGATCATTGTAGCTGACTTATTTCCCACATAACCTGTGATCGTCCATGTCTTGTCCGCCATATTAAATGCTGTCTGAAACGCATTTTCATCCTTTACTGTAAAATTTCCAATAAATACAGGCAGTGAGGGCAGAGGTACCTCTGTCTTTGAAGTCTCTACCGTTGCTGTCTCTGTCACCGGCGCCTGTGCGCTCATGATCATTATCTGATTCTCATTTATGTCAGTCTCTTTTGAGGCCTTCACCTCTACAGCCGCCAGTCCTGCAACCATCGACAGACACAGAATGGAACATAGCCATCTCTTCATTTTTATTCATCCTTTCCTCCCCGGCTCCGATGCCGGAATTTCATTTATCCTTTCTCATTTTACAGAGTTTTTTGAATAAAATCAAGTATATATTCCTTTTGTGACAGGAATCAGGCAGTTTTTTTGCTAATTCCGTTGTAACCCCCGTTTTTCTGTGGTAAAATAATTTCATCTTTAGCTTTTTGGAGTACTCACAAAAGGAGGATCATGTGAATAAGAAAGTATGTAAAACTTTAGAATTTGATAAAATTATAGATATGCTGGTAGATGAAGCAGATTCTGCCCTTGGAAAAGATAGTGCAAGACGCCTGCGCCCGCTGTCTGACCAGGATGAGATCACTGCTCTGCAGGCAGAGACCACCCATGCCCTGACCAGGATCTTTCATCATGGACCTCTGTCTTTTCACGGACTGACAGATATTCGTCCGGGACTGGTCCCCCTTTCCAAAGGTGGCACATTGGGCGCCGGAGAGCTTCTTCGGATCGGTGCCCTTCTGGATGTGGCGGAAAGGGCTATAAAATATGAGGCAAAAGATGAGGAGACGGATTTTCTCTCCGGCCGTTTTTCCGGTCTGCAGGCATTTCCGGAGATACTCAAGGAAATCCGCCGCTGCATCCTCTCAGAAGAAGAGATCAGCGATGACGCCAGCAGTGAATTGCGCCGCATCCGCCGTACCATCAAAAATACCAATGACAAGGTGCGGGAACAACTGAATGCCACCGTAAACTCTTCCTCAGAAATGCTCCGGGACAACCTGGTCACTATGCGGAACGGACGCTACTGCCTTCCGGTAAAGCAGGAGTATAAATCCTCCTTCCAGGGAATGATCCATGACCAGAGTGCCACTGGTTCAACCTTTTTTATCGAACCAATGGCCATTGTGAAACTCAATAACGAACTGGCAGAGCTGGCTATGAAAGAGCAGGAAGAGATCGAGAAGATCCTCGCCTCTATAAGCAGTCTCTGCGCTCCCGAAGTAGAGGGACTGGAAAGAAATGTTATTTTACTCGCCGAACTTGATTTTATTTTTGCCAAAGCAAAGCTTTCCAAAAAAATGCAGGGAAGTGAGCCGGACTTTTCAGAAAATTATATAGAAATAAAAAAAGGACGCCATCCGCTGATACCAAGAGACCGGGTGGTACCGATTGACGTCACGCTGGGACAGGACTACCGCCTGCTGATCATCACCGGACCAAATACCGGCGGAAAAACGGTTTCTTTGAAAACGGTAGGACTTTTTACCCTGATGGGACAGGCAGGCCTGCATATTCCGGCATTTGACGGCTCGCATCTGCGGGTTTATGAAGAGGTATATGCTGATATCGGCGATGAACAGAGTATAGAGCAGAGTCTCAGTACCTTCTCTTCCCATATGACCAATACCATCTCTATTTTGAAAAGAGCAAATAAAAATACACTGGCACTTTTTGATGAGCTGGGAGCAGGAACTGACCCTATCGAGGGCGCTGCCCTGGCAATCTCCATTCTCGATAATCTGCTGAACCGACAGGTCACAGCCATGGCTACCACTCATTACAGCGAGCTTAAAGTATATGCTCTTTCCACAGAACAGGTGGAAAATGCCTCCTGTGAATTTGATGTGGAGTCACTGCAGCCCACCTACCGTCTTCTGATCGGTGTTCCGGGAAAAAGCAATGCCTTTGCCATCTCCAGCAAGCTGGGGCTGCCAAAGGAGATCATCGACAAGGCAAATTCCCTGGTGGACGAAGATACCCGCTCCTTTGAGGATGTGGTGACAGGCCTGGAGCAGACGAGAAAGGAACTGGAAGCAGAACAGCAGAAAGCGGCAGCCTACCGTGAAGAGATCGAGCGCCAGAAACGAAAACTGGAAGAAAAAAATGAGCGCATTGACAAAGCAAAGGACAAAATCCTGCGCCGCGCCAATGAAGAGGCAAATGAGATCCTTCAGAATGCAAAAGATATCGCTGACGAATCCATCCGTAAATACAATAAATGGATGGAGGGCGGCGCGATTAAAGATATGGAAAAACAGCGCTCTTCCATTCGGGAAGAACTGCGAAAAACAGGGGAAAAACTGGACTCCGGCAAGAAAAAGCGCCGCAATGACAATGCCCCGGACAAATTAAGTATCGGCGATCTGGTCATGGTCCACTCCATGGGGGTCAAGGGAACTGTCAGCTCCCTGCCCAACAATAAGGGAAAGCTTTTTGTCCAGATGGGAATCCTCCGTTCTGAGGTAGACATAAAGGATCTCGAGCTTCTGGAGGAAGAGACCTTACAGATCCGGAAAGAAAAAATCCGGGAGCGCTCCAATGCAGGCAAAATTAAAATGTCCAAATCCATGAACATCTCTTCCAGTATAAACCTGATTGGAAAGACAGTAGATGAAGCCATCGCGGTACTGGACAAATATCTGGATGATGCCTATCTCGCCAGACTGCATCAAGTAACGATCATACACGGAGTTGGTACTGGTGCCCTGAAAAATGCAGTGCAGGCCCATTGTAAAAAGACGAATTATATCCAGTCCTATCGTATGGGTGAATACGGAGAAGGCGGATATGGTGTGACTGTGGTAGACTTTAAATAAATCCTGCCCCAGCCCGACAGATATCTCCAGGTCGCCCCAGAGATACAGAA
The DNA here is from genome assembly GCA_910585745.1 of uncultured Eubacterium sp. Classification (GTDB taxonomy): domain Bacteria; phylum Bacillota; class Clostridia; order Lachnospirales; family Lachnospiraceae; genus Eubacterium_F. The sequence goes on along the minus strand of CAJUFM010000028.1, from coordinate 22,045 downwards.
AGGATGAACACATTATGGCGGACAAACAGAAAATTCTTATCGTGGATGACGATACCAATATTGCAGAACTGATTGAACTCTATCTGACGAAAGAATGCTTTCAGTGCCAGCAGGCCCACGATGGGGATGAGGCATTGAAAAAGCATAACTCCTTCAGACCGGATCTGATTCTTCTGGATATCATGCTCCCTGGGATCGATGGCTATGACATATGCCGCGAGATCCGGAAAACTTCCTCCGTACCAATCATCATGCTCTCCGCAAAAGGGGAAGTCTTTGATAAAGTGCTGGGACTAGAGCTAGGAGCAGATGACTATATCATTAAACCCTTTGATTCCAAGGAACTGGTAGCAAGAGTAAAAGCGGTATTAAGACGATACAAGCCGGAACCGGAGGAAATTGTGGAAACCGGTGAACCGGAAGACAGCGGAACAGAATCGGTAAAATATACAGATCTTACGGTAAGCCTTTCCAACTATTCTGTTACTTATATGGGCTCCCCCATCGAGATGCCCCCAAAGGAACTGGAACTTTTATATTTTCTTACCACTCACCCCAATCAGGTATTTACAAGGGAACAGCTTCTGGACCGTATCTGGGGTTATGAGTATGTAGTGGACACCCGGACTGTGGATGTCCATATCAAGCGGCTGCGGGAAAAGATCAAAGATCACAACGAATGGCGTATCGCCACCGTATGGGGAATCGGATACAAATTTGAGACAATAAAGGGGTGACACTGCTCATGAGAAGATTCCGACTGTCTTTTGGCAGAAAACTGGCACTGCTATATCTATTTATTTTTGCAGGCTCCTATTATATGACCCACACCCTTGGCTTTACGGTTATCCAAAACCGAGTGCTTGCAGAGATCATTAACAATCCAGATTTGGACAACTCTGTCGTTCCTGCCCGCATCCAATATTACTTTAATCTACTGGATACCACCTTCTTCCTTATGGCAGCTGTACTGGGACTTGCCTTTTTACTGATCTATGTCACAAACATAGTTCCTCTCCGCAGACTCTGTCAGGCGGCAAAATCCTTTTCTGTCAGCAGGTACAATCCGCCTGTTATTTTCCATACTCATGATGAGTACCAGGATCTGGCGGATGCACTAAATCTCATTGGAAAAGATCTGAATAACTTTGATGAATACCAGAGGGCTTTCATCTCAAATATTTCCCATGACTTTCGATCTCCCCTCACCTCAATACGAGGTTATGCGCAGGCGATGTTAGACGGCACGATCCCCTATGAAACCCAGGAAAAATATCTGAATATCATTCTTTCAGAGACGGACCGGCTGACCAACCTCACATCGAACCTTCTGGAACTAAATTCCTTTAACCGCGAAAGTGTTCTTTTGGACCTGTCCAACTTCAATATCCATGAAACAATCATTCAGACTGTCAACACTCTGGAAGGTACCGCCGCAAAAAAGGGGATTACCTTCGTACTGGACTTTAATGCAAAAAAGGAACTGATGGTCAATGCCGATGAAGGAAAGATCCATCAAGTCCTATACAACCTTATTGACAACGCTGTAAAGTTCAGCCACTCCAATTCTGAAGTAAAGATCAGCGCCCGCAAAAAGGGAGAAAAGATCTTTGTCTCCGTGAAAGATTCCGGTATCGGTATTCCCAAAAACAGCATCGGAAAAGTATTTGACCGATTTTATAAATCCGACCTCTCCCGTGGAAAAGACAAAAAAGGAACGGGACTTGGTCTGTCGATCTCCAAGGAGATCATCAATTCCCACAACCAGACCATCAACGTCGTCAGTACAGAGGGTGTTGGGACAGAATTTATCTTTACCTTAAAAAAGGGCAAAGAGTAAACCGCAAGTAATATGCCTGTCATAGGACCAAAAAAGAGTGTACTCATCCTATCTTAGGATAAATACACTCTTTTTATGTTCTTATTTATACGATCTTAACACTAAAATCATTCAACGGTATCTACACTGAATTTTTTCATGTGCTGATCGATGACTTCCGCCACATCCAGAAGCTGTTTTGCATTTTTAGAAATATCATCCACTACTGTACTTACCTCGGTAACGGAAGCAGACGCTTCCTCTGTTCCCGCAGCATTCTGCTCTGCAATGGCTGTCAGATTTTGTACGATATCCACCACATTCACTCTTGCCTGATCCATATTCTGTGTCTTCTCAGAAATAGAGGTGATCCCTCGCATGGAATGTCCGATGCCCTCCTGAACTTCGGAAAACATAGATCCTGTAGTATCTACCTTCTGCATCTGGGTATCCATGATCCTCTTCACCTTATCCATAGTCACCACTGCTTTTTCAGAATCTTCCATCAGCATGTTGGTGATCCCTTGGACTTTCATGGCAGAATCATTAGACTGTTCCGCAAGCTTCTGGATCTGGTTTGCCACAACAGCAAATCCTTTCCCCTGTTCCCCAGCCCTGGCAGCTTCGATGGAAGCATTCAGTGACAGCAGATTGGTCTCCTCTGCAATCGATGTGATCAGTGCAATGGCATCTTTGATCTTCAAGGCAGACTCATTGGTAGTATTGGTCTGACGGTAAATCTCCTCAATGGATTCTTTTACTTCAGAATTGATCTCTTCCAGTTCCTTTAGGTTAGCGTTCGCCGCTTCCCCGGATTCCTTCATCCGCTCAACGTTACTGCGAAGCCCGGAAACCTCTTCATTGGTCTCCTCTACCATATTTCCAATAACAATAACGCTCTCTGTTGCTGTCTGGGTATCCTGTGCCTGGGATGAGGCCCCCTCTGCCATATCCCGGACTGCGCTGTTGATCTGACCGATGGTTCCGGCCGTCACAGAAGCATTTTTGCTAAGGCTGTCGGAAGAAGTGTACAATTTATCACTCTGTTCTTTCAGTTCAGCCACCACTTCACCGAGCTTCTCCTGTACTTCACAAACAGATCGCGCCATCAGTCCAGTCTCATCCCTGCTCTTAAGAAGCTTATTCAGTTCTGGGTCCTTTGTAAAATCAAGCTCTCCCATCCTGGCAACGATCTGCGCGATCTTTCTCAATGGATCAATAAGTATATGGAAACCGATAAACGCTATGATCAGGCAGATGACTTCTGCGATTCCGCCAGAAATGGCCATCACTGTCTCAACATGGCTCACGGAGGAAAAAACATCGGATTCATCCGCACTGATAACAAGAATAAAGTCTGCCTCCGGATTTACATAATATCCCGCATACTTTACCTCCCCCTTAAAATTATAGGTGACAATATCCGCTTCTGGAACTTTTCCGGAACTGATCTCTTTCACAACTTTAATGATCACTTCATTTTCCACCGGCTGACCGATCTTTTCCGCCGTGGGGTGATACAGCATGGTCCCATCAGAATCTACTACATAAGCATAACTGGACTCTACATTCTGAATCTTCAGATCTTTAAAAAGTGTTTCCAATTTGTTCTTCGACAGTGCACTCCTGCCGCGGGCAGATACTTCTGTTCCTAATATCTGTCCATTGGAAACCACTACGTCATGTATGTATCCCTGCACCGTGGCACTCATTGTCTTGCGCACCTGCGGCATGGCAACAACGATGGTGATAAAAATCACCAGCGTGATCATGATAGCCACAAAAATCAATCCTTTGATCTTCAAAGGCAAAGATACCTTCTTGTCTCTACTCCTGGCTAAACCCCGCTTATCTGTCATATTAAAAATACCTCCTTCATTCATCTGCTGCCCATGAGAGCCTGTGCAGTTCTCCTTTTGTATTCAAATGTGCAAAACCCCGCTGTCTCAATGCTTCATACAAAACAATAGCTACAGAATTTCCAAGATTCAGCGAACGAATATCCTCATACATCGGTATCCGGATCGTATTCTCTTCATTCTCCACAAGAATCTCCTCTGGAATCCCTTTGCTCTCTTTTCCAAACATTATATAGCAGTCTTCCTCAAAAGCCACTTCTGTATAAATCTTTCTCGCCTTTGTGGTCGCCATATATATTTTTGCTGCCGGATTCTTCTCCATAAAATCCCGATAGCAGTCATAAACCGTTACATCCAGTTTATCCCAGTAATCAAGCCCTGCCCGTTTCACCTGCTTCTCCGATATCTGAAACCCCATTGGTTCGATCAGATGAAGCCTTGCCCCTGCGGCCACACAGGTCCGCCCAATATTTCCGGTATTCGCTGGTATTTCTGGTTCTAATAGAACAATATTAAGCATTTGAAACCCCTTCCTGGCCTGCCAAAATTTTCTTTTTTCGCCCAAAAAGATGAAAAAATGCTATGTAACACATAACATTTTTGCCATAGATCTTATGTTATTCCTGTCTCAGTGCTAAATACAATTCTACTATGCATCCATCAAAAGTCAATGGAACACAAAGGCTCTTCGCATATGTGCTGGTAAAACTCACTTTGCCATGGGACAGCGCCGGAGGCGTAATGTCGATCCCCACCCCGCTGGAAGAAAACACAGTAGCTGCATTTCCCATGATCATATTGCCAAGCTCACTGAGTGCACTTGCCGAAAAATCATCGATACTCTTTACCTCTGTCATACACATCTTCGAGGCAATATTGCAGGCGTCTTTTTCCATCATGGCAAGAAGAACCTGACCTCTCATCTCACCAGTGATACCAATTATAATAACCCATGTATCCGGTCCGAAGTCGGCTTCCTTTAAACCAGGCTTCTGTATGGATACATCGACGAAACACATATCCTGTATCACTTTTTTGGCCGCCATCAAAAAAGGATTGATATGTTCTGCATTCAGTGTAGCCATATTTCCTTTCTCCTTTCCAGACAAAATACTTCCGTCTGTCTAACTCTCCCCCATAAGGTCTATGGCTCCGATTGACACCACTCATTTAACCTTTTGGCTACTTTTTAGTATATCATAATTACAACAGGGTGTCTATAAATTTCTGTATCTTTTCCAATGCCACTTTTAGGTTTTCAATAGAATATGCGTAAGAGATCCTCAAAAACCCTTCCCCGCATTTTCCAAAGGCATCTCCTGGAACAACAGCTACCCTCTGTTCCTTTAGAAGCCTCCCTGCAAATTCCTCACTGCTCATCCCAAACCGGCTGATATTGGGAAATACGTAAAAGGCGCCATAAGGCTCAAAACAGGGAAGTCCCATCTCATTCAGCTCTTTTACGAGGAACCTTCTTCTCTGGTTATAAGCTTCCCGCATCCGGCCCACATCTTCCATACCGTTTTTAAGTGCTTCAATCGCCGCATACTGGCTGGTGGTGGGGGAACTCATGATGATGTACTGATGGATCTTTACCATCTGTTTGATGATCTCCCGGGGCGCCGCTGCATATCCCAGCCGCCAGCCCGTCATGGCAAAGGATTTGGAAAAACCATTGACCACCACGGTGCGCTCTGCCATTCCCGGCAGGCTGGCAATGGACACATGCCGGCCGTGATAACTGAGTTCCGAATAGATCTCATCCGACAGGACAAACAGATCCTTTTCCCTGATGATCTCTGCCACAGCCTGCAGCTCCTGGGCTGTCATAATGGCTCCTGTGGGATTGTTGGGAAATGGAAGTACCACCATCTTCGTCTTATCGGTGACTGCCTCCCTCAGTTTTTGGGGAGTAAGCTTGAAATGATCCTTTTCTTCCAGCGGGATCTCCACAGGAACACCCCCCGCCATCTTTACACAGGGAAGGTAGGATACAAAACAAGGTTCCGGAATGATCACCTCATCTCCCGGATCCAGCATGGCGCGGAATGCTACATCGATGGCTTCGCTCCCCCCTACGGTGACCAGGATCTCTTCCGGCATATAGGGCAGATCAAAGCGCTCTCCGAGATATCGGCTGATCTCCTGCCTCAGGGGAAGCAGCCCCGCATTGGAGGTATAATAGGTCCTCCCCTGTTCAAGAGAATATATCCCCTCCTCCCGGATGTGCCAGGGTGTATCAAAATCCGGTTCTCCCACACCCAGGGATATGACATTTTCCATAGTGCTGGCCATATCAAAAAAGCGCCGGATCCCGGAGGGCTGAAGTTCCATAACAGTTTTCGATAATGGGTTTCTCATGGTGTGATCAACATCCTCTCATCTCCGTTTGTATTTTTTGTAAGGGGAAGGCCATGCTCCTTATATTTTTTCAGGACAAAGTAGGTAGCTGTGCTGATGATGGAATCCATCGGCGAGAGCTTTGTAGAGACGAAGCGTGATACCTCTTTCATACTCTTTCCCTCAATGATGACCGTGAGGTCAAATCCCCCGCTCATCAGATATACACTTTCTACCTCGTCAAACTGGTAAATCCTCTCTGCCACCTTGTCAAACCCGCGTCCTCTCTGGGGCGCCACCTTGACCTCGATCAGTGCGGTCACAATTTCATTATCCGTCTTATCCCAGTTGATCAATGCCGGATAGCCGCAGATGATGCCGCTCTCTTCCATCTCCTTCAGGCACTTCTCCACCTGGTCCGGCGTAGTTGCCAGCATCGCCGCCAGGTCCTCTGTCGTCACTTTCGCATTTTTTGATATGATATTAAGTATTTCTTCCTGAAGCATTTATTTTCCCTCCTATACTGCTTATCCATTTCCCGGAGGAACCAGAAAACGTATTTCCTCTCCATTTCTTACGATTCTGTCCTGATCCTCCCGGATCTGTCCGATCACCGCAGCCACGATCCCTGCCTCTTCAAACTGGCGGACCAGACGGGATCCGCTGGATGCAACAATCAGAAGCACCCCCTCCGACGCTATCATATAGGGGTTCTCATCATAATATTCGCAGATCTCCACCGTCTCCTGACGGATCGGTATTTTTTTCAGATCCACTTCCAGGCCGGTTCCACACTGCTCTCCCAGCTCCCAGAGGGCACCAAAGATTCCCCCGGCAGAGACATTGTGGAGAGCTGCCGCACCATTCTCCCAGGCGATAGCCGCCCCGGGCAGACAGTTTATATCCCTGCCATAGCTCTCCGCCCGGTCCAGAAAATCTTTGCCAAACCGCTTCTGCAGTTCCTCTTTCCCTTTTATTATCAAACCATTCGTCCCAGAAGCTCCCGCCCACTTTGTCATCACCAGATCCATACCCTTTCCGGGTTTCATTTCTGTTCTTACATTTTCCCTGCACAGGCCAATTCCCGTCACGGTGATCACAGGCTCCGTTACCTCTGCCATAACTTCTGTGTGCCCGCCAAGAATATCCACCTTGTACTCCTCTGCCAGACTGCCGATCTGATGCATGATCTGCCGGAGTACCTGCTCTTCGCTTCCTTTCGGGAGAAGTATATCCAGCAACATGCCTGATGGATCTGCCCCGGCACAACAGATATCATTTGCCATGCGGAAAAATGCCCGGCACCCTAAGGTATCCGGATCACCGGTGACCGGATTGGTGCAGAATGCCATAGGCACTCCGCCGGGTGGGCAATATACGCTGCTATCCCTTCCCGGCGCCGGAGGCCTGGCTAGGAACCCGCTTCTGTATGTAATCTTCTTTCGCACAGCCCGCTTTAATATCCTCTCCGGTACCTTTCCTGAATGCATAAATACACCTGTCTCTCCTGATTCTTCCTAATATTTTGTCCCCAGATCATTGAACTCCCTGTTGTGGATCCATCTGGGACGGAATCCCTGCCGCTGCATCCTGGGGTGTATCCGCCGGCTGCTGGTCAGGCACTGCCATGCCGCCAGAATTTCCGGCATTATCTGCCCCCGCATTATCACTTGTGCTGCCCCCGGTAGTACCTCCTGCGGACCGCCGGGTATTTCTTCCACTCTTTTCTTCTCTGGAGTTGTCCTCTCTATCCCTGTTAGACGGCTTCTTTGTCGGTTTGGGAGTCGGTTTTGGCTCTTTCTTCGCCCCCCTGGTCACATAGCGGGGAGATGCCGAGTAGGTACTGCTGTTTATCTGGGTTTTCGTCTCTTTTCCATTTTCCTTCACGATCTTCCAGAGTTTCGCTTTATATCCTATGTGCGCCTCCTGGGTTACTGTCATATAGGATTCAGGTTTTGTCTTGTCAAAGGTCACCTTATCAGCCCCCGGCTGTATCGTATCGGTCACCTCGGACTCAAACCGGATCGTCCGGTCCGGACTTCTGGTCTCTTCTCCATACAGGGTGAAATAAATGCTGCTTCCATAGGTCCCTCCCTGAATGTATATAGGAACTGAGGTATTATTCTTAAATTTAAAGTCCTTGTAATCTCCGGCGATGGCGGCATCCATAGAGGGCTTCACATAGCTTACCACCATGGAGTGGGGGCTTCTTTCCGTAATCTCCAGTTCAGCCTTAAGTACGGCATTATATAGTGTAGTAGACACCTGGCAGACACCGCCTCCCAGACTGTCCTCCACCTTGCCATTGTTATAAGACGCCGCCTCATAATAGCCATTTTCTTCTGTAAGCGGCGAGATCGTGTCATGAACCGAGAAAGTATCTCCCGGGTAGAGCACCGTCCCGCTTATGAGACGTGCTGCATTAGCAAGGTTTTTGGTCCGGTTGACATTGCCGGCATTAAATGAGGTAGTAAATGTACCAATCTTATCTTTACATCTTGCCGCTGTCTCCTCTGTGATCTCCGGCTGCTGAACCTTGATCTCAGCAGTCACCGGAATCTGCACCTCGGTGCCCCCGGAAGCTTCCACAGCTTCTTTTACCAGCTGCATCGTGCGCTCTGTGTCAATGCTGATCCCATCCTTAGCTTTTGTGTATACAAGTTTGCCATCTTCCATCTTGATCTCGGCATTTTTCGCTCCGACACACATCTTTTTGCTGTTTTTCTTTATATATTTTTTTAAGACTTCCTCGTCTAGTGCCATCGTGACCTTATATGTGTATTTTCCCTGGGCCGCCGCTTTGATCTGACGGTAATTTTCTATCATATTTCCACTTTTTCCGATCTTCATTGCCTCATCAAGAAAATCTCCGGCTGAGAATGAGTAACCAGCCTCATCCAAACGGCTGGTGACAGTCTCTCCATTTATATCCAGCACAAGATTCCGGCTCCCCAGCTGGGTAATATAAGAATTCACCGCCACGGATGCTTCCTCTTCTGTCATACCGCTGATATCAATGGAATCCACCTTTATCCCATTACACATTTTATCCTTATCCGGCTTGATCCGGCTGTAACTGGCATACACATAAACTCCGATGATCGCAAACATAACAATAATAACAGCAAATGCTGCCATAATCCCTCTTCGTTTCAAAAAAAAGTCCTCCCTTGCACATTTACCTAAGCTGTATTAAAATATATACAGGGTTATTCAACCCCAGGCAATACGTAGGGCAGTACGATCCCTGCCAGCATTGCAATTATCAGTACCAGACAAATGATCGCAGCGACCATACGCTGTTTTTTACGGTTCATCATGATATGTTAACCTCCTTGTTGATATTATTTTATACTGAAAGGATGAATAAAATGTTTGATAATTTGCCATTTCCTTCACTCTTTGTATGCTTTTTGATCTTTATACTATGGCTTCACTATGAAAAGCGAAAGAGCAGCCGGGAAGAAAAAAAGCTATCCGACGAATTCTGGCAGCGGGAAGAAGCTGCCAACTGCGCCAGAAACAAAGATATATCCAAGCTGCCTATGTTCGAGCCTGATATGGAACAGATTCCCATGCCGGAAAGCAGCGATGAGAATATCTGCTATTATCAGAACCGGGTGATTGAACAGAGCAAACTCCCGATGATGAATCTGTCGGAATATTCCAATACAGATTTAAAGTTAGCATATGGCGTTGGAAATTTCAAGACCTTATCCCAATATGACCAAAATTTTAATGATTTTTTAATGAATATGTCAAATCTTGGAAAAGCTTACCATAAAGGGGAACTTATGGAAGAAGCCGCCGCCGTTTACCGCTTCTGCCTGAACTCCGGTTCCGATAAATCCACCGATTACCGGGCTCTTGCGGAGATTTATGCCACTATGGGCGCAAGAAGGGAATTGTCATCTCTCGCAGAGGAAGTCCTGCGCTCGGAACTCCCCCGTCGGGAAATCCTCAGTCAGGAATTCCGGAAACTGGTGTAATGAATACTAAATTTATTCACGCCAGGGCGCTTATATGTCCCCCGTCTCCCGGATCTGTGTCACCCTGGCACTGTGATTCAGCGGATTCCTCTGCCGATAGTCAAAAACAAGGGAATAGGGGACATTTTTTTCAATCCTCTGTTCTGTCAGCAGCACCTGAATGTCCAGGGTAAATTGACCAATATATACCATATTAAACAATTGTTTTGTCACAAATCCGTCATAGCCGGAAAGAATCTGGGGATTTTCTGCTTCCCCATCCAGAAATTTTCTTACCCAGGCAAGATATTCATGATCCCTCGGCCTTACAAAGGAAGGGGGATTTTTTATATAATCCCGGAGATACAGATCATAAGTCAGCACCTGACGGAACTCCTCCGCCAGATCCTCAAACTGGCTGCTGACATATTCCCATAAGATCTCATAGCGGGAAACCCGGCTGTGCTTTTTCCCAAAGTATCCCTTTTCATCGTAATATTCTGCCATTCCCTCATACATCCGGAAGGCATCCCCGGTACAGCACTCCAGCAGCGCCATCGTTGCCGGAAACTGAAAACTATTGTAATATACCTCCACCATCTCTTCCACCCCTTTGAGACGCAGCACATCCTCATAAGGCAGCCACCGCGTAGACAGAACCTCATAGGGCGGACGGTTCCCGTAAACCACCTCATACTCTTCCTTGGCTTCATCCATATAAGATCCTTTTAGAACTTTAAGAAAACCAAGCTGAAACTGATCCGGCCTCATGGCATACACATCGAGAAAAGATCGGCGAAAGGACTCATAATCCTCATAAGGAAGCCCTGCAATGAGGTCCAGATGCTGATGGATATTGCCCGTTTCTTTAACTTTCCCCACATTTTCCCGGATCCGGTTCAGATCCGCCCCGCGGCGTATGGCCCGCACCGTCTCCGGGTTCGTGGACTGGACACCGATCTCAAACTGGACCAGCCCCGGCCGGAAACTCCGGAACAGCACAAAATCTTCCTCCCGCAGAAGATCTCCGCCGATCTCAAAATGAAAATTCGTAATCCCATTATCATGTTCGTGGATATATTTCCAAATCTCGTAGGCATGTTCATGATTACAGTTAAAGGTGCGGTCCACAAACTTCACCTGCTTCACGTGATGTTCCAGGAAAAAATCCAGTTCTTCAAATACCAGGGAAAGGCTGCGCAGCCGCACACTTTTTTCCACAGACGACAGACAATAACTGCAGGAAAATGGACAGCCCCGGATCGTCTCATAATATATAATACGGTTTTCCATATCCTCCAGATCCCGGTAGGGAAAACAAAGCTCATCCATCCTGGCAGGCCCTCTCGCCGGTGTCATATGAATCTCTCCCGATCTATCCCGGTAACAGAGGCCACAGATATTCTCCAGCTCCTTGTAAGGCCTCCCCTCACAATACCATTCCAGAAGCTCCCGGAAGGTGTTCTCCCCCTCTCCGGCGATGATCATATCCACATACTCATGCCCTTCCAGCCTTTGTATAGCATCATAGGATACTTCCGGACCTCCCAACAGGATCTTAATCCCTGGCAGAATCTTTTTCAGATTTTCCGCCACATCCAGCACATATTCTATATTCCAGATATAGCAGGAAAATCCCACCATGTCCGGTTTCTCACGAAAGATCCCCTGTAAGATCTCTTCTCTTCTATGGTTAATGGTAAACTCCGCCAGCTCCACCTGTGCTGTATATTTTCCCGCATTTGCCCGCAGAGAATACACTGCCAGATTGGAATGGATATATTTTGCATTGATGGCTGTCAAAAGTATTTTCTTCTTATTCAAAATGATCTTCCTCCTTTGCCACCCGTCGGTTCACTGCGATCCCTGCCCCCAGAAGACACCAGTACAGAGGCGCCACTGCCACTGTGGAATCATTGGCAAGCCCTGTCACCAGATACCCGAAAGTCCCCAGGCAGAGCCCGGCTCCAAACCGCTCCATCCAGCCATATTCCATCCTTTTCCAGTATAACTTCATACACTCCGCAAAATAAAAGCCATATAAGGCTAAAAATGCCAGCAGGGAAAGAAGCCCTGTCTGTACAAATATCTGCATAAACATATTGTGGGGCTTGGTCACAGTGGAACCATCATAACCCACATTTTTCATCCCCACATAATCATCGTTCGGGAACTCATACACAAAGGTATTCGGTCCGGAACCAAGGAGCAGATGCTTTGATAAAAGCGGAAAAGTCCGGGACCAGATATAACCGCGGCGGCTGGCAAAATGCAATTTGTCCTCAAAGCCTGCTGCCGGTATCTCCCGCAGCCTGTCAAGCTTTTTGAAGGGATTATAGATCCGGTAAATCTTCTGGCTCAGTCCGTTTTGGTAACTGGATGTCCCCACTGCCACGGTGTAGGATTTCCCCACAGAAGGAGTGTTGACCACAAAAGCGTCCTGTTCCTCCCCCTCTGCTTCTACACTTGTCTCCTGAATCTGTATCTTATCGAACCTCTGATCCAGAAACTTCACTGATTTACCTTCTCCATCTTTCACTGACTCCACAGGACTGCCCTTCTCATCCTCCGCTTTATATGTATAAGTGCCATCCTTTACATCCACTGTCAGACGGAGCATATCGTCCTCTGCAGTACAGATCTCCAGGGCTCCCCCGCGGGAAACCATGCTTTTCACCACAAAATGATTCGGCGTGGGGTGCATGATCTTATTCCAGCCATACTCAAATATGGATCTGTTATAAAACACAGCCCCTGTCACAGCCAGTATACACAGCACCGCCACGGAAGCAAAAATCCTGGGATGCTTTTTTATTTTGGTGATCATCAGTATGGTAAAAAGTAGAAGTACGGCCCCAAGACCGATAAAGCCTGTGACAGATTCAGAACCCAAAAGCATCATCACAAGAAATACTGCCGTGGCAGCTGCTAAAAGGCTTCTAAGGACCGCATCGATCCTTTTGCGCAAAGAGATCATGGACAGGATCACTGGAAGCATAAGAGCCACATAGGATCCCACATAATTTGGATTGTACAGTGTAGCATATACCCGTCCGGGGGCAAAATTAAAGGTAAAATTCAGCTTCTCATCGCTCATAAAATTCATTACTGCCTTTCCCGCCGTAGTACGGAAAAAATCATAGCCAAGAAACTGTCTGGCGCCCAATAGGGACAGAATAAATACCCCTGCCAGCAGACCATACATAAGGATGCGGATCTCCGTCTGCCCCAGGATCAGGCAGCAGGAAAAGAACAGGATCACCACATAGGCCCCCAGCGTCAGCATTCCCTCCCACTGTTCATAACCGCCCCAGACTGCCATCCTTTTGTGCTGGGATAGAACGGTTGACAAAAGGCTCATAAGAAAATAGACACCCAGCGGTATCAAATACCGGTTGTCCACAGATGCCATCATGTCCTTTTTGCTGATCGTCATCTTTAATGCCGCATAAAGAGAAAGAATGCCACACAAAAGCAGCAGCGCCTGACTTTTCCAGTAGAGGAAAAAATCATAGGACGTATCCGCACTGGAAAACCACAACTGGTCACTCAAACCGACGCTGTATTTTTTAGCCGATACGATCAAGGGAACAAATGCCAGTATTAATACGATCAGAAATGCCCCTATCCAATTTTTATTTCGTTTTTTCATAGATACCTCGTTTCCAAATAGCTATTCTTCAAGTTTTTTATTGACACCATCAATCCACCCACTATTTTCACTTTCAAATAATTTTATAAACTTGCCAAAATTACTACTTCCAGTCAAATTATCAATTTTCTCTAATCTACTCACTCGCTGGCGCATATCTACATAATTTTCCTCAGTAACATATTTCATAACCTCTTTTATCTGGTCTGCTCTCCCCTTATAATTTTCTACCCCAGTATATTTTTTTACCAATGGGGCATTTACAGGCTTTGCTGGTGATCTTAAATTCTCATCAGTCCAATGCTTCGCTATAATCTGCATTGTACACGGATTACCAAACATAACCACCTCATCTGCAGCATTGGGAACACCATGAAAATCATTGATTTTTCGCTTAATATCTTCGTACTGCTCATAAGGTTTCTTTTCTGTATCGCAGAATACAAGTATGACTTCATATGAACCATTCTGATAACGATCCTGATATCTTGCTGGAATATTACCATTACCACCTGCATTGACCAACGAGAAATCATATTGCTCGTCCCATACTTTCAAATCCTTCAGACGGTTAAGGTACTCATATTCCTCATTGCCTTCACAGATAATGCAGATTTTATGCTTATCAGAAACCCTAGGGAGCCTATTTGTCATCAGCATCATCCCCCTTTGCATTACTCTTAATACTAAGCAAAGAGTTCATTAATTCTGGATCTGGTAACGCTCCAAGAGCACCTTTTCTATACTTCTCCATAACATCTGTAGTATCTCTCACGCCCTGTTTTGCGGTAAAATCTGCCAGTGAATAAACATATACCCCTTCTTCATCCTTATGGACAAACCAAATCTGCTCCTTCCGGAATATTCTCTTACAGTCCATAAGATTAATGTCATGTACGGTAAATATCATTTGTGCATTTGCGTTCAATTCATTATTAAACATAGTTACAATAGCTCTGGTTAGCTTAAAATGAATACTGCTATCCAACTCATCCACAATAAGAATCCTGCCTTGTTCAAGTGCCTCTATAACATAACTGGCGATGGCAGCAATCTTCTTTGTCCCTGTAGAATCAAATAACATACTTGGTACATGGACTCCTCTATATGTGGAAACCAGTCTAATCTGATCCATAATATTCTCTGGAATATCAAGAACTTTCTCTTCCGGTTTTTCATCGTCCTCAGTAGCCTCTAGCCGAATTTTATCCATATCGACAAACTCAAAATTATCCATATACAAATCTGCATTTTTAATAAACTCTACAACTTTATCCTGCGACTGATTTTTATTTTTCATAAGTTCAATCGTGTGCTGCATAGGTATGTTGTTCATATTAATAATGTCAATTTTCTTTGCAAATCCAACAAGAATCTGTTTCATCTTGCTTAAATGCTCAAACTTACTTGTATCTATTACATAACATAGTAGATTATTCTTCGACACAACTGGAATCATATTTTGTACATCTTCGTCAATACACTCATATATTTCACTAATGATATCCTTTTTCAACCAGCATACTTCTTTTTCATTGTTATACTGATCTTTGAAAATTTCCGAAAATGATTCATATATATACTCTTCCTTTTCGGTATCGTATTTAAAATCATACGAATATTTTTTTCTTGATGCCATAAATGTTACACCCAACTCACATATACTGTTCTCTGTAAATATGTTAGGCATCAATCTATTTTTCTTATTTAAAAATACTTCCTTTATGGTTCTAATACACTTAATCAAACAAGTTTTTCCCGTATTGTTAGGTCCATATATTCCAACTGTCTTTAGTACATTAAAATTATTTTCCTTATGGACATTGGTCGCAAATTTTTTGTTCCGCATGTCTGCTTTCATTGAAAATGCAATTTCATCTTCAAATGCAAAACAGTTTTTTGCTCTTATTTCTATAATCATGGCTCATTCCTCCAAGTCACTTCCTCTTCAAACTATCATCATTATAACACAAAATATTTTTTATGCAACTTTTTTCCACAAAATATAATTCAGTTTCTATGTGTCGCATTCCAGTATGGGAAAAGGGCAGCCTCCTTGCCACCCTTTCAATCATGTACAACCTATATCCTATGTTTCCACAAGTATTTTTTTAAGCAATTTGATCGCGGATTCTTCTTCTGGATTATTGGTTCCAAGTTCCCCTCGGAATGCTTTGGTAAGAATCGACTTTTTCATCATATCAATCGCATCAACAATCTGCTCTGTTTTTTCTTTCACTTGCCTTTTTTTATCATACAAATCATCCAAAATCGCTATAATTTCCCTTTGTTCTATGACAGAAGGAATTATTATATCAATATCGTTTAGTATTTTCAAATTAATATTTTTTTGTGCGGTTGCTGGTGCATTGGCTTCTATCTCCTTTTGTAATTCACTCATCATATAATAGATATATTTCGATTCCACATCTTTACAAGGAGTAAACCCAACCACACTATCAGGAAAACAACAGTCATATGACAAAATTGCTACATCACCAATATTCGCTGCAATAGTAATACATAATGTTCCTTTTGAAAACATTCTACTTTGTGCCAATCCAAATTCGCTTAATGTTTGTTTGTGTTTTTCTATATATACGTCTGCCTCTGCCACATCACCTGTTTGTATAAATGGATACGACCCACCAAATAATCTTGAATCGTTTCTTGGCCTATGTTTAGAACGCCCTCGTTCTAAACTACCTAAATTTCCAAGTTTGCTTTTCTTCCAACCATCTCTTGAAAGACCGTTTTGCACTCTCCATTCTTCGGTTAAGTTTCCAGTCAAGGCTTCATGAACAACAGATGAAAAATTATCATCACAACAATTTCGCACAAACTGTACTTTCTCTTTCGCCTCATCCAATTTGGCAAATAAACTCTCAATTCGATCGACAATGCGCTGCTGCTCTGCTAATGGTGGTAAGGGTAACAAAAAATTTGATAAATCTTTTTTATTAAATCCGGCTTGAGCACTCCTTGATATTGTTCTTAATGGATACTGAAATGTTTCTGATTGTAACATCCAATACACATAATCTCTATTCAAAACTTCTCTAGAAAAAATAGTCTTTGCTAATGCTACATTGTATGCTCCTTCCAAGCCTGTACATATTCTTCCAATTGAAGCCCCATATCTGGCTATCATCACATCATCTTTATTAAACTTTCTAAGTTTTTTTGTATCTGGTACATAAACAACATACTTATCACTTGCAAAATCTCTAATCTGTACCAATCGTACATATCCATCCATTGGCTCCTCGACGAACTGACTTTTGGGCGGCTGTGTCCCACCCTCAATATCAATCAAACTTGTAAACCTGAAAAAGCACCAATTCTCCGGCACCTCATACGGCTGCTCCTCCACCGGCACCAACGCCCGCTCCAGCTTTTCCTCTAACGTCAACTCCTCTTTCTTCTTTCCTCTCGCCATACTACACCTCTACCCCTGTACTTTCCAAAGACTTCAGCTCTTTTACCACGCTCTTTAACAAATCAACTGCTTCCTCCAGCTGCGCAATACATTCTTCCCCGCTTTCAATCGGATCTGGTAAATCATCATAATCTAATACGGAATCATCCCGAATCAGACCCTTATCTAAGGTATTGCCCAATTCCTCTCTGGTAAATACGCTCCATCTATCATCCTCTACCGCATGGCGGTCTTCTGCTGTATATGCCGTTATAAACTCTTTAAAATGGTCGTATTTTAGCGGATTGGTCTTTCCAAAAGACGGCATATTGGTTCTAAGGTCATAAAACCATACTTCCTCTGTATTATTTTGATCGGTTGTCCCTCTTGTAAAGAATAATACATTCGTTTTAACTCCCTGTGCGTAGAAAATGCCTGTTGGCAGACGTAGTACCGTATGAAGATCGCATTTATCCATAAGGTCAGCACGAATCCGCTCACCCTCACCATCCGCAAACAATACATTATCTGGCAACACAACCGCTGCTCTTGCTTTACCGTCTGCTTTTAAAGAACGGTAAATATGCTGTAAAAAATTAAGCTGCTTATTGCTCGTCTGATAGGTAAAGTCATCACGATTTGCGCGCTCTCCACCTTTTTTTGTTCCAAATGGAGGATTGGTAAGCACGACGTCAAATCCATGCATCACTTTACCTTGATTGGACAATGTATCACATAAATAAATTTTTCCTTCTATGTCATGAAGCATCGCATTCATTAGTGCCAGCCTGTGTGTTTCATGCACCAGTTCCGCGCCGGTAAATGCCTCCTTCTGTTCAAATTCCGCCTCTTCCTCCGTCAAATCCATCCAGTCATTGGTATGCTCTTTTACATAACGGTCAGCAGCAATCATAAATCCAAAAGTACCGCATGCCGGATCGTTACACCTCTCACCCGGCTGTGGTGCAATCAGTTCCGTCATAACATCGATGAGTACCCTCGGTGTAAAATACTGCCCTGCTCCGGATTTCTTTTCATTTGCATTTTTTTCCAATAGTCCCTCATACAGATTTCCCAGCCCTTCCTCCTTTGCTGAATACCAGTCCAATTCATCAATATTCGTAATGATCTTCTTGAGGTTTGCCGGTTCCTCAATATTACTTCTTGCTCCCTGATAGATCTCCTGCACACGCCCAGTACAATGTTCACCAAGTTCTCTGAGCAGTTCTTCATAAAACCGTTTGAGTTCCATGCCTTCCTTGGTTTTTAATGCATCCCAGCGATAATTTTCCGGAATATTCTTTTCAGAACCCGTTTCCTTTGCCATTTTTAAAAACAAAATATAAGTCAACTCCGTTACATACTGGTGATATGTAATTCCATCATCACGAAGTACATTACAAAGATTCCACAATTTCGATACAATTTCTGCGTTTGTCATTATACAATTCCTTCCCTATACGATATACATATAGCTGTTGATTTCATCAATAACGGCATCCAGTTTATTTCCAAATGCTTTGTCAATCGCTGTATATCCGCCTTTAATTTTAAATTGCGGTGCTTCAAAAGATTCCTTATTCAGCACAACTTCTTTCAACAAATATGCCTCTATCCGCTCCAGCCAATTAAGCTGTACCTTGCTTAACTCCGGATGCGCTGCCTTGGTCTTTACAATAGCAGAATGAACTCTATCCTCTTTGCTGACTAAGGCATCCCCAATACTTTTCTGACGGATAAAGCTGATTATATCTGCGGCAATATCTTCATTCGTCATCTCTTTCCACGCAGTCTGTAGTTTTGTCTCACTGAAATTATTACGGTCAAGAATCAATTTCAGTTCTCTTAATGACTGTCTGGTCAATTCTTTCGGTCTAGTTGCGACGATATTAAGCGCTGCAATTTCATTCATATTGTTATCTATAAAAGCATGAAATTCTTTTAAATAATCCTCTGGTCTTGTGGCATCACCATAGCCTCTTTCATGGCTTGTTACTTTATCCTGCGCATTGCTGATAAACTTTTTCCTTCCCTGATTAGTCCCACGCACATAAGCAAATGCAGCGCGACTCTTTTTCACTGTTTCTACTGCCTTGTCTATCCTCATATTACGAAGGGCATCTGCAAAACTTTCCGGTGATTCACCATTAGACAAAGATTTGAATTGCTCCCTGAATCTATCTGTCATCTTATTTTTATTTCGCAGAATTTTAGCTATAATAATATCTAGCTGATTCCTTTTTGCCTTGTCGCTTTCCAGATGATCGATTCCATCTATTAAATCATCGAAGGTTGCTGTCTGACTTACTACAACCGGTTTCATCGTGGACACAGGATCTAAAGCCTGATATACTCCTACCGCATCGTAAATCTCAAAATGCGTCTTCCCAATCTCCGGACACAGCCTGGTAGCACGCCCCAGCATCTGCTCAAAAAGAATCCGGGAACGAATTCTTCGTAGAAATACCAGGTTTACAATTTCCTCCACATCAATACCAGTAGTCAACAAATCCACGGTTACGACAATATTCGGATATGTCTCATTCTTAAACCGTCGGATCGCTTCCTTGATTTTTACAGGATTACCATTTTCAATGGAACCAGTAATCTTCATGACGGCTTCTTCACTGATTCCCTGCTCCGAATAATAATTCTTCAGAATTCTTGTAACCATATCCGCATGGGCATCATCCACTGCAAAAATAAGGGTTTTCCCCTTTTCGTTCGGATCAATATCCCTGGCAATCTCAGTCAAAACCGCTTTATTGAAGCCTTCTGTAACAACCTTCCTGTTAAAATCCTCCACCTCAAACTTCAAATCATCTTCCAGCTGATCGCTGTTCGTCACCGTATTTGTCACAGGATCATAGATTGGAGCAGTACTTCCGGCCTCAAATACAATACCTTCCTCACTGAGCTTTGTCTTGATAATATGTGGTGCATCATGATCTACCAGATATCCGTCTACTACAGCTGTGCGGTAATCATAAGAATATACCGGCTTCCCAAATATTTCTGTTGTATGGAGGGCAGGGGTGGCAGTAAGGGCAATTTTAACCGCATCAAAATAATCAATGACTGCCCGATACTTACTGCGAAAATCATCCTGATTGCGATAAAGCACTTCATTTTCGCCCATTTCCTTATCCAGAATATACCCTCTGTGTGCCTCATCCACAATAATACAGTCGTAGTCTGACACTCCTATTCTGACATCTGATTCATTGTAGAGAATACGTTTGACCAGACTTTGAACCGTAGCAATATGGACACGAGTATCTTTTTCAAATTCCTTTTCTCCAAGGTCCTTAATATCATACAATTGATTCAGTGTTTTCAGATCTTCTAATTTTACTTCTTTAAAAGTGTCCATTGTCTGGTCTCCAAGAGCTGTCCTGTCAACCAAATATAAGATTCTTTTAAACCGCTTCGCAGATAAAAAACGATATATCATACCAAGAACCGTTCTCGTTTTTCCAGTTCCGGTGGCCATAGCAAGCAGCACCGTATTTTTATGTTCTGCAATGGTTTTCTCGGCCGCCTTAACTGCCTCGACCTGATAATAACGCAGGCCCAATCCATTCGAATCCTGTAATAGCTCATACCCCGTAACCGCGAGTTTCCTATCCGCTTCTTCAATATCTCTTTCCAAATCCTGCTCTATACCCTGAGGGCTTGGCCATCCGGCTAAAGCCTTTGATGTATTAAACTGCTGTCTGGTATCCAAAAACCAAATGCCAGACATTTCTTCATACTGTTTGATATAATCTCTGCCATTCGTTGCGAAGAGAAAAGGAACTTTATAATTACCATATTGCTTTATTATGTACTTTTCATGTTCTGCCTTAATCATTTTTGCATACTCTTTACACTGCCCATCCAATACGGAAGAAACATTTGCATGCTTTTTCTTGGCCTCAATAATTCCAACCATTTTTTCCCCAATGAAAAGTGCATAATCTGCAAATCCTCCATTGCCTGTCCTAGAATCTGTGGGCCACTCTGCAATCGCAAGATTCTTACCTTTGACAGGTCGGACACCTTTGGAATATCGGATTTCATCCGTATCCGCATCCCAGCCAGCTTTACGGAGTTGCTCATCAATCAATTCTCTGGTCTGTGCCTCTGAAAGTTTTACGTTAACCGCATTTTTGTATGCAATTGCTCTTCGTGTATTGTCCGATTTGCCAGCCTTCTGAATCCGCTGCAATTCAACAAGAAGCGTTTTGTTACGCTCTTCCAGCTCTCGGTTTTCCTTCTCCAGCTCATCCAGACTAATCGTAATATCCACCGGCCGGACATATCCCGCGGGATTGTAACTGTAGTCCCCATATGTCTGCATATACCATACACAGAGTTCATACAACAGCGGCAGAATATTCAATGCCTTTTCGCCCTCATCCGCTCCGTTATGGGCTGCATTATTACGGGCTTTGCGCAAAATATATAATGTATTATCAATCTCATGCGGCAATAAGTCATTCCTCTTCAAGAGACGAATACGATTTGCATGGGTATTGTCATAATCCGGCTCCTTGATGCCGTCATAAGCAAGCATATACTTTACCATTACTTCTGCTAACATCCCTTGTTTTATAACAGATGTGTTCGGATCAGAATAGACATATTTTTCTGACATTTCCCCTAATCTTGCCAGATCACTCCAACGACTTTCAAGGAAGGTAAAATTACCCATTCTCCCGCCTCCTAGTATAATAATGATGTAGTCAATAAGACTACTGGGTTAACAAGTTTCTATAAAATCAGATAACAGAAGAAGGTGTTCTTCCTTCATCAGATGTTATCGTAAATAATTATCATGTCTGACGGTTCCTGATAGACACCAGATAAAGCATAAGGTATTATCTCTTTGGATAGGACAAAGAATGCCCGCCTCCTTGGGATGCTGATTTATCAGCAGATACCTACAAGAAAGTCAATTAGTCCATTCGACAGGGTTTTATGTTTTAGCTGGTTGGGAGCCGGAAG
>CAJUFM010000027.1 GCA_910585745.1 uncultured Eubacterium sp. | reverse complement strand
TTATCTCATAAATTGAATAATTATATAAGGCACTCTATTGTAGAGCGCTTACTTTTATGCTCTCTTAAATGCCTTATTTTAAGGCTTTTTCGCTCCATGCTATAGTAAAAAATAAGACCTCAACAAGCAGAAAATCTCCTACTTATCAAGGTCTATTCTTCATTTTCTTAATTTTCGCAAATGTCAAGTTTTTCTGCACACATTGGACAATATTTCTTTTTTCCAAATTGAAAATGCAGTAAATAAAGAAAAACCATTAATATTAAATATAATATTTTAAGTATATTTTTTATAATATATTAAATTAGATAACACAAAGAAAACTGCTTATTAACCAGTTTTTCTAAAACAATGTTCACTTGTCCCAGCTCTACATAGCCACCCTCCATAGTTCATCTTGGAACATTTCTTCCGCGCTCCTCCATCCAAACATCTTCCGTGGGTACTGGTTCATCCACCGCTCCAGCTTCTTTATATCCCGTCTTGGTACATCATCAAAGCTTCCGCCTTTTGGATAAAATCTTCTAACCAGTTTGTTATTATTTTCGTTTGATCCACGCTCACTGCTGCAATATGGATGACAATAATATATTTTTGTCCGGTTCTTCTTATTTCTTCTGGAACGCTCCATCCCCTGCCAGTCTGAAAACTCTGTCCCGTTATCAACCGTAATCGTTTTGAACATTGTCCTAAACCCTTTTTCCGTGTACTTTCTTTCCAGTCTATCCATAACACGTACCACTTCCGACATGGTGTGTTCATTTAACGGTTCAATTATCTCTATCCGTGTTTTTCTCTCCGTAAGAACCAGCAGGGATTTCTTTGATTTGCCCTGTCCTCCAACAACCGTATCCATTTCCCAATTTCCCACCTCATTACGATCCATGATTTCCAGCGGTCGTTCCTCGATACTTGTTCCTGCACTCAAACGCTTCCGAACCTTACGCTTTCTTTTCCCTTTTTTCTTGGAACGGTACGGGCAATCCGCCATAGTAAGATTAAGAAATACTCCACCTTTAATGTAATTATATAATGTAGTCAGACATATTTTCGTATCAAACTGTAAATCCATTTTCTGTATTATCACAAGGGCAACTGCTGGAGAATTCTTCTCTTCCCCAATTATTTTCTCCACAAATCTTACAAACTTGTAGTCATTTCCAATTTTTAAAGGACGACCCTTTTTCTTTTTATTTGCATTGGCCTTTTCCTGTGCCATATCCGGGCTATAAATCTCCCTTTCTGTCCAGTCAGAATTGCGTCTTTTAGTTTTTCCGCGTCTTAACTCCCGATAAATTGTACTGTGATGGAATCCAAGCTGATTTGCTATCTCCTTCGGCTTATGTCCGGCATTATACAATGCTTCGATTCTTAGCCTGTCTTCCCATTTAATCGTTTTATACCTTTTTTCTTTTTGCATCCTTCTTGAAATCCTTTCGTAAAAGAATAAAGGCGGAGAACCTTCTCTCCGCCAAAAAACTTTTATTCCTCGTCTGCTTATTTCCTATCACTGGACAACACAATCTCAATCGGTCCTTCAGAAGCACCTTTAGCTACAAAAGTCACACTGGTTGCTTTTTTATAGCCATCTGGTGCAGATTTTTCGATTACAGTATAGGTCTTTCCGACAATAAATGTATCCAACTCAAAAATATAGTAATCATTACTTTTTTCCTCTTTAATATCAGTTCTATATATTTCATTCCCAACATCATCTAAAATACTTAATACTGAACCACGAATTTCTTCTCCTGTTGTGTTATCAATTCTTCTTACTCTTATCAACGGCGTGTTCGTCCTCCAGTTTTCTATTAAAGACAAAGGTTTTTCACTAAAAAATGTCGCCCATGTGCCGTTTTTTTCGCTATACGCAATCGCACCACATTGCCAATCATTCTTTATCATATTTCTATAATGTGGAGGAGAATTTTCCCACGCTTTAATAGGGGCTTCTGGATACATAGAACCCTGGTACATATTTTCACTTTCACAAGGAAATGCCTTTAAACTTATTCCATTCACACAAAAATATTCTTCTGCTCGTTGATAAGACTTTTCATGATTATCAAATCCATCTTTTTCAACTCTAGTGGCTGCAACTTTCCATAATTCCTCCGACCATTCAAGTTCTTTTTGACCAGCTTTCTTTCTTACAGCATTCAAAAGATCAAATGCTTCTTGCGCTTTTTGTTTTTCATTCGTCCATACCTCTGTATTAAACCAGA
The DNA here is from genome assembly GCA_910585745.1 of uncultured Eubacterium sp. Classification (GTDB taxonomy): domain Bacteria; phylum Bacillota; class Clostridia; order Lachnospirales; family Lachnospiraceae; genus Eubacterium_F. Next base: position 35,167 of record CAJUFM010000027.1, on the reverse strand, counting down.
GTGTACTTATCTTTACTTTACCAGATCCCAGCTTTCTCTTAACCTTAACATTAACCATAACACTGCCAGTCTTTTTTCCCGTCACTTTTACATAATACTTCTTCCCGCCTTTTGCCTTTGCCACCTTCACACTGGCAACCGATTTGTTACTGGTCTTTGCGGTCAGCTTTTTCAATGTTGTTTTTCCTTTTTTGCGTTTAACTGTATAAATAGTTTTTGTCTGACCCTTTTTTACATCAGGAACAATTCGTACCTTTTTTGCTTCACACCCAGTCTCCCCCATGAAAGCCAGCAGCAGCCCTACCACAAACAATAAGAATAAATTCCTTATAACCGTTTTCATAGCATTCACTTCCTTAACTTATTTTATATAATAATTATATACTATATAGCAGTTATTGTCAATAAATTTTTACCGCCCTATTTGACAAATGTATTTTCCCTTTTCAAATAATATCATAGAATAAATTCTCACACAATTACTTTCGTTCGACATAATTCGACAAACCGCTTATTTCCTATCAAAAAAAGCCCCTGGAAGCAATACTTCCAGAGACCTTGGAAAAGAGTAACTTGATGCAGTCAAATGACCTACTCCTTTTTCTCGATATTGACACCTGTACTGTCCATGCTGATCAACAGCACACAGTAATCAAGCATAACCTGAAAGAACACCTGCGACACATTACAGCCCTTTTCTTCCGCCACAGCCTCCAGCTGCTTTCGCTGTTCATCTTCAATATAAACGGTCAGCAGAGCTTTCCTCTCAATGTAAGCCGGGTCGCTGCGCTGGGTAAGCAGGATCCGGGGATCGATCTTTCTGTCGCCCTCCATAAAGTACCGGATCGCCCGTCTGGGAAAAACAACTGTCTTGCTGATCTCTTCCCTCTTTGCAAGAAAATCCACCAGTTCAAAAACCTCCTGCGATACATAGCCTGAATAAAGTCTTTTTGACATAACATACCCCTTCTTTTCCAGAGGTCATTAGTGACCTCCCAACAAGTTTTCTATCTGCCTTATATAAAAATGATATTTTTCTTCGCTGGATTCGTCAAGTAAAACTTTATTTTCTTTCAGATTTTTAATGATCTCCGCCGTATCTTCCATAAACATGTCCGACGTAATCTGTCTGGTTTTTGCATTAGCCTTCTTATACTTCTTTACATCGCCGGAATTAATATTTTTACTCCCAGAATCCCTCGCAAGGTCAGCCTGTTCTGCTTCATTCAGGCTTTCCACTGCTTTGGCTGCCACGCTCACTGACACATTATTATTCAGAAGTGCATCCTTTAGGGCATCACTTCCACGCTTATTTACTCTTTCAAACTTGTTGATCTGCCCTCTGGACAATCCAGTCGTCTTTGTCAGAATATCCCTAGTTGTCTCGCCCTTGATCTGGATTTTTCCTTCTTCCCCGTCTTCGTCTGAACCGTCAATGTACTCGATCCCTTTTGATCTCAGCTCTTCAATGATGTTTTTCCATTCCTGGATCTCGATATACATATCGCCATCCGTATATTTTCTGGCTTCCTTGTTTGTAATGATAATCGCATATCTCTCCTTGTTTGTCTCGCTTAAAGGCAGCTTGATCAGTTCCGTGCCACGGTCTACGCACGGGATCAGGGTATCTTCCGCCCAGTCAGAAACTTCTTTATCCGCAATCAGGCGGTCAATGGCTGCCAGTCTGCGCTCCCCCCCTAAAAGCAGGTATCTTCCATCCGGCTTCCGGCTTACATGCAAAGGTTCTATCAGTGTGTAGTCGCGGATTGAATTTGCCAGAGAAGCAATGCCTCTGATGCTGTATTTGTTATTTGGATTTTTGTCTATCATGTTCCTCGGAACATTTATTGTTTTTGTCATCACTTGCTTTTTCGACACTTCTGACAACAAACCAGCACCTACCTGGACTTTCTCTTCCTGATTTTTCGTTACTCCTTTTATCGAATCAACACTAAATTTCCCCATGTTCCTCTTCCTTTCTTCTACAGGTCATCTGTGACCCTTTCTTTTACCCATGTCTACTAACGATCCAAATTTATTCTTTTAGGCTTTATGCTTTTAGCTGGTCTTTGCCCTTCTCTCCTCTGTTTATCAAAAATATCCTTCAGATCCATCTCTTTCTCCAGTCCGTTCTGTGACAGTTCCCCCATATCCTGAAAAACGCCTGTAATATCATGTTCCTCCGAAATCCTGGCATAACTCATTTTTTTCACGCATTCTTTCAGCCACGATTTTTCATCCTGCAATGCTTTTACTGTACGGATGACATCAGATCTATCCTTCTCACTGACCGAATGGTACACGGATCCCTGCTCATGCTCATATCCTTCTTTCTTCATAAACGAACGTATCTCATGATAAGCATTCGTGTAGTCATGCCCGCTCGATGGTTCATAGATATTTTTTAACGCTTGAATGTCCAGATCAAAATAGACGGAAACCCTGCCTTCACTATTTTCCATTTATGATACCTGATTTCTGATGTCTGGCATCCCATGCCAGCTTTCCGGCTTTTATGTCTTCCCTGCCTCCTTTGTCGTCATCCATATACCATTCACTTACCAGATCAAAAAACCAGTCCGTTCTTTCCAGCGTGAGCATGGCAACACCAAACGAAGCCAGTTCTTTGGATGAAGTAATCCCCGTATAACGTCCTTCTCCTGTTTTAATGATCTCCGGTCTGTTGTAAACCTGATCCACAAGTGCCATCACTTTATCATAATCCAGGTTCTGTTCCTCGACCTTTTTCCGGTCTAATTTTATCGTCACTTTAAACATCTTTCGCTCCTTCCTGTCAAATAGGTCATAAGTGACCTTCTGCTTCATTCTGCTTTAAGATGTACTCTGTCAGCTCCAGATAATCCTGTGTTACCCTGCTCTTTTTTGTTCCACCGTCATAAGCAAGAAGTGGTTTCTGTACGAGACTGCTCTCCTCCACATTCTTGCTCTGGCTGATTGTGACCGGGATGATGTACTCACCAAAAATCTCACTCAGCAATTCATAAACTGCTTTTGAAACATTTTTCCTTCCATTCCATTGGGTGAAGAACATCCCGCCAATCCTTAATCCGGCATCATACTCTAATACCGTCTCAAACAGGTTCATGATAATGGAGGCACCGAGAAGGCTCCCACCGTCACAGCGCAAGGGTACATAGACTTCATCCGATGCCACCAGTCCGTTTATATTGGTAATGGATATGGATGGGCTACTGTCTATTATACAATAGTCATACTCATCTTGTACAGTCCTTAAATGTTTTTTCAGTCGGAACTGCTGCGGTGATGTAACATCCGCCTTCATCCTCTCCTCGGCTTCTGATAAAGTCAGAAAACTTGGTATCATATCAAGATTCTCATACTCTGTACGGCGGATACATTCGTGGATATCCAATTCCCGGTCCAGAAGCAGATCTTCCACCGACTTCTGCTTTTTCGTACAGGTTCCCCGATAGATACTGTTAAACAGTTCTATAAAATCTACCTCGCCGAACATGCACGTGCTGTTCATCTGTGGATCCAGATCAATTAGCAACACCCTTCTGCTATGTACAGCCGCCAACATATGTGCCACAGTTGTTACACTAGCTGTTTTCCCAACACCGCCTTTGTTGTTTAAAAATAATATTGTCTTCATTTGTCTTCCCCTTCCTGTATCATTACATACCTAAAATTCTTTCCCTTGATATTACTCATATATTCCTCTGCCTGCTTCTGGTTCTCAAATCTGATCCCAGTATCTTCCCAGTCATCGTCCTCCGCCTCTACACAATGTAAAAGCTTTGCCGGCTTATCTTTAATAAATTCGCTGTAAAACCAATCTTCCACTGGAGTACCGTATTCATCGTATTGCTTTGTTGTATGCCCTATTACATTCAGTTGTGGCAACGCACCATGAAAAGATACATTTCCGGTATATTTGATTCCGTTTACTTCAAATTTTACAAACCATAAACCGCATTGTTCCGGATTTCTTATAAGTTCTCGCTTAAATCCATAATACTTCTCGATTGCAGCCAGTAATTCTTCTTTTTCCATCACTTTTACTCCTTTCCTGTTTTCCCGCCAGATAATCTTTTGGATTACAAATGGGCTTTTATGCTTACACTATTTATTATATAGTAACTATATAATAAATGTCAATATAAATCTGCCATCTTTTTTGACAAATTGCTATTTATAAGATACAGGTTATTCATGACCCCTGTTTTCTTTTTCCGCATCATATTTCATCATCTGGTCATGCTCCCGCTCATTCCTAGCCTTTTCCCATTCGGATTTTAACCCTTTTCTCATTCGATTGACAGCAGATGCCAGAGACATTCCACCAGCTACCTGTTTTGTATATTTCCGCTGATTTTCCCTTGATACCATTTCTTTCTGCTCCGCATCAAACCTACGCACTTCCTTCAGGATCGCATTACCGAGCCTGGTATACAGATCCTTCATCTTTCCTTCTTCATATGTTTTCCCGGTTGAACCATATGCCTCTTCATATTTCTCGCTCTGTGCCCTGATCCGTGTTTTAAGTTCATCAAATTCCTCCCGGTGGTACTCATTCAGGTAATGCGTACTAAGATCATCCAGATCATTCCTCACAGATGCCATAACCGGATTGTTGTAGTTCCACATGTTGCGATTGCAATCGGGCATTTTCTGGTACAGTCTGATAAATTCCTGTTTCAGCTTCCTGTCTTTGGAAAGAGGATGTTTCTGTTTCTGATCCACAATGCTCCCCCGGATGATGCTGTTGATCTGCTCATTGTTTTCTTTTTCATGCAGGATCTCATTTACAATGCTTCGCCGGCAGCTGTTAATACTCGATTGACGGAAACGACCCTTGTATTCTTCTTTTTTTACCACATTTCCCAAAGCGTCCCTTATCGGTTCCCGGATCTTTTTTCCATCGACGGTTCGGTACTGGTACTGGATGTATTCTTTTTTCTCCCGCATCGGCTCCAGCTCCACTGCTGCAATATGTACATGGATGTTATCCGTATTATAATGGATTGCACCGCTCCACACCGCATGTTCCAGCCCTTCCGATTCCAGCATTTTATTTACGGCATTTCTGGCAATGGATTTGATGCTTTGCTCATCCAGTATTTGTGTTTCTGAATTATATAAACCGTTCTTTTCCAGCCAGCGGTTATCAAAAGAGATCACCGTCTGCCACATAAGGGAATCATTTTCCTGTGCCTTTTCAAAAATGTTCTTAAGATTCTCCTTGTCCGTTTCCGATAGGTCATTTGTGACCTGCGAAAAAAGCCCCGTTGTTTTTTCCGGATTTCCCATATAATCCTGATACAGATTGTACTTGCTGCTGTTTATCGTCCGGACGGCATCCTTCCTGTCAATGTAATTGATATAGGAAGTAAATTTATTGGAACCGGCCTTACAGAATTTTGTTACCACGACCACGCCTGCCTTTATATTTCCCATACATAGTTCCTTTCTTAACTAAAGACAAAACAGAGGTCATTTGTGACCCCCTGCTCTTATTACTTGAAATATTTAGGGGTCACGCATGACCCCCGTAATCTTCTCCAGCAGGATGGAGTTGCTTTCTATCACATCGTTTGCCTGCTCCAGTCTTTGTGCCAGCAGATCAATCAGATTAGCATATCTGCTGTCAAGTTCCTCCACGTCCTGTACCGTTGCGTACCGTGACAGGCACCGAAGAAGATACTGGTTCCGGCTCATATGATGCTTTTTCGCCAGTTCATCGATCTTCTTTACAATGACCGGGTCTGCATTTCTGATCTTAATTTCCATTTCCCATGCTTCCTCCTTTGGAATCATCTGGCGAATATCTTTTTTCAAATTCCTCCCATACTGCGGAAGCTATGCTTGATGCCAGACTTTCCTTCTCCTGCCGGATCAGAAATGAAATCGCCTGGCTGTCAGTTTTAAATCCTTTGTTATCACGATATTCTCTCAATAACGATAAATCCTCATCCGATATGCTGATACATTTCTGCATCTCACCTGCTCCTTTCCCAAAAGGTCATTTGTGACCCCTAACCTTGTTCCTTACTTTTCCGCTCATCACTTTTCTGTTTGAAATAAGCAATCTTTTCCTTGATCCGGTCCTGGCTCTGCTTTACTACTGGATGGGCTGCTATTTCTACCGGTATACACGCCTCCGCTTTCAGCATATGTAACAGGGTATTCACTGCATCCAGCAATACAATACTGTTCTGTTCCGCTATCCTGGTCGCCCAGCGGATCCGTTCTTTCGGCAGATAGTTCTTCTCCAGCTCCTCCCGGATCATGATGGCAAACTGCTCCCTGTCTGTCTGTGTCTGCCGTAACAGGTATGAAAACACCTGGCTGTCTGAATTTAACCCTTTTTCTTTTTTATACTGTTTCAGTATTTTTACATCCTCTTCAGAAAGATAAATTGATTTCTGCACAATCCCGCCTCCTTTATATATGTTTAATTGTATATTAAATGTTATTAAAATGCAAGTTTTGTATACTTTTTTTAATACTTTCATATGTTTTTATGTCCCCACGAAATCGTTAGGCTTTGCCTAACCCCCACAGTCTTGTGGGGTCAGATTTCCCTTATGCTCTTTCGAAATCTTCTCATTGCTTTTTATGAGAAGATTTCACTGTCCAAAGGACAGTCAAGTGAAGTAGTAGTACTGTGGAGCTTGTGCGATAACCGGAGTGCTTTTGGATTTGTGGGTAAGTTGGTGGCAACTTGTTTTTTAGTTGTCACTAACTTATCCATACATCCAAGCCGGTTATCCATCAAATCCACGGTTATGGTTTGAAAGGAAGAAAGTCTTTCGGTATTTACTGTATGACAGCCAGTATAAGAAAAAGTCCCCCTCAGGGGGATTGAGGGGGGATTCATTCTTTCCCTGTCCGGTGCATGCTTCGGCTGCCTTCCTGGCAGACAGCACCGGAATGGTCTGGGAGTTCGGGCAGACCTGCGAAGCTGCTGGGAATGGTATCAAAAACATTTTCTTTTTTATCGTCCTTCTTCTCCCATGCTCTCCGTTCCCCACATCAGTAAACTTTCCTATTCCGGTTCTGACAATTCAAAATTTCTCATACCAGCTTTCAACATTTCTCTCCCATCATCGGCACGTTCCACACGTGCGCCTCCAGACAAAGAAGTTATTTTATCAAAGAATGAATATAATAAAATAGAAGAAATATGCTCCCCGCCTGAAAACTTCCCTTCCCGCCTGAAAACCGTCATCTTCATCACTAACTGACCGGAAAATATTTAGACCGCTTTTCTCACTTTTTTACCTGGTAAATAGACTGCCTTCCCAGTAAAAGGAAAAATTTTAGACTTCCATATCTGCTTTTTACCTCTTTTTTAGACTTTTTCCCTCCAAAAAAACCTTTCATCGGAGGCATTTCTCCAATAAAAGGTCTTTGGCGAATCCGTCAATTCACAATTAGGAGGTAAGGCTAAACTGGATTCGAACAATATTTTCATCTATGCCAGCACAAATAAATCTCTTTCCAGAGATTTAAAGAGCCAGCATATTTCTTGTTAGCATATGTATATATTTTGGATTCAGGATACGGTCTTTCGGTCTCTCTTTTTCCTGCGCCGCCTGCCTGATCGCAAGCTTCAGGACTTCATAAATACTGTACCTTTGTCTCTCTGCTTCTTTGCGGTACTGCTTAATTAGTCTTGCTGTGTCCTGAATCTGTTTACTGGAGGCTCTCCGGATCTTATTCCGCCGGCAGCACACCTGGATAAAATTTTCATGCTCCATTGCCTCCGTGCCTGTATCAATCACAGCTTGGAAAACGCTGTGCTTGTAGGTAATGTAATAAATCCCGTTCTTAATTCCAACGGAAAAAAAATCGCGCAGAGCATGAAGGTAATACCTTACCACTCGTTTTGTGACCCGAAGAACGGAGGCAAATTTATCATAAAACATCCGGGTTCCAATCCGGTATGAACTGCTGTTTTCATGCGTTATCTTAAGAAAATACATGAGCATGAACTTCTCCCTGGCTTTCAGGGAACGAAATTTCTTTGTATGGAACACTTTGCGCTGCAGGTTTACATATCCCTCATGGAACGCTCCCTCATAGCTGAAATCATTATCTAAAATGGTAATATCATAATCAAAATTGGTTGCCCGGAAAATCCGGATCAAACCTTTCTTCTCCAGTCCCCTCATCGAGGTATAAAAACTCTGCTTACACATACCAGTATTCCTGACTACATCCTGATTGTGAACTCCGGGAACAAATCCACTTAAATCCTGTTTCGTGGCTATATATAAAAGCAAATCCATCTCTGACCTTGTCAAATTCGCCATTTTTTCCAATAAACAATATTTTATCCGCATATTTTTTTCCTTTCCTCTTGACAAATAAGTTTTTTATTATATAATTAAAAATGTATATTTTTTCAGAACTTGACAAATCTGAGTTAAGGGGGCATCCTGCCGGGATGTCCTCTTTACTTTGTATTTTCCCACAATCTGCTTTCTATAAGGACTGTCTGAAGAAGACGCCTCCTAGTACTGATCGATGAACATGTACTTAATGTCAGGATATGGTCATCTGCTCCCAGGGAACTCCCTTTCCTGGTAAATCCGTTCTCTGGCTGGTTGATGACCCTGTGATAATCTTCCAGGAGGTTCTTATTCTGAAACAACCCGTAATGTTTCAGGATATCTTTGTTATCCGATTCATAACAGGATATGATCCGGTATGTAAGGCGCTGTTCCGGTGTGAAAACATATACTGTATTATGGTTTTCAAAAAACTCCTTGTCTGCAAATTTCTTTACCCCGGCAAACATCGAACCGTTTATCATATTATGTCCATACAATATTGTAACCGGGTCGCTAAGATCCCTGGCATTTTCTTTATGGCTGTATATCGTTCCGGCAAATTCATATATTTTTCGGAAATTGTGGTTCAGGTAGTAATCCTCATTCTCTTTCCCCGTGATACTTGCTACCGGGTAATCAATCCGGGTTCCTGGTACCTGGATCCATGCATAGATATCTGGATTTATCTCCTGAAGCTTTTTAAAATCAATTGGATTTTCCATTCCATCTTCTTTGCTCTTCATCCGAAACCGGCTTGTATCTCCTCCATCTGATAAAAGAATCATCCGAAGAAACAGGACTGAAATGCAAAATATAAAAAAACAGACAGCCAGAATAATTTTCCTTATTCTTTTTAATATCATAATAAGATCCCCTCCGTTTACAGAAATGGCAAAAAATCAGTAAGCTCATAGTAAATATTCCATCCCTGCCGGATCAGTTCCATCCGGGATACCGGATATATCAGAGCCGCCAAACCGGTAACCGATAAAAAGAAAATCAAAATACTGGCTGCTGTTCGTATAATCCTTGCCAGCGTCATAACAAAAAACTTTATAAAATGGTTTTTTTCTATGATTACAACATCTTCCTGTTTTACTCCATATTTTTCTTTCAGCTGGAGCTGCTCTTTCTGCTTCTCATTCTCTTCCTTTACCTGCTTTACGAGTTCCCCTTTAAACTTTGGCATTTTTTCGGCTTCTCTCCTTTTCTTTTTTGATGAATGTTTCTTCAAAATCCTTTTCTGAAGACTGCCAGAAGTAATATGTATCAGGACAGTAGAAATAATCCAGCGCCTTTTGGAAACATCCTATTTTCGACTGTACATAACTTATCAAACTGTCTTCTTCAATTAGCTTCTTATATCTTCCTTCTTTTCCTTTTGGCATTGGAGCAGCTATTGTAACAAGAATTTCCTTCTGACACAGATAATGAATATTCTGCCTGCTTTTCTGAAGCAGAAATGCCGCCTGGGGAATGGTAATACAGCTTTCTGAAGCAGCTACACTGCCCCGGTATCCAGCCTGATCCCAGTATTCTTTCTTATTCTCTGTTTTTTCCCATTTATTAGCTCTCTCATATTTTCCCAGCTGCTGCTCCACATAGTCTCTTAGATCCACCGCCCTTATCAGTCTGCGGTGCTTTCCTGAAACCTCTGATAGCGTACCTGTTATAACAAGTTTTTCTATGGATGATCTGGTACGTCCCAGAAGATAGGCTACCTGGGGAACAATCAGCAACTCATCTTCATGATTCATTTTTATTCTCATATACGGGCACCTCACTTTAATCTTTCCAAATGCCTGTTTACTGGTTTAGAAGCTCCCTGCCGGCTGCGTCCTCTATTAAGCTGCTTTTGTATCGTGTTCAGGATCTCATCCTGGCAGTCTCCCATCGCATGTTCCAAATGCCGAAAGTGCCCTTCCCTCTGCTTATATATCCCATTCAGTTTTTTCTGGTAATTCATAAAATCTTTCTCCAGTGTACAAGCCTCCTCCAGCTGTTCTACTGCTCTTTGATATTGTATACCACCGGTTTCTCTTAAAAATTCGATCATGGAGCCATCCCCGTCCCCGATATCCTGCCTTTCAACTATTTTATCCCCCTCCGCCGACAGGTTTACTTGAAATTTAACTTTTGCATAACCCATGGCATTCTCTTCTCCGCCACGGTTATTTTTACACCATTCCTGATCTGCATTTGCCATCTTGTCACTAAATTCAGATACCAGGTATGTTTTTCCATCATCAAAACAATCATGCTCGCTCCATTCACACGTCACCGTAGGAAAAAACTTTTTCCTCATACATCTTGAAAACTCATCCTCCTGTACATAAAGCGTTTTTTCTTTTCCTGCTTCATAAAGTTCTGACCGGGAATTGATCATATGCGAGCTATTTCCCTCCCACGTATACAGACTGCATTCCTCATCCCACAATCTCCCTGCCAGGCTTTCTGATACTGGAATTAAGGATATGCCTGAATCTGCCATCCCTTTCTGATCCTTTTCAACAGATATACTCTTTTCGGATTGGCTTTGCTTTTTTTCTGTTTCCTGATTCAGCCATCTGTATGTAGTAATCGCATTCTGAACCACCTTTCCAATCGTCTCATGCGTATATGTCCCATAATAAATATTATTATTTTTAAGCAGCGTCTGGATTTCCTTATCCTTAACAATGCTTTCTTCGAGATTATGGATCCGTCCCTCCTGCTGAAATGATTCCCTATCCCTTTCTACAAAAAAAGAAAAGTTATGATACTGCCCATGAAGCTCCTGCACCATCCCGCTATATGCTGCCGTCAGCTCCTGATTATATATAGAATTCAATAGGATCGGAGAATCTGTTATAATAAAGTCGGCTTGTCCATATAACCGATCCATTCGATGCACCTGTTCTTTCAATATCTCAAACTGATGTGCCTCTGAGCCATCCAGGAGTTCCCAGTTTTTATCATATACAAGTTCTTTTGCATATTCCTGAACATATTCTGCGTTATATCCCAGTTTCTTCAACTGCTGACAGATATCCATGCACGCTGTGGATTTTCCGCTTCCAGGCCCACCAAAGGCATTGACTACCACCGGAATTCTTTCAACTGGTACATGATCCAGATTTCTCTGGTGTTCTGTTACATACTGCTGTTTCTGCATATCCAGTTCTGCTCTCTGCTGTTTTTCCGGAAAAAATTCTCCTTTTTCTATCAGATAATCTGAAATCTTTTCTGCATCCCGGATTGCAGCAAAAAGCTCCTGTGGTTCTTTCTCTAGTACCTCTATCCATGACTGGATATATGCCTTATGGTTATCCATATGTTCCGCTGCCATCTCGCCCAGCTCCAATTCCTGGGACGTAAATGCGGAGGCAATTTCTGCCCGCAGTTCCTCCCTGGCATATTTCTGACTGCCAAATCCTCCAGATAGATCCCTGTTCAGGCGGCTTTCGTGACCGGTAGCATGTCCGCTCTCATGGAGAAAGACTGACATGTAATCATAAATACTACGAAACTGCTCCATCTGCGGAAGAGTAACAGAATCATCCCCTGATCGGTAAAAAGCACGGTTTCCACCTTCATGAAACGTAAATTCCATATTCTTGATTAACGTGTCCCTCTTATAGAGCAGTTCATCGGATTTAACCGGTTCCTGTGTTTTCTCCCTCTTAGGAATCCCTTCAATCTGTTCCGCATTAAATACCGTATAAACAGAAGAAATCGGTTTAACGCGCTCATAAAAATCCTCTCCCAGCTCCTTTTTCAGAAGATTTAATTCCCTGCCAGTCAGTTTCTTCTTCGTTTCCGTGTCGTACATCGACCAGAACTCCACCTGTGTCCCATGCTCTCCTTTTTTTACCTTCCACCCTTTATCTTTTGCCTGTTTGAACGTACACCAGCGAGGATCGGAATACCCTTTCTGTTCTGCTGCACAGGATAACCAGAAACTATTTACTCCCCGGTACTCCGTATTACTTACTGCATTGTAAGGCCGTTCCGTTATCCATCCTTTCTTCCAGGGCAGTTCATTTTCTTTCAAACTCTCCAAAAACACCTGTGAGATCTGCTCACGTACTTTATTCATTTTCATTCAGTACACCCCCGTCCCACCGATATAAGATCTCCTGATCCGCCGGTTCGGAAATAAATTCCTGCGGTAAATCAAAATCCGAAACACATACTGTTTTCAAAAAATCGGATTCCCTGTCCTTTTGTTCCCTCATCCTTTCTTCCTCCTTCCAAAAAAGCGGTTCTTTTTGTTCTGGTTCTCGGCTTGCTTCTCCACCGGAAGAATCTTTTCGTAAATCCCATCCTCCCCGTCATAAGAAAACGGATCCCTCACTTCCCCGGCAAAAAAAGTGTCTTCTGCCTTTTCCTCCATCAGATCCAGCAGATCCTTTTTCTCCGTCTCTGCCGTGAAATTAAAAATGTAAAAATTATGATTATAAAAATTGTTTTTTACCACCTGATATGTCCTGTCAAATTCCCCCGGCTTACTCCCGACCACAAAAATCTGTATCTCTTTCTCCAGAAACGAGATCTTATTAAAACCATGTTCGCTGAAGACGCCGTAATCATATACATAATAATCATACTGCTTCAGCACATCCTGAAGGCGATCAGGACGGTAATACATATCAACGCCTTCATACGTAACAAGCCCTTTTTCCGGATCGTGTTCGCTATCCGAATAAGCTGCCTCCAGCTGCTCCACCCACCCATGACTGTTCATCTGTATGTAGGCTGCCCGGTAACCGGCAAAGTGAAGATATTTTACAAACTGGATCGCCTGTGTCGTTGTTCCCATCCTGGCAATAGCTCCGGCGACGCCGATCATCGTTACACGGTTCTCCCTGTCTTTTTCTTCTTTCCGGTCTTCCGGTTCTTTCTCCTGAAAATGTATCCCCCGCTTTTCATAACCAAAAGTCTCAAAATATCCATCCAGGCAAAGTTCCAGATCCTCTTTCTGCTCTGCCAGATAAACCGAAAAGATAAAATTTTTTATCCCCTTATGGTACAACTCACTGATGATCCTGCTCTCCGGGGAGTACCCCGGCGCAAAGATGACCACCTTTACCCGGATAGCGCTCTGGATCTTCAGGATCCATTCTTCAATCTCCTGCGGCTCATCGGCATACTGCTCAATGTCAAAAATGACATACTCCGCCTTCTCTTTGTAATGCAGCACCTGTTTTGCCTGGCTTTCGATATGCAGATTTTCTGGTATGTAGCTGCAAGGCAGATCCCGTCCCTCTGATATGTCCTCACAAAAATAACCACGTTCCTGTTTCCCGACAAACACAATCACGTTCTATCCCTCCTGACTAGTACCTCATTCCAGTCCTTTCCCTTAACCGGCAGATCTGTAATGATCGTTAAGTCACCTCGTCTCTTCCGCACATTTTCACTGATGATCCGCACCGCTTCCTGTCCGGATTTATCGTTATCCGTCCCGATCCAGATCTCTTTAAGCGCCGGATCCGTTATATAATTCATGACTGCCATCCACTTCCCGGTACCACCCAGGGCCAGGTAATTCCATTTTCGGCATTCCGGAAAACGTATCGTCATAACCGACATGGCATCGATGACGCTCTCTGTCACATACAGCCTTTCTGCCTGATTATCCATATAAAAGCATTTTGAATAATCACAGCCTTCCACATCACCATAAAAAGGTTTATATGTATTTGTACCGCGACGGCAGGCAAATACCGCTTTTCCATCCACACCTGCTTCATAGGAAAGAAACACACAGTTCCCATGTGTATCCTGATACAGCTGCCTGCGGTTTACCATTTCCTGCACGATCTCCTGACGGATACACCTTGTTTTGACCAGATAGGCAAATACTTTACGCATGTTGTTATCCTTACCGGGAAGTTTCAATACTGGTCCATCCTTATTATGCCCTGATACGTTTTCCGTGTTCTCCCCCTGCCTCTTTCCCATCACTTCCACAGCGGTACCAGGCACCCTGTTTTCCAGAAGACGAATTGCTTCACCGAGGGACAGTCCGTTAAATTCCATGGCAAAATCAATGACCGAACCACCAAAGGCTCCTCCTGTCCTTCCCGGTACGGAATTTCTCCAGAAACAATTTTTCTGCGGATCGATCCGGACACTGTCATGTTCTTTTAAACTGTAATATCTTCCTGTCCGTACGAGTGTAAATCCCATTTCCCTTGCATAATCTACAATCATTACGTTCTCTTTTATCCTCCAGCAGGATGATCCGCTGCATCCATCCATCTAATTTCCCTCCTCCATCTGCTTCCGTGTCAGGGCTATCCTCTCATTCATCTCCGTGATTTCTGTCTGTTTCTGTGCTATTTCCGCCTCCGCACTCTTATATTTGCTTTCTGCTTCGGCAACCGCCTGATCCGTAGCTCTCTGCTGCTCCAGCGTCTGATACTGTCTGCCTTCCTGCAATCTTGCGGTCTCACGTCTGATTTCCTGCTTTTCGTTCTCCAGATTCTGAATCTCAGCCTGTAAATTTTCAATCGTGTTCTGGTACGTCTGAATTTTTGTCTCAAACCTCACCTTCAGATAGCCGTCTCTGTCCCTTTCCTCGATACTGCTTACCCGGTTGACATCATTTACATTCGTATAAAGTTTAAGAAGTCCCATGTTTTCGACCTGTTCCTTCATATCCATCCGCAATGACACCTCACTCCACCGTTTTGGCAGATCTGTGATCCGCAGGATCACCCAGTCCTCTTCTTCCAGGATGACACCGACCGACAGTTTTCCACCCAGCTTTTCCAGGGCAGAATATTCATAAATATTCCGGCCGTCATACGATGTGTTCCGGATGTCTAATTCCACTTCCATCGTGCCGGACGTTTCACAATAATCCCAACGGGTCACGGAAACGGTACGCCCATTCCATTCGGTCTCCTGTCCGGGCGGCGTCAGTGCATTGGCGGAGCTCCCCGCCGGCATCCATGCGTTTGATGTAAAGAAAAACAAATAACCCCCGGTAAAAAGAAAAAGGATCAGGATAAACCGTAAATTTCCTTTTTTCTGGTAAAAAGAATACTTTTCTTTTATCATTACCGACCAGTCTCCCTTTCTTCCATCCGTTTTCTGTCCTGTGTGCTGCGCCTTACCAGCGTTTCATATACATCCTGACTAATAAGGTTTTCATTCACCTCATGTACCGGGATCCCCCTTTGTTTTATCGCTTCCAATTCCTCCTTCATCTGCCCATCCGGCTCTCCGATCACATATGCCGCATCCGCTTTCCGGTAATCCAGTACCGGCACGACATACTCACCGAGTACCTGCCGGATCTTTTTGCAAAAAAATTCTTTCTGCAGCTCACTGCAACAGACATACATCTTTTTTAATGGTTTCTTCATACCCATTCCTTCCTTTCTACCACGGTTCAAAACGGAGTGTTTTCTTATCCCGCTGAACAATCACATGAAATTTAAAAGTTCCCGATTCCGGTGTCTGGAAATAAAAACCCGCACTGACTGTATTCTTTTTATGGTCGATAATGGTCTCCCCGTAATAATGGGTTTCCGTCATATCGGCGAAACCATATCCGTTCGCAAAAATCCGGATTTCTTCTGCCAGTCTGTCTTTTGTGACACCTATAAGTGAAAGCACTTCATCATCCATATCCCTGAGTTCCATTTGAACTTTTGAATACTCTCCGCGTTCCAGTTCTTCTGTCTGTTCTGCCGGTTGTTCTTCCCTGGCTACGTTTTCTGTAGCCGTGGCTACGGTTTCCGTTGTCTGAACCGCACTGGCTTCCTGACCAGATACTGCTGGAAATGTTACCTCTGCCACATTACCGGTTTCTGTTCTATAGCTGTCCTCACTTTCTGCTGGTACCTGATAAAACAATGCAACTGCCAGTATTGCCACAGCGGCAAAAAGACAGCAAATACCGATGCTTTTCCCTTTGTTCAATACTCATATCTCTCCTTCCTAATGGTTTGTATAGGTAAAGTGCATGGGATCGAAATAAGCAGTACTCCAGTCCCCTCCCCAGTAAAATCCATGACGTTTCCAAATGTTTACGATTTTCTTTGTCACACTGTACTCATCCTCTCCCGGATGATATCCCCAGCTTGTGTAAGATGCCCCGTTGCTTGTCCAGTTTACATCAACCACACAGCCGTAGGAATGATGGGAAACCTTGGAACTGTTGCTTGCCATTGTCCTCCAGTTATACCCCGCGGTTTCCTCCGGCTTGATCTTAAAACCGGCTCTTTTCATGTCCTCGAACACCTTTTTAATTTCTTCCGCAAGCTTTTTATGAACCGTTAAGATCATCGTCGCTGCCTTTCCATTCTTATTTATGATGGGGACAGTGATCTGTGTTAGATATTTCTGCATCTCATTTGGGGATGATGGTACTCCATCCGGAAAAAGCCAGTCAAGCCTTCCTTCCAATGCTACCTTAGCAGCCTCTCCAGCTGCTACACTTTCTTCCTCCTGATCGCCACGCTGGTAATAACGCAGTACATGATCTGTGTAATACTGGTCGCCATAGTGACAGGGGCCGAGCTGCTCTGCCCGGCTTCCCGTATTTCTGACACCACCCGACTTTTCTTTTGCATAACCGAATGTATTTTCCTGCGTCCATTTCCCACCATTTTTCATGGCATAATCAATATAACCGCCGCCAAAGTTATATCCCTGGAGGGCTAACCGGATATGTTCGAGGTCTTCTGGTGACGTCACTCCGGCCTTGGTGATCATTCCGGATAAATATTTTACCCCCTGTTCAATGCTCCCCGCCGTATCAAGTGTATTTGGCGGCAGTCCAAGGGATTCGGAAGCCTGAAAAATATCTCCTCCCTGTCCGCCGGATTCCTGCATGATCACTGCCAGAAACAGATTTATGTACGCTTCCATTCCATGCTTTTTTGCCTCTGCCAGCACCAGTTCTCTATATCTTTCCACGTCCGGGCTGATATTCAGGGACACTGTAATTGTACTGTCTCCTCCTATACTCCCCTCTTCTTCCCCGCCTACAAGAACGGCCGAAATCTGTGATGTGACACTCCCTACAATTGATACGAGAAGCATAATGGGGACTATGATAACTATGGCTATCACTGCCCCTTTCTTCCTAAGTCTTTCCACCATCACACACCTCCCTGGAATATCTTCTCTTCCTCCGTAGTGAGATGTACTTTAAATTCAAGATTCCGGTCAGAAGCGATACATAAAATGTTTTCCCCGACCTCAAGCTTTGGGATCCGTGAGATCTGCGACTGTGTCAGAACATTTTCAAAGATTGTGTTCAACAACGGCGTCACATTACTATCCTGATGAAATATAAACTTATACTGCGTCAGCTCAAAAATTGTCTTGATCTTGTCAATCTCAGTACTTCCAGATCCCTCTGGGACATAATCACGGATGCTCTGGCTGGCCAGTCCGATGCCTCCAAAATATTTTCTTGCCTCCCTTAGATAAACTGTGATCAGATCCAGCGCATGGGGCTTCTTCGCATTTACCCATCGGTGCGATTCATCGATCAGGATCAGACTCTTTACAATATCCCAGTTTGTAATATCATTTTTATCCAGCATCTGGAGCATAAGTTTTCCATTGGTGACACAGTTGTCCCAGCACAGGGACACCATATTAAAAAGCTGGGCATCAAATATTTCTGCTTTCAGTTCCTTCAGGGTGGAAATATCAAAGGTCACGATCTGCTCATCGAGGATGTTGTCAATGCTCGTATGCCCGTTAAAAAGATTCCCATAGGTGTTTACGATATTTTCGATCACTTTCCGGATCTTATCCATCCGCAGAAGATTCCTCTTGATCAGTTCAATCTCCACATCTTCATACTTTGCATCCTGCAGTTCTTTCATCTTACGTTCCAAAAATACCAGCATATCGGAAAACGTCGGATACCTGTCCGCCGGAAGCCCGGTAATCTGCCCCCGCATTTCCCCGTTTTTCATCTCGAAGCCGAATTCACGGTAAATCTCCCGCAAGATTTCCTCAAACTCAATGACCTCTTCCATCTCTGCCTGTCCGCCGACGAGAAAACGATATATGGTACTCACTTTGGAAATGTGTCTGGTAAAGCTGACGCCATCATCATCACCGGCACGGAGGATCTCCAGCGGATTCAGGATCCCCCCTGTCCCGTCCAGATTGATCACCTTTCCCCCCAGTACCTTTGTCAGTGTGGCAAATTCCCCGGAAATATCAAACGTCCGCACGAAATTTCCCAGCACGGCATTCGACAGAAACTGTTTCTTCAGGAGCGTACTCTTTCCGGATCCCATCGTCCCCACACATAAAAAGTTATAATAAAGACGGCTTCCGGATTTCGTGAACAGATCAAACAGCACGTTTCCCCCGCAGGGTGTTTTCCCCAAAAAAGTTCCTGTTTTATCCTCCAGGGAAGAGAAATGGAACGGGTTCCCGGCAGCGACGGCATTCGATGTCAGAGGCTGTCCATACGTTGAGAAAAGTTCATCTTTCTGTGCCAGGTATGAGCGGTACATGCTTGTCCATTCGTTCTTTGATTCGTTTAGGTAGATGGCAGACTGGAATCCATTGCTTTCAAGTCCCGCCATAATGTTTTTGATCTTATCCTCCAGCGTCACCCAGGAACGGTCTGCCACAAAGATCCGGATATGTAACAATTTGATCACTTCGCCCAGAGAATTGATTTCATCAAACAGACGCTCCATTTCCTGCCACCGTTTCTGTGCGTCGTACTGTTCCTGAAAATCTTTGGCTTCCCGGTAACGGAAATTCTGCTCCTTCATCGACCGGTTGATATTTTTCTTTACCTCGATGATATTGTCCGTCGAAATATCCACGGTCACAACCGTATTGTTGATGTTACATACCCTTGCCAGCCAGTAATCATCCAGGGTTTTCGGAAATTCATAAACATGGAGGCACGCTTCATATCCCCCGCCGGCAGAGATAAATTTAGCATCCAAAAAGGTGATCCCGCCCTGTGGCTGTATCTTTTGAAGCAGAAGTAAATCCGCTGCATTTTTGTTTCTATTTTTTTTCATCTGCTTTCCCCCTAATTCATCATGCTGCATTTATTGGCAAGCCGGAACAGGATCTGCTGCTTCTTTTCTTCCGTCAGGTACGCCAGAAGCCCGTTCTTTCCCCTTCCCAGTGTATTCATTAAGAGCAGCGTGTTTTTTTCCATCTCCTCCGTGTTTTTTGCAAAGATCATATAGTAATATTCCCTTGTCGTATCATGTTTGCCGAGCCATACCAGTTCATCCAGCTTCCTCTGCAGAAAGCTTTTGTAAACCGGATTTGCCTGTTTCTGCATTTTGTGTTCGATATAATGCTGCTGTTCAGCTGTATCACAGGGGAAATTCATGGTTATGATCTTGATATCCTCTGCGTACAGTTTGTACAGTCTGGCAAACCGGAGACAGTCATACTCCACCTCATCATCCGACGAATTGACCAGATCCTTCGATGTGATCTGGATGATATTCATGTAACTGCCGTCTTTCATGCAGTAACAATTATTTTTCTTGTCATATCCCTGGATATCAATCAGTTCCAGAATACTTTTCCTAACACCCTTTGCTGCTTTTTTCTTCGCCATCCGCTTATTCCTCCCCTTCATTTCCGGAACCGGTCATAACCGGACGGTACACTTCCTTATCCCTCCGCAGAAACAAAATGATGCTCTCGTAATTACGCCGCTTTCGGTTTGCAGGGCTTTTCGCTGTCAGAAAAAGTGCACAGCCAAAGGAAAATATATAAAACAGTATGGTCAGGCTCTCATGGACAGCAGATGCCAGAACAACCGAAATGCAAATATAAATGATGACAAAAAACAGGTCAAATAAGTAAATGCTCCTTCCCACTTTGGTTTCCGATTTTATTTCCTGTGCAACAATGTACCTCATTTTTTACCGTCCTCCTGTTCCCATTCATTTTTTAATGCCTCCCTCGCCATCCGGTTCTCTGCTGTCTGCGGTGGTTTACTCTGACCTCCCTCCGGCATCATGGCCGGGTTTCCTGACAACATGCTTCCACCGGCATCCAGCGGTTTCTGGTCTCCATAACCGGATGCAAACAGCTCTCCGCCTTTTCCGCCCAGTTCGTTTTCCATCTGCTTCATCTCTTCTGCCGGACTTTCTCCCCTGCCGGACTGCATCCCGTTCAGGGCTTCTGCTTTCCCCTGAAGGTTTTTCCCGATGTCGTCCATCCGGTTGTTCTGGTTCTGCATGTTCGGATCCTGTTTCATCGTACTGGAACTTTGACAGGAATCTGCTGCTCCCCTTTCCGAACCATCATTCCGTGGCGAATCCTCTCCCGTATGTTCTACATCCGGAGTGATGTTCCCTCCATCCGGATGTCCTCCGGAAAGATTCCGTTCCCCACTGCCGGAACTGTTTTCCTGTTCCATCTTCATTTCCCTTCCACCCATCATCGGATCCTGTTCATGAATGGATGCTTCCATATTCCTGTCATTGCTGTTATTTGTCTGGTTAAATTTATCTCCTGTCCGGTTCTCTTCATTCCGATTCACGTCCGGATTCCCCGTGTCCCCTTCATTTACCTTTCCATCCGGCATGTTTTCACCTCCGGATTTCATTCCTTCTTCAAAGGCAGCCTTTCCGCTGGAAGTGCGTCCCATCGCATGTTCCTTTAAAAATCTGCCGCCTTTTCCGATCACTCCCGCTCCTGCCCCAACTAGATTGGCGCCAGTCCTTGCAACACTTCCCGCCATCTGGCTTCCATAAAACATCGTCATCAGTTTACCCATGCCATCTGAAAGCCCGGCGTCGATACCGGTCAGTTTCTGTATCAGGTTCGGGCCGTCGATCACAACGAAAGCGATAAAAAGAAGAATGATCCCTTTCGATATTCCGGAAATCTGCCAACCGGAAATAAACTTACATGCCAGCAGATACATTTTAATGCAGACCATTGTCATGATCAAAACGATGTAACTATCCTTTAAACTGTCCAATATCTTCAATATTTTCTGACTGTTTGTCAGATTAGCCGAGTATAGATAAGCGAGAAAACGATGCATTACGATTTCAAATAAAAGCCGTATCACTTTATATGACATAAACAGATATACGATTATCAGAGACAGCAGTTCCAGATAAACAACAAACCAATCTACTGTGTATCTGTAATAGTACTCATTCAACAGATCTGTCCATGCCACTCCATCGTATACAGCTGCAACACCATATACCATTTTTAAATTCTCATACTTCACGCTCACTTCTTTTTTTACGATATCCTGTGATTCTTCTTTGACATCATCCGGCTCCACTGTCTCATTGATATCAAGGGTCATAAACTGCTCTTCCTTAAAGGAATCATAAGTAATATCTGAATTTTTTACTCCCCCTGTCATTCCATTCAGATTGTTCAATCCTATCTTTGCATCTAAATACAACAGGTCGTGTATATTACTGCCGATTGTTTCGTAAACCATGCCACTGGATTTTTCATTTCCCATAATTTCACTGCGGACATCCGAAGCAAGAAAACCATTCATGGAATCCATTATAAAACTGGAAGATGATACTACAAGCACCGCTATTACCAGGTTCATTACAAACTTCGGTTTCTTTTCCTGCCAGAAAATGAGCAGGATACCCAGAAAAACAAGCGAGGCACAGATCAGGGCAATAAAAACCGGTTTAAAGTCATCAATAAAGGCTGTTACTTTTTCATATGAGGTAAAATCAACAAATCCAAAACAGGTGTCATATAAATCTGCACAGGCAGAACCTAAAAGGGCAAGCAAAAACAACAATCCCCATCCAATTGTCCTCAATACAGAGCCTGCAATAGAGTTATTTGTAAAGAGTTCATTATTTTTTACAAGAATCTCTGTTACCTTATCTTCAGATAAAGCAAGAATATCTCTATGACAAAAGAGTATGCCGATTAAAATAAATCCCATACTACTGAGTATCAGGATATTCCTTTTTCTTTTATTCATATACACCCTCCATTCCATTTCTCATTTTTCTTCAAGATACAGTCTGGCTTCCAATACTGAGCAGACTAAGAAGGGATTCTTTTTCTGCTGCTTTTATCTCTGATCTGGTAATTAAATTGATCAGCCGATCAACCGTCGTGTCTTCTGGTATCTGTTCTATTCCTGCAACATTTTTTAAGGCATCCAGCATCTGTTCCTTATTGCTGAGATGGGAAAGCGTCAACTGCACCTTATCTTCTTTTTGGCCTTTGGCAAATAACTGAAAAGAATCCTTTGGATTCCATACCCGTTCTCTCAGATTGACATAACCCCTGTCTTCTGTATTAATCTCATATAAATCAATCGTATTTGGATTTGGAAACGTGTCTGTCAAATATTCATAACGGAATAAAAAACGTTTTCCAGAAACAGTACTGTTGAAAATTGGAGTGGGACGGATTTTTCTTCCCTTCCTGTCTGTCCGTTTCATGACACGCTTTACCACACACTCTCCCTCGTAAAGCTCCATCAGCTCATTCAAATTCAATAACGGTTTTTCCTGTGTGTTTTCCATAAAATGCTTATGGGTAGAGATCCGTTCCCCGGAACGCTGCATATCAATGATCGTTTCATTTCCCAGCAGTTTTGAAAAACCTTCTGCCGTGTTCTCATCATCGGTCAGTATGTAAATCTGATTACCGCAGTTTCCAATGATCGTCTCATCATTTTCCCCATATAATTTCTTCAGCTGGGAATAGGACTGGATCACCAGGTCAAAAGAAATATTCCTCCCTAAGCAGACTGTAATAATATTTTCCATTCCCTCGATCGCCGGAATGTTTCCAAACTCATCCGCAATCACTTTAACCCTTCGCGCACATTTTCCGGACCTGCTCCGGGTTGCTTTCTTTGCCAGGACAAAATACATCTGGCGGATAAAAACAGAAGCTAAAAAATGAGTGGATTTATCATAATCCGGGATTCCCAGAAATACTGCCACTGGACGTTCCCCGAAACCGATATCCTCTAAACGGATACTGCTTTCCGCTGTCAGCTTTGCCACATTTTCATAGGTAAACACTGTCAGCTTTGATAGCAGGGTAGCAAAGATTGATGATTTCGTGCGGTAACTGGCTATCTCTATTCCGGCATATTTGAGCTTTGCCCGGTTCAGCGCCGGACGTTTGTTAAAATAATCATCCAACAGGTTAATGTCTGGATCATCCTGACCCTTCACTCTTGCCAGCTCCGTAAATGTATTGATAATGGAATACATGGTTACTTTTTTTATATTTCTGTGGGATGGCTCAAACGGTTCCTTGTGTCCTTCCCTCTCCCATTTTTTTCGTTCTTTCTCATTCTCTATTTCATCCATCTGGATGCAGTCTTCCAGGTGCGCCAGTATAAGTGCTGTCAACAGGCTGGAGGACATATCATTCCAAAATGTATCTGAATCGGTCGGCTTATCCGGATTGAAGATCGAGTAACTGAATGCCTGTGCCAGCAATTCAGCGTTAGCATAATCCTTGTCCAGATACAGGTTTAAGATCTGCTCCAGCGGATTAAACCCCATCGAGTGGAGCGGGTCGTCCAGGTTCAGAAGATAAACTTCATACCCTCGTTCCTCCAACGTTTGTTTGGAACTTTTATACAACTCCATCTTAGGATCGCAGACTACCATAGATGTTTTTTCCTCCGCCCTCGAATATACATCAATACTTGGAAAGACAAACATTTCTCCTTTTCCGGAGCGCGTGATACCTATGAGCAGATTATTGACTGGGCTCGTGTCAATGTAAAGCCGGTTCCCTATCCGGGAAATGATCGTCCCACCTGCTCCCGAAAAGGGGAGATCCCTGTCCGGGATTTCCTCATACTGCTCTTTAATTTCCTGATTGGTCGTCCACCTTGCCACGCCTTTCTGCCCTAGATTAAATCCCTTTTCACTGAATGCCGTCCTCATTTGGTATGCCTGGCGAATATCAATGATCAGACAGGCAAGTACATACGCGATCAGAACAACACTATAAAATCCCTTGTATTCAACCAACATCTGCATCCTTGGAAATAGGTTCCTTAATCCCAGATACTTTAATGGGTTATCCAGATCCTGCACCACCATTGGAAGGTACAAAACCAGATTTATGATGTAATTTACTGCCATAAAAAGCAGGACATCCATTCCTATGATTATTATGGCAACCGCTTTCCATGTTCCTAACAGGCGTTCCAGCTTCATAACTCTCTCTGTTTTATGTTCTTTCATTTTGATTTCCTTCCTGTCACAATACATTTAAGATCAAGATACCTGACAACCAGGTTCTATTCAGTTTTTAATAACTTAATCAGGTATGACAGTCATTAATTTATTTGTGGAGAGACCTTACGCCCTCCCCACAAATAGAATAACTGATGATAGTTAAAATGTAATTTTGCCAAATATCCAATTTCCAATATAAACCGCTCCTGCAATGAATAATGATCCAACGATTATCCATGGGGCACTAGCTTTTCCTGCCTGATGTGCTTTTTCCGATGGGATCGCAAACATAACCCCGATTGAAATCAAACCTACCATGATAACCACCCATGTATATGGCTGCACTGCTTCAATGAGTGTTTTTATATTTCCTGCAAATTTGTCCATATTCCTTTTCTCCTTTCCGCATGGCAGCTTTTACTGCCATGCCATATTTTCCCGTGATGTAAAAAGGTGCTTTATTGTTTATGGGTACACATTTCTTCCTGCCTGTTCCGCCGTTTTATTCCCCGGCTTCTGCTTCTTTTTCAGGATAAATATGATCCCAACCACAATCAGTAAGATCAGAAGGAACCCCAGTGTGATTCCCATGATGGGAATGCCCCTCTGCTTTGCATAAACCGCCACCGCCCGTATCGTATAATTCCGCTCTCCGCTGTCTTTTTCCTTTAATCCGGTGTACACCGAAGTATAAACCGTTCCCTTTATATCCTCTACTGTACTTTCCCCGCTGTAATTTACCCGGTAATGTTTGGTCCGCTTACTTACTTCCGCTCTTGCATTCCGGCAGAGAACCCCTTTTTCATTTTTATATGCTCTCCCTGCCCAATGGATATTCCGGATCCGGTAATTATCCTGGCTTTCCCCAACACTCTTTAACAGTTGATCTTCGTATCCTTTTAAGGGATTCTCTCTGTTTTTGGGGACAGTTACCTGGTTCCACTGGAACGTATCCGCATCGTAAGATACAAAAGTAATGTCTATATGGGTATCTTCCCATGTATCGGTCTTCCTGGTAATACCGACATAACCGCATTTCATTGAAATGTCTTCACCCGTTCGTCGGTCTGTAGCTGTCACAAACTTTGTTGCCGGAGCAGACTTCGCTTTTTCCAGGCTGTCATATTCCAAATAGCCAGTCACTCTCCGAATATAGCCGTTCTTTACGACCACCTCATTTTCTGTAGTTTCTGAAAGTTTATAGGTAATACCTTCTTTTGAGACTGTTTCTGCCGGCAAATACGTTTCCCCGGCATTTACGACTCCACTCTTCACTGTCTCCGTTACCGGTTCTGAAATCATGACAGGTTCCTCTTTGACTATCTCGTAACGGATCTCCTGAAGGTTCCATGTACTTCCGTCTTCCACAATCTTTTTTTGAAAATATGCGTCCGCTTTTTGCGCTTTGTCCCTCCCCTGATATTCCACTTCTTTTTTCATTATCCCGCTGTCAGAGGAAGCATACGCTTCCCCCGGCGGCAGGAAGGAAAGAAACACTGCCATCATGACAGCCAGAATATTAACCCTGTATTGTTTCATGTACTTTTTTCCTCCTCCATATGCGGTATGCAGCGGTGCCGGATACCGTCATGAGAAGTGTCAGTACCATAATGAGGATCATATACCCCGTTTTAGGAGAAATCCCATCTCCCCCCTCCGAAAAATCATCCGGAGTGTCGGTTACGATCTTTCCCGCTTTCCGTTTATCCACCGCTTTCAGTTTCTGCACCTTTCCGGTATCTTTGACCGTAATCGTTACATCTGCTGCTTTTTCATAATTCTTTGGTGCTTTCTTTTCCACAAAAGTATAGGTTTCGCCCACTTTTAACACGCCTTCGATCATCTCTGCTTTTTTTGCTTTTGTCGTAAAAGCATACACTTTTGTACCGGAACTGTCGTAGACATGATATTTTGCTCCAGGCAAAAGTTTTTTCGTATCAGAAGCCTCCTTCCGGAAACGGATTTTTGTTGTGTCATCCTTCATCCAGACTTTCTGTACTTCCCCTGTGTCCCGGATCACAAAATCAATACTGTCCGCTGTCACATACCCATCCGCCGGTCTTTTTTCAGTCAGCGTGTAGGTTTCCCCTGCCACTAATTTTCCTTCAACCAGATATGCCTCTTTTCCGGATGTCCATTCCTCAACCAAAGCACCGTCTGATTTTTTGGTAATAACCAACTGGCATCCTTCAACTTCTTTCGTACCGGTAATGTCAGTCTTTGAAAAGAGTATCTTGGTGGTATCATCATACATCCGTACCACGTTGTTATCTGAAGAAACAAACGAACCATCCTGAGTGTTTTTAATTTCTGCAATGGTTACTGTTTGTGTCTCGACCCCGGAAGTTTCCACCACTGGTATTTCAATCTGTGGCAGATGTACATCATTTCCAGCATTGGCTGGCAATGTCATAGTATTCTGCCCTCCTGTTATCAGCAAATGAAATGCGTCCTTTGAAAACAAAGGCATCCACTTTTCTTTCTGTGGTATTCCTGCCGGGGTTATTTCCCTGGCTGATGAAATCTGATACTGTTTTTTTACAAGCCGGAAACAAATTTCCTCTGCGGTTACATACCCATCTGCCGGTCTTGTCTCTGTCAGCGTATATTCCCTGTCATGGAACAGTCCCCGGATGGCCAGGTTCCCCTTTTCATCCATCTCTGTCCGGAAGTTTACATACCCGAGTCCCTTCAATCTGTCACTGATCTGGATGCTGTTTTTATCACCGGAAATCCACGAAAGAATCTCATTCCCTTCCTCATCCGTGATCTTCATTCCGCATCCTGACAGTTCGACAGAATCGGCAAGGGTCAGCTTTTCAACCTCTGCCTCTGTCACAACGTTTTCTAGTTTCTTATTTACTGCTATTACTTCTGTCTCTGCATCCTTGTATATTACATGTACCGGAATTTCTGTTTGATCCAGATAATAGCTGTCGGATACAGAAAGCTCCTTCAGATAATATTTTCCGGAATTTAATTTCTGCCCTTTCCCCGTCTCTGCTTTTACCGCACCACCGCTTACGCTTTCTTCTTTCTGATAGCCTTCTGACATAAGGGGCAGATCCGGCAGCGTCTGCGCCATACCGTCATCCCCGGTTGTAATCTCCCCAATCTGTGTTCCTGCTTTTACAATCCTCTTCCCATCTGCATTATAGATGTCATCCGGCGTGTATACCCCGAAAACGGCACCGCTGATAGGTGCTTTATTCTGCTGATCTAATTTTGTAATCCCGATCGCTGCTTTCGCTCTTTCATTCCACACGTTGAGGATGCCTTCTTTATCCGTTGCCTTGGTAGAATTAATGACATACTCATCCCAGCTGTTGTTCCACGTAAAGTTTACGTTCCATTCAGATTTTTCCGGCAGGACATATCCATACGGGGTTGATATTTCCCTGACAATATAGTTCCCGAGTGGCAGCGTAACGGTCACTTTTCCGTCCTCTGCTGTTTCGTATCCGGTGATATTTTCGATGTCTTTCGTAAACTCTGCACCAGTACCGCTCGTGATCGTGGCAACCAGCTCCCCATCGTCAAACCATTTTGTCCCCTGGGCATCCTGCGTCAGGATATCCCCGTCTGCATAGATCCCAAAGACTGCATCGGAAAGGTTTCTGTCCTCATACACGAATTTCTTTTCTTTCTTATCGAAGCCGGTCAGGACTTCACCGGTTTTTGCGATTGTCAGTTTACCCTTTGTTTCTGTGTTGATGTACGTTCCCTCTGTGACCTGGTATGTATTTCCCAGTTCATCGGTGTAGATCTTATAATTATCGTTTTTACTGTTAATCTCAATCTCAATATATTTCGTTTCGATCCGCAGTCCAGGGGCGGAATCCCTCTCATACACACGGTACGTCCCGCTCTTTAATGGCTTTACTGTCATGATCTGCCCGGATTCATCGGTCACATATTCAGATACGGTATTCATCCCGGTGCCATCACTGTAACTCTGTGACACTAGTGTTTCCGTACCGTCACCGTTTACCTTATAAATCTGATATACGGTTCCGGCTTTCAGAACGGACTTGCCGGTCTGCTTGTCAACTTTGGTGACGCGGACGTAGGAGGTAAAATCGGGATCTTCCGCGATTTTTTTATATCCGTTCGGCCTCTGGCTGGAATCCTCCTTTACTTCCACCTTAAAGTCATGTACCAGCGCCGTATCCCTGCCTTCCCCGCATTTTGTCTGGTGCACGACATATGTACCATAGGCAAGCTGTTTTGTGGTCGCAACACCTTCTTCATCACAGACAATTGTGTCCCTCTCGTAGGTGTCGTTAGCTGCTTCATAGCCGCCCGCCGATTCCAGCCAGACCTGGAACGTGGCTCCCTTTTCGCCTACCAGTAAATGCCCCGCCCCGTCACCGACATTACTCTCTTCCGGATCCGCGCAGTACTTTATGACGCTTATGGTGTTAAAAATCAGTGGTTCATAAGCCTGAACCGTTGCTGCATCCGGTGTCCATTCCGCTGTATAAGGCGTTCCATCCACAGTAACCGGGATTACCTCATCACTTAGAAGGAAGCCTGCCGGAGGGGATACTTCTTTCAGATAGTAGGCTGTTCCGCTCCGTAGAAAATCCGTACTGATCTTTCCGTCTGCATCTGTCGTGTATCCGGCACATGTTTTTGTATACGTTCCGTTTTCTGACGTATAGACGGTTGCCGGCTGCGTACAGGCGGCATCGTTGTAAAGCATGTAGACCGCACCGGACAGTTTCGCGTTCCCGTATGCTTTGCCATCAGCGGTGTTTCCCGCTTTCTTCTGTACATTCACTGCCACTTTTTTATACTGGTTTGTCACCGTCCCTACCTGGTATGTCATGTCCAGAGGATTGCCCTGGTCGTCTGTCAGGTAACCGAGGTCATCCTCCCAGCCTCCTGCATATCCTGCATTTCCTTTCAGATAGTAGACGTTCCGGTCACTGCCTACAGTAAAGCTTTTTCCGGCCGCATACTCTGTTCCGGCAATGAGGTTTCCATTTCCGGTGGATGTCTCGGTCAGGATATATTTACTGTCTATTTTTTTCAGTTCATTTTCCATCTCCGTAAATGCAAGTCCGGACGCGGAACCGCTCGTCATATCCGCCGGGTAGTTGCATTCCTGCCGGTCAAACTTACTCTTGACCTTTGCCTGTGAATCGGCATCCAGTCCGGCACTTCCTTGATGAGTGTTTCCTTTTTCATCCACCCATGTGATGTAATAATATTTGGAGGAAGTGGCTTCATATATCAGGGTAAAAAGGATTTCCCCATTAACATCGGTGACGGCGTCAATCTCATATCCCCCATCATCCACACTGATCTCCTGGCCAGTTCCGTTCTGGTCAGCCACGATGAAGGAACTTAAATCATCATTTTCAACTGATAAGGTAAAGCTGACACCTGCTAGTGCATTCCCATCCTCATCCACTTTTTTTACCTTTACCTTCTGGCGGAATTTCAGCTCAGCCTGATAATCATGCGTCTTTATTTTCGGAGGAATTGGAATTGTTTCAGACTCAACCGTCATCAGTACCTGCCATCCCCTTGAAGCCCCTGTCTTCTTCCATGACTGTACCGTTGCCGTAAAGGCATCGGCCGTATCAAAAATATCCGAATAGATCTGTTCAGCAGACTGGTCTGGATAGTATCCGTTATTCGCCTTGATGTCATGGATGATACTGGTTAAGTCTGCCTTGCTGGTCTTACCTTCCTTAATACACCAGAATAGTCCCTGTGCGGTCACCCATGCGCTTTTGGAGCCTCCTTTTTTTGTGTCATACCAGTAAATGATCTTCCCCATCAGGAGATTGTCCCCTGTGCTGTTGTTTGTATAAGTTGCCTGCCCGCCGTCTGCCTCGTAGGTGGCACCGCGGGAACATTTACCTCCCAGCGTCATACAAAATCCGGCCTTGTCATTCAGGTCCCATTTAAACCAGCAGCCGGATTTCGTTTTGCTTCCGATTGTGTAAGAACCATATACATAGACCCTGTCGTAACCGACACTTGCTGCCTGTGCCGTGTGGCTTTTGAGCTGCGGACAAATGGTAAGTACCACTGCCATTGCCAGGATGGCAGCCATAAAACGTTTCCATTTTTGTTTCATCATTAATCCTTTCCTGTAGATATATCTACAAATTTATTTCAATGAAAGCTGTGCTTTTTCAGCACTGTATCTTTTTTCTTCCTTGACCCATCCGAGCTCTTTTTCTCTCTTTAACTGCTGTGTGCTGATCCCTAAGTGCAGGCATATATCAAAACCAGATATGCCACACTTTAACGAGTATTCAAGATACAGCCTTTCTGCATAAGAGAGCTTTGCCCTTGGCATCGTTTCCCCTCCTTTTTGTACAGTTTTTTCCAAAAAATAAAAAAAGAGTGCAAAAAGCACTCAGTTTTTGGTACTTTTCGCACTATATATTAACATTTTCGCATTTTCTTAATTTTTCAAAGGGAAACCACTTTTTTACCATCTAGGGAAATGTACGTTACCCTTTAACATCATCCGCTATTCGAACTCGTCTCATCCGCACTGCTTTGAGATACTTTTGTATCCATTTCATGCGTTTTAATCCATCTATTTCGCATATTATTTCTATTATCCTAAGACTTCTCAAAATTTTAGAAGCAAAATAGAAGCATCGGAAATTCGATGGAGCTTAGGCAGGAATCATTATACTGGCTGCAATTCTTTTTCCAATTCAAGCACCTGTTGTAGCGTAAGTCCAAAATACAACGCAATCTCCTCTGAAGACAATTTATTCGCTTCTATCATTCTCATTACTACAGAGATTGCTTTTTTCCTATCTCCCTCATCATATCCCTGCTCATATTTTTCCTGATAATGCATCTGTAATGTCATATAGTCCTTCTCCACTCTGTTTTGGTCGGTGCTTAACAGACATCCACCGGATGCCTAGCACCCTCCATTTCTCATTTCCTCTTGAAGAAATGTTTTTTTGTATCCTTTAGATCATCGCTAAATTCATCAAGATTCTCCAAAGTAATTGCGCTTTCATTCAACAGCGACATTATAATGTAGAACTAGTTGGATCTGCTCATTTCACATTGTACACCGCAATCCTTCTTATCCTCTCTTATCCGCTTCTCTAATACCAAAAACCTGTCTGATGCATTGCCTTCTCCACTCAGTAATTCTATGTATTCCTTGTTCAGCTTTTCCATGTAAGCTTCTTGCCAGTCAGCAATCTTGCTTCGAAATATCTTCCAGTCTTTCTCAGAGAATCTGTTCATCAATCACAGCACCTCTCAATCCTTCCCTCGCACTTTTCAGAAATGCCTTTAATTACCAAACCAAATTTATCTTTTGGAATTCACATACATAATTCTCCTGCTTTGTCATATGTCGCACAACTATAAATATTGTAATTCTTTGTCACTCAAAAAACAAACCTTATATTAGCTGCAATTCCCTTTCTAATTTAAGAACCTGCTCCAAAGTAAGTCCAGAATACATTGCAATTTTTTCTAATGGCAAATCTCCATCTTGTAACATATTCATTGCAACTGCAATCTTTTCCTATCGCCCTCATCATACCCTTGCTCATATTTTTCCTGATAATGCATTTGTAATGTCATATAGTCCAATCTCCATTTCTCATTTTTTCTGACAGCCTGCACTACCTCATCCAATTCTCTAGTATAATCATCCTCCGGTTCTTTACCGTCAATAAAATCAAGCAATCGCTTCATTTCCGGAGTGACATCATCTATTGTTCCTTTTGTATTCAAAATAATCTTCGTTGTATCATCATATAAACGTTGATATTGCAATTGGTACATACAGTTCCTTCATTATAGGCCAAAACACTTTAATCACGCAAAAATCACATAATCCTGCTACTATTTATATCATTAAGTTATATTTTTTCTCGGGACATAATCGAAAATACTTGCCAGTCTTGCTCCTAATGCATCCTATCAACTATCTATCAACTAAATAAGCATATTTAACAATTTCTTCTAATGAAAAATTATTCTCTAATTATATTCCAAATTATTGAAATTCTTTCCTCTTAACATTGAAAACAAATTTTCATTATAACATTTATTTATCTCTCCACTTATAACTCCAATTCTCCATGCACTATTCAAATAATTCACAGGATGAAAATTATATCCTACTTTGCAAATTTGATATTATATCTTTTACCAAGTTTTTAAGTATATCGCTTAAATCTACATGCATTCTCTCTAATATAGATGACGTTAAACTACTATACAAACTAGATGTGTTGGGATTAATATCACCTTTAAATGAAGATGACATCTGGAAAGCAACAGGACGTAACTTAAAATGCTCTGCGGAAGATAATTCTGTCATATAATTTAATTGTTCTTCAATATTCTTTATTTTTTTGTTTTTTCGTTTTTCTTTTATATTTAAGGCATTATAGTATGTAAGTAAAGTTTCAAATGCATTCCATGGTCCAACAAAAAGTGAATTATGTAACCCATCACTCTTAAACGCCCTTTCCATCACTTCATCCAAACTCTCAATAGCCTTGTCCACTTGTTCCAATGACATATATGTCCATGCTGTAGAATTAATGATGCCTGCCAACCTATTTGTATCTGATGCTCCATTATTATCTCTAGCCATTTTTAACATGGCTAATGCGTCTAACAATTTATCATGCTCTTGCAAATGTAAAATTGCAGAACGTCTCAACAATCTAATTTGAGTTTCCAGCGCATCTCTTTTAATATATGTTTTATATTTTGTATTGAGAATATCAAAAATTTCTTTTGCGTTGACATAATCACCATACTCTTGAAAAATAGAAGCCGCTTCTTCTAATAATTGTAATTTTTCCGCAATCCTAAACTTGTCAATATATGGAATAAAATCTCTGCCTATAATATCTTTTATAAGCTCTTGCTCACCAGAATGCCGTGCAGACTTCATAGCTTCCAAGCTATATATCAGATGATTTTTATATCTTCCAAATATTGACGGGTAAAGGCGAACTAACCATGAGGCCAGTCTTGCACAACCATATGCCAAAGCCACTTCACCTTGCATATAGAAATGCCTACTAGTAAACACCATGCTTTCGGGAGAAAAACTGGGATCATAACCATACCAATCGTTATACTTATTTTTTTCTATTCGTCGATATTGTTCTAATAAATTATTATAATCCCGGCTTAATGGAATCAGATTTTGAAAACATGTATTAGCATGGTTTTCATCTAAATGATGCCAATCCACATTAAATATGCTTTTGGTTAAAACACACCTTTTATCTTTGTAAAACAATTTCAATTTTCTAAGTAATGCGTTTGATACTTCAACTCTTTTATTCATATAATTCCTTTGAAAAAGCTGAAAACACTTTTCTATCTTCAAATGGATTAGCACCATATCCACTAGTCAATACTTCCGCCCTGCTTAAAGATATAAAACCATGCGCAACATTTGGTTGTATTGTAAGCATATCACACTTTTCAACCTCAAATGTTATTTCTTCGCCTGTG
Source organism: uncultured Eubacterium sp. (assembly GCA_910585745.1). Lineage (GTDB taxonomy): Bacteria > Bacillota > Clostridia > Lachnospirales > Lachnospiraceae > Eubacterium_F. The sequence continues at coordinate 1,176 of CAJUFM010000027.1, read as the reverse complement.
CTAAAGACATGTGCAATTACTTTTATTCTTCCACTTAACACATATAAATATTCGACATAGTCCGTATGATAATGATGACCTCTTTTTACACCCTCTCTAGAAAATTCTGCATACTCAATAAAGTTTACATTTTTATCCTTTAAAACAACCGTAACCTCCCCTCTATCATCAGGTGTCCATGTTCTTTCTTCCGCTGGAACTATTCTTGATTCAACTGTAATTGCTCCATTAAGATAACTCTTGATTTTTTCATCTTTATTATTCATCACTTCTAGTCTCCTTTTATATATTTTTTCAATTATAATACATCGAATCTAAATTTGCAATGTAATAATCACTTTCTTTCTCCCACTAATATATATAAAGTCAATGTTTAAATAACCGTAGATAACAGCCTTGCACTGGTTATAGTTTCTTTGGCAATTTCATCATACAGCTGAAACATTCATTCAAACTGTCTCAAATCAAACTAATCCCAATATGTATTATATTTAAAATCTTCAAACCTCTTAAAGTTTCCATCTCTAAATATCTTATTACTAATTTCTTCCTCATATATCCAGATAATACAATCCTTTATATCTCAGCATAAAATCCATCAAAACAATCTCATAAACAACTTTTATCATTTTTCTCTAATATTTTTTCATATTCGCTTTTTTTTGCATCATTACCATTATCACTAATTTCATTATCAGATGAAAAAAACAGATTTAACATATGATTAATACATCTATAGGTGGACAGCATAAATAAAACCACACAAAAAGACCAAACAAAAAATATATAATTATATAGTTTACTTCCAGAAAAACCAGCCCTAAAATATAATGAAATTGATATAGCAATTGTTAACAATCCGCTCACCAGCGTTATTTTCATATATTTCATGAATAATTTATCTTTATCCCTTTCGAATATATACTTTACAAATTTAGAATCATTTTTCATGCTTAATACAACTGGCAAAACAGCACCAACAAATCCAATAATTAATGCAGAAACAGTCAGTACACCTTCAATTGCATTATCCATATTTTTATTATTAATATAATTCAAATTATTATATTTCATTATGAAAACTATACATAACGACAGCAGCAGTGGATAGAATTTTTCTACAGAGGCTGTAAAAAATCTTGTGTCTATGGAAGTTAGACTTTTCTGATAAGAATA